>NZ_WHTD01000109.1 GCF_009379765.1 Actinophytocola sp. | reverse complement strand
GCTCCTACCTCACCAGCGCCAGCGGCCACGGCATCCGCGCCATCGACACCATCCACACCGCCCTCACCGGCAACCCCTGGCACCCCACCCACATCACAACCTGACCGTCCCCAACGCGGGGCCACCCGTGAATGGACACCTCGGAGAAGTCTGACAAGGATTCCGAGAAATCATCGGGCACGAATAAGTCGACTTCCCCATGATACGAAGATGCCCCGGGGTTCACTCGGGGCATCTTCGTCTCTACTACCCGTTCCGTTCACCACGTAGCGTTACAGTCCGGCGCGATGTGCCACAGTCGACCCGCTGTTCGCCGGAACGCGCGGCGCGTTTGCGCTAACCGGCGATCGACGGGTGGACCGGAGTGCCGCGTTCAACGGTGCGGCTGACCGTGCAGAGGCGGTCGTGGGAGAGCTTCACCGTGCGGGGCAGCAGCTTGCGGGCCGCGTCGCCCCGGTCGCCGTCGGGGAACGTCACGTCGAAGGTGACGGCCAGGTTCTCCATGTGGTTGCCGGTCTCCTGGTCGGACACCTTGTCGCCGCTCACCGTGACGGTGAACGTCGTCGGCTCGACCCGGCGGCTGGTGGCGACGTCGGTGTCGACGGCCGTGCAGGTGCCGATGGCGGCGAGCAGCAGCTCGACCGGCGAGAAGTCGTCGCCGCCGACCGGGATGGTGCCACCGCGCGGGTTGTGCACGGTGTAGTGCCCGACCGAGTCGCGCTCGATCCGGACCGATCTGAACGAGTCGTCTGCCATGCGGCCACCTTACGGCCGGACGACGGTGATGCCGGCACCGGCGGCCGGACTGTCCATTGCGGACAGCGCGGCGGGTAGTCGCGGGCGGCCATGCCGTGCGTGCCGTGGACGGACTGCTCCTGCGCGACGACAGGTGCCTCGTCGCGGGAGTGCTGAACCTTCCGTGACGAGGCACTAGCCTGACTTTCCAGCTTTGGTGATTG
The DNA here is from genome assembly GCF_009379765.1 of Actinophytocola sp. Classification (GTDB taxonomy): domain Bacteria; phylum Actinomycetota; class Actinomycetes; order Mycobacteriales; family Pseudonocardiaceae; genus Actinophytocola. The sequence goes on along the minus strand of NZ_WHTD01000109.1, from coordinate 26,804 downwards.
ATCGGCGTGTCTTCCGTTGTCTTGCTTGGGTTTTGGGTGGTTCTGGTGTATTACCTAGATATGCCGTCGATCGTGGGTAAGCGTCAGGGTAACCAGACGTACTACTACCTGGTGGAGTCCGCACGGGTGGACGGCAAACCACGGATCGTGTCCCAGCAGTATCTGGGCAGTGCCGCGGAGGTCATGGCCAAGTTGTCCGGCGCATCATCGGGTGAGCCGGTGCGTAGCCAGCACAAGGCGTTCGGGGACCTGGCCGCGGTCTGGGGGATGCTGGAACGCCTGGACGTGATCGGAGTGATCGACGAGGCGGTGCCGCGTCGCCCGCACGCCGGCGCGACGGTCGGCACCTATCTGGCATTGGCGACAGTGAACCGGATCGTGGCGCCGTGCTCGAAGCTGGGTTTCGTCGACTGGTGGAACACCACAGCCGGGCCACGCTGGATGAAAATCGCCCCCTCGGCCCTGGACCACCGCAGGTTTTGGGACGCGATGGACCGTCTGGGCATCAATGAGCTACAGGCGGTCGAGGCCGAACTCGGCCGGCGCATGGTCACCGAGTTCGGCCTGGACCTGTCCGCGCTGGTGCTGGACATGACGAACTTCGCCACCTTCATCGATTCGGCGAACGACCGGGCACCGATCGCCCAGCGCGGCAAAGCGAAACAGAAGAGAACCGATCTGCGGTTGGTTGGGGTGGCCCTGGTGGTCACCCGCGACGGTGGCGTCCCGCTGCTGTCCCACGCCTACCCCGGAAACCGCCCCGACGTCACCCAGTTCACGTCCGTCATCGACGAGTTCCTGACCCGGTATCGGGATCTGACCGAACACGTCGAGGACCTCACCCTGATCTACGACGCCGGCCAGAATTCCACCACCAACCACGGACAGGTCGAAACCACCGGGATCGGGTTCGTCGGATCCCTGCCACCCTCGGACCACCCCGGTTTGCTGGCGTTGCCCAGGAAAGCCTTTAGCGTGGTCGATGAAGCCCGCTACCCTGGCGTGACATGCATCGACACAACCGTGACCGCACTGGGTGTCACCCGTCGCGCCGTGCTGACACACTCCCCGACCCTGCACGCCGCCCAGACCCGCGGCTTCGCCCAGACCCTGGCCAAGGCTCGCAAGCAACTGGCTGAACTGCAAGCCCGCCTGGCCCGCGGGAACACCCGCAAAGACCGGGTCGGTGTGGAAGCCGACATCGCCGCGATCCTTCGGCCACGCTGGGTCGACCAGGTCATCACTGTGACTCTCACCGGAGACGGGCCCGCCACATTCCGGATGAGGTGGCGCACCGATACCGCCGCCCGCACACGCCTGGAAACCCGACTGTTCGGCAAGCGGATCCTGTTCACCAACCGCGACGGCTGGACCACCGCCGAGGTGGTGGCGGCCTACCGCTCCCAAGCCGAAGTCGAATCAGGGTTCCGCCAACTCAAGGATCCCCACGTGGTGTCGTTCAGCCCGATGCACCACTGGACCGACCAGAAGATCCGCGTTCACGTCTTCTACTGCGTGCTGGCCCTGACGATCGCGCATCTCATGCGCCGCCAAGCCGAACAAGCCGGCCTGCACCTGTCCGTGCGCGAACTCCTGGCCGAACTGGCCGGGATCGAAGAAACCGTGCTGCTCTACCACGACGGCGGCAAAGGCCGCCCCCGCGCCCAGCGGATGCTCACCGAAACCACCGCCACACAACGTGAACTCGCCGACCTGTTCGGTATCGAGCGCTACGCACCGACTCGCTGACCAGCAGCGACACCACGTTAGGTAATACACTCGGCCTGCCCAAAACCCTGCCTGGCCAGCGGAAACGCTGCCACAAGTCAGGCAAAGCAGGAAAGTCAGGCTAGGTCCATGGGCAGCGGCGGGGTGGCGGCGGTGCCGAGCAGGAGACCGGCCTGCACGTGCCGGCCGCGCCGCCGCAACGACCGCACCGAGTTGACGGCGGTGACCGGCGAGCCGACCGCGTCGACCGACACGTGCGCGCCGCCGCCGGTGAGCTCCGCGATGGCCGCCGGGTCGTCGACGACGTGGGCGCCGAGCTCGCGGGCCCGCCGATCATCACCGCGTACAGGCCGACGCCGCCGCAGCCGTGGACGGCGAGCCAGTCGCCGCGCATGAGCCTGCCGTGCACGGTGGGCGCCCGGAACGCGGTGGCGAACCGGCAGCCGTGCGAGGCGGCGGTGACGAAGTCGACGGACTCGGGCAGCCCGACGAGGTTGGCGTCGGCCGCGTGGATCGCGACCCGCTCGGCGAACGAGCCGGGCCCGGTGAACCCCGGCTGGGTCCGGTGTGGACAGACCTGCGCGTCGCCGGCCAGGCAGTACGCGCAGGTGCCGCACCCGCACACGAACGGGACGGTGACCCGGTCTCCCGGCCGCCATCGGGTGACCGCCGGGCCCACCGACGCCACGACGCCGGCGAGCTCGTGCCCGGGAATGTTCGGCAGCGCGACGGGATCGTGCCCCTGCCAGGAGTGCCAGTCCGACCGGCAGACCCCGGTGGCCCGGACCTCGACGACGGCCCCGCCGGCCGGGCACGCGGGTTCCGGCACGTCGGTGACCACCGGCAGCTCCCGGTACCCGGAGTAGACGACCGCCTTCACCGGACCAGGCTGTACATGCAGGTCAGGACGCGGCGCGGGACGGCCGCGGCGCGGTGTGCTTCGATCAGCGGCAATGGCAACCGTGATATTCGGGCTGCTCAGCCTGCCGCTCTACGTCCTCATGCTGTGGCCCCTGGTCGTCGCGTCGCGGCGGGTGCTCGGGGTGCGGATCAGAACCGTCCGCGCGCTCATCGGGGCCGCGGTCGGGTGGGGGATCGCCGCGCGGATCATGATCGCGCTCGTCCCGACCTTCGAGCGGTCGGCCGGCGCGTTCTTCGGCCTGCTCATCCCCGTCGCCGGCTGCGCGTTCCTCGCCACGCTGATCTTCCTGTTCCTCGCCGAGATGGCCCTCCCCAGCGGCGGCGGGCTCGGCGTGGTCGGCCGGATCCGCTCGCTGCGCAGGCGCGTCCGCCGGGCCCGGCGGTACTCGCAGGTCACCCGGATCGCGGTGAAGCACGGGATCGGCCAGTACCTCGTGGGTCGGCGGGCGGACGGCGGGCAGCGGCAGGCGGTCCTCGCCCGGTCGCTGCGCCGCGCGCTGGAGGACGGCGGGGTCACCTTCGTCAAGCTCGGCCAGGTCCTCTCCACCCGGCCGGACCTGCTGCCGGCCGCGTACATCGACGAGCTGTCACGGCTGCAGGACCAGGTCGCGCCGGTCGACCAGGACGCCATCGAGCGCGACCTCGTCGACGAGCTGGGCCGGCCGCTGGACGAGGTGTTCGCCGAGTTCGAGCGCGAACCGCTCGGCACGGCGTCGATCGCGCAGGTCTACGGGGCGCGGCTGCACAGCGGCGAGCGCGTCTCGTGAAGGTGCGCAGGCCCGGCATCGACCGGGTCGTGGAGCGCGACCTCGACATCGTCGACCGGGTCGTGCGCTCGCTGGAGCTGCGCGCGAGGTGGGCGCGCTCGCTCGGCGTGGTCGACCTCGCCGACGGGTTCGCCGCCGCGCTCACCGAGGAGCTCGACTTCCGCGTCGAGGCACGCAACATCGCCGCGGTCAACGCCGCTTACACCGGCACCGAGGTGTCCGTCCCGACCGTCCACACGGAACTGTCCAGCGAGCGGGTGCTGGTGATGGACCGCCTGGACGGCGAGCCGGTGCGCGCGGCGGTCGGCTCGGTCGAGCCCGCGCGGCGGGAAGGCCTGGCCCGAGCGTTGCTCGACTGCGTGCTGCGCCAGGTGCTGCTGTACGGGGTGTTCCACGCCGACCCGCATCCGGGCAACGTGCTGCTGCTGACCGACGGCAAGCTGGGCCTGCTGGACTTCGGTTCGGTCGGCCGGCTCGACGCCGGCCTGCGCAACGGGTTGCGGGACGTGCTCGCCGCGGTCGACCGGGGCGACTCGGCGGCGCTGCGCGACGGGCTGCTGGAGATCGTCGACCGGCCGGACGAGATCGACGAGCAGCGGCTGGAGCGGGCGCTCGGCGGGCTCGTCGCCAAGCACGTGGCGCACGGCCAGGCACCCGACCTGGACATGTTCACCGACCTGTTCCGCGTGGTGGCCGACTTCAGGCTGTCGATCCCGCCGCCGATCGCCGCGGTGTTCCGCGCGCTCGCGACGATGGAGGGAACGCTCGCGCTGCTGTCGCCGGGGTTCAACATCCTGCTCGAGTCGAGGGCGTTCGCGAACGCGCTGGTCGGCGAGCGGATGCAGCCGGACTCGCTGCGCCGGACGGCGACCGAGGAGCTGCTGTCGCTGCTTCCCGTGCTGCGCAGGCTGCCGCGCCGGGTCGACCGGGTGACCTCGGCACTGGAGCAGGGCCGGCTGTCGGTGAACGTGCGGCTGTTCGCCGACGAGCGCGACCGCGCGGTGGTCACGGGCATGCTGCACGAGGTGTTGCTGGCGCTCACCGGGACGGCGACGGGTCTCATGGCGGTGCTGCTGCTGGCGAGCACGAGTGGGCCGCGGGTGCTGCCGGAGGTGACGCTCAACCAGCTGTTCGGCTACAACCTCCTGGTGATCAGCGCGCTGCTGGGGCTGCGGCTGCTGTTCGTGGTGTTCCGCGCGCAGCGTCGCCGGGTGGGCGATTCCTTGCGGGCACGTGACGGGTCTACCCACCCATGACGAACACACTTGTACAGGACGACAGCGCGGTGCGGGCGGTGCTCGACGGCGTGTACGCGGCCTGGGCGGCCGGTGACGCGGACGCCTTCGTCGCGGGTTACGCCGAGGACGCGACCGCGGTGCTGCCGGGCACGTTCCTGCCGGGCAAGGCGGCGGTGCGGGCCGCCATGGCGGCCATGTTCGCCGGGCCGCTCAAGGGGTCGTACGCGCTGCACGAGGTGCGGAGCGTCCGGTTCCTCGACGGCGCGGCGATCGTCGTCAGCAAGGGCGGCGTGGTGCCGGCCGGGCAGACCACGCCGGCCGAGTGGGCGGTCGAGACGCGGGTGCTCGCCGCCTCCGGCGGCGAGTGGCTCGTCAAGGCGTTCCACAACTGCCCGGCGTGCCGACGACCGACGCGTTGACCGACGCGTTCACTCGTGCGGCCGAGCCCTTCCGGCGCGAGCTGGTGGCGCACTGCTACCGGATGCTCGGCTCGGTGCACGACGCCGAGGACCTCGTGCAGGAGACCTACCTGCGGGCGTGGCGCGGTTACGAGGAGTTCGCCGGCCGGTCGTCGATGCGGACGTGGCTGTACCGGATCGCGACCAACGCGTGCCTGACCGCGCTGCGGCAGCGCGGCCGGCGCGCGTTGCCGGCCGACCTCTCCGCCGGCGCTTCCGTGGTCGACTGGCTGCAGCCGCTGCCCACCGATCCGGCGACCGTCGCCGAGGACCGGGAGTCGTTGCGGCTCGCGCTGGTGGCGTCGCTGCAGCTGCTGCCGCCGCGGCAGCGCGCGGTCCTGCTGCGGCGGGACGTGCTGGCGTGGCCAGCGGAGGTCGCCGACCTGCTCGACACATCGGTCGCCGCGGTGAAGAGCACCCTGCAGCGCGCCCGCGCCCGACTCGCCCAGGTGACGCCCGACGCGGTGACCGAACCGCCTTCGCGCGAGGCGCGGGAGCTGCTCGGCCGGTACATCGCCGCGTTCGAGCACTCGGACGCCGCGCTGCTGTCCCGCCTGCTCCACCGCGACGCGACACTCGAGATGCCGGCGTCCCGCACCCACGGCGAGGACGCGCTCCGGGGCGCCGTCGCGGGCCTGGGCTCCCCCGGCGACTGGCGGATGCTGCCGGTCACCGCGAACGCCCAACCGGCGGCGGCGGTGTACCTGCGCGGCACGGCCTACGGGATCGTGGTGCTCACGCCGGCGGGCGAGCGGATCGCGCGGATCACCGTGTTCGCCGACCGGGCCTGCTCGCGCTGTTCGGCCTACCCGAGGTGGCGTGAGCGCTGGTCGACGCCGAGGACGCCGTAGGGGTAGTCGGCGACGATCGGGGCGCTCGCCTCGGTGAGCAGCTCGGTCTCCTTGTCCGTGAGGTGCAGCTCCGCGGCGCCGAGGTTGTCGTCGAGCTGCTCGATCGTGCGGGCGCCGAGGATCACCGAGGTGACCGCCGGCCGGCCGGCGACCCACGCGAGCGCGATCTGCGACATCGACACGCCGCGGCCGTCGGCGACCTCGCGGACCGCGTCGATCACCCGCCAGGTGCGTTCCTCGGCGGCCCGCGGGCCGTAGGCCTCCATGCCGCGCCGCGGGTCCTCGCCCAGCCGGGTCGCGCCGGTGGGGGCCGCGTCGCGGGCGTACTTGCCGGTGAGCCAGCCGCCGCCGAGCGGGGACCACGGCAGCATGCCGATGCCCTCGTTGCGGCAGACGTCGACGAGCTCGAACTCGATGTCGCGGACGAGCAGGTTGTACTGCGGCTGCAGCGTCACGATCGGCGCGGCGTCGCCCGCGAGCAGGGCGGCCTTCTGCAGCTGCCAGCCGACGAAGTTGCTGACGCCCGCGTACCGGATCTTGCCGGCCCGCACCGCGTCGTCGAAGAAGCCGAGCGTCTCCTCGATCGGGGTCAGCGGGTCCCACGCGTGCGCCTGGTAGAGGTCGACGTGGTCGATGCCGAGGCGGCGCAGGCTGGCGTCGAGCGCGCGGGTGAGGTTGGTGCGGGTGAGGCCGGCGTCGTTGGGCCCGTCGCCCATGGGGAAGCGGCCCTTGGTGGCGATGACGAGCTGGTCGCGCACCGGCGTCTTGGCCAGCCACCGCCCGATGATCTCCTCGGACAGCCCGCGCGAGTAGACGTTGGCCGTGTCGACGAAGTTGCCGCCGCGTTCGAGGAACCGGTCGAGCTGGGCGTGCGACACCTCCTCGCTGCTCTCCGCGCCGAACGTCATCGTGCCAAGGCACTGCGCGGACACGATCGTGCCCGTCCGGCCGAGGGGGCGGTACTCCATCGATCTGCCTCCGTCGTCTGGTTCACCCCCAGTCTGGTCCGGACCGATTCAGCTGTCCAACCCGCGAGTCCAACACCCAGAACCCGCGAGTCCAACGCTCCGGACCCGCGAGTTGAAGGTTCGGGACGGTGAGTGGGTGTTGTCGGGGATCGCGAATGTTGGACTCGCGGGTCGCGAGCGTTGGACTCGCGGCTTGCGTGGAGGGGCTACAGGCCGGCCACGCGGCGGGCCAGCTCCACTCGGGAGCGGACGCCCAGGGTCGTGAAGATGTTGCGCAGGTGGTGGTCGACGGTGCGGTGGCTGATCACCAGGCGGCGGGCGATCTCCTTGTTCGTCTCGCCCACGGCGACCAGGCGGGAGATCTCCGCCTGCTGTGGCGTGAGGCCGGCGATCGACGGGGCGCGCCGGCGGGTCGGCTCCACGTCCGGGGCCTGGACGGCCTCACCCGTCGCGCGCAGGCCCGCGCGGGCCCGGTCGGCCCAGCGGGGGGCGCCCGCCGAGTCGAAGACGCGCAGCGCGTCGCGGAACAGGTCGCGGGCGGCGCGGGTCCTGCGGTGGCGGCGCAGCCGGTGCGCGTAGGCCATCTGGGTCCTGGCCAGCTCCATCGCCGCGCCTGCGGTGCGGTGCAGCGTGATCGCGCCGGCGAAGTGGCGCTCGGCCTCGGTCGGGTCGGTCGCCAGCAGGCCGTGGCAGCAGTGCGACAGCGCGAGCCAGGCGTCGCTGCCACCGGCGCTCACCCAGGCGTCGAACGTGTGCAGGGCGCGCTCCGCCCTGGCCGGCTGCTCGACGAGGACCGCCGCCTCGACCAGCTGCGGCGTGGCCAGGACCTGGATCGCCGGCTGGGCGCCGCTCACGCCGGCGGCCATCGCCTCCAGGCGGCCCAGCGCGTCGGCCGGGCGGTCGTCGGCGAGGTCCAGGCAGGCGTGCGCCCAGGAGGCGATCGCGCACGGGCGACCGAGACCGCGGCCCGCGATGCCCGGCGCCGCGGTGTCCAGTGTGGACAGCGCGGTGCCCCGGTCGCCGCGCAAGGCCGCGGACAGGCCGAGCAGGGACAGGTGCTCGACCCACGTGTTGCGCTGCGCCGCGGCCGCCGCGGTGGCCAGGCCCTCGGTCGACGCCGCCCGCGCGGCCGGGTGCCGGTCGAGCACGATCGCCGCCAGGGACAGCTGGACCAGCGCCCACGGCAGCGTCGACTCGCGCCCGGACAGCCGCGCCCGGCTCACCGCCGCCGACGCGCAGTCGTAGGCCTTCTCCCCTCGCCCGAGCGCGAACGCGGCCTCGGCCGCCCACAACGCCTCCGCGACCCCGGCCGACGCCTCGCCCAGCTCGACGACCCGCCGCAGGTACCCGGCCGCGTCGGCGTGCCGCCCGTCGAACGTCGCCGCGAGGCCGGTGAAGTGCGCCGTCGCCATCTCGGTCGCGCCGGCGGGCAGGGCGCGGGCCATCGCCTGGTAGCCGGGGAGGTCTCCGCTCAGCCGCCGCGCCTCGCCGGCCAGCACCAGGGCGCTCGCCGCCGCCGCGGGGTCGGCCAGGCGGGTGGCGGCCGTGGCGAGCTCGTGGGTCGCCACGGCCGGCTCGCCGTCCCGCAGTTCCATCTCTCCGTGCAGCAGCGCGATCTCACCATCGTCGGCCCCGCCCGCCCGGGAGAGCAGCACGCGGGCCCGGCCCGGGCGTCCCGCCTGCCACGCCTGGCGGGCGGCGGCGAGCATGCGGGACGCCCGGAGTCCACTGTCGACGGTCAACGCGGCCGCGCGCTCCAGCAGCGTCGCGGCGGCCGCGGGAGACGGCGCGTCCGCGGCGGCCAGCGCGAGGTCGTCGGCGAACGGCGACCCCGGCTCGGCCATCGCCCGGTGCCACAGTCGCTGCGGGCCGTCGACGGCCGCCGCCAGCATGGTGTGGGCCGCTCGGCGATCCGCCGCCGACGCCAGCGCGTACAGCGTCGACCGGATCACCTTGCTCGGGCGCCGCACCACCGTCCCGTCCAGCCGCAGCAGGCCCGCGGCCACGACCTCGTCGACCGGGCCCAGCGCCAACGGATCCACTGTGGACTCGGCCACCGCGCACAGCAGCAGCCGCCGAGCCCGTGCCGGCAGCGCGGCCAGGCGGGCGGCACAGTCGGCGCGGCGCGGACCCTCAGGCAGCTCGTCCGGCAGCGGCGCGCGGCCGGCCAGCTGCTCCGGCGTCAGCGCGCCCGCCAGCGCTACCAGGTCCAGCGGGTTCCCGCCGGCCAGGTCGGTGAGCACCGCCCGCAGCCCGGCCGGCACCTCCGTGACGATCCGGTCGCGCAGCACGCGCTCGCACGCGTCGTCCGGCAGCGGCGCCAGCGACAGCCTCGACGTGCCGGCCAGCGCGTCACCGAGCTCGGACCGGGACGCCAGCACCATGAAGACCGCGTGCCCGGACAGCCGGCGCGCCACGAAACCCAGCACCGCCGAGGACTCCGGGTCCAGCCACTGCGCGTCGTCCACCCGGCACACCACCGGACGGGCGGCCGACAGCCGGACCAGCAGGTCGTGCACCCCGCACCGCAGCGACAGCGGCGCCCCGCCCATCGCCAGCCGCAGCTCGGCGGCCAACGCGGAGGAACCGGAGACGACCGGCGACAGCAGCCGATGCAGCCCGCCGAACGCAAGCGTGCGCTCGGCATGGATGCCGCGCACGTCCAACGCGAGAGCATCCTCCACGGGCAGCGACGCGAGCAGCGCCGACTTGCCCATACCGGCCTCGCCGAGCACCACCAGCGCCGCGCCGGCCCCGGACCGCGCCCGGTGGAGCAGCTCACCCAGCCGGTGCAGCTCCCCGTCCCGGCCGTGCAGCACCGGAGCGGCCGTCACGACAACCGGCCCCGCAGCTCACGCTTGAGCACCTTGCCGGCCGCCGAGACCGGGATCGAGTCCACGAGGTACACGTCCCGCAGCCGCTTGTACGCCACGACCTGCTCGTTCACCGCCGACATCAGGTCCGCCGGGGACACCGACGGGCTCGACGGCACCACGAACGCCACCGGCAGCTCGCCGACGGATGTGTCCGGCTTGCCGACCACGGCCGCCGCCAGCACGCCGGACTGCGCGGCCAGCAGCTCCTCGAGCTCGCGCGGGTACACGTTGTACCCCTTGTACAGCAACATGTCCTTCATCCGGTCCACGATGGACAGGTAGCCGTCCGGGTCGAGCACGCCGATGTCGCCGGTGTGCAACCAGCCGTCGACGAGCACATCAGCGGTCGCGTCGGGACGGTTGTGGTAGCCCAGCATCACCTGCGGGCCGCGGATGCACACCTCGCCCCGCTCGTCCGGCCCCGACGCGCCGTCGATCCGCACCTCCGTGTCGAAGACCGGCACGCCGACCGTCCCCGCCTTGCGCACGCCCGACCGGTGCACCGGCCCGAGCGTCGCGCCCATCGTGACCTCGGTCAGCCCGTAGCCCTCGCTCACCACGGCGTCCGGCGCCAGCGCGCGCAGCCGGTCGATCATCTCCAGCGGCATCGGCGCCGCGCCGGAGGAGATCGCCTGCACCGAGGAGAGGTCCCGGGTGTAGATGTCCGGGCAGCTCAGCAGCGCGGCGAACAGCGCGGGCGCGCCGCCCATCCCGGTGATCCGCAGCCGCTCGGCGTCCGCGAGGTAGCCGACCGGGTCGAGCCGGTCGTGCAGCACGGTCGTGTATCCGGCCAGTACCAACGCGTTCAGGCCGGCGATCGTGCCCATCGCGTGGAACCACGGGGTCAGGTTGATCGCGACCGCGGTGCCCAGCCGGGTCGGCCACTCCACATCGCTGCCCACCTGGTCGAGCACCAGCCCGCCGTCGGCGTCCAGCGCCGGCAGCGAACCCGTGCCCCAGCAGCTGTACTGCAGCGAGTTGATCACGACGTTGCGGTGCGGCAGCCGCACGCCCTTGGACTCGCCGGTCGTCCCGCCGGTGTAGGCGAGGTGTGCGAGGCCGCCGAGGTCGACATCGACCGCGGGCGGCCACGACGGCTGGTCCGCGCAGATGCCCGGCACCTCGGCCGCGGTGACCGTGAGCACCGCGCCGGAGTCCGCGACCTGCGCGGCGGCGGCCGCCGTGGGCAGCAACGGGTTCACCGGCACGAACGTCGCCCCGGCGAGCACGATCCCGTAGTAGGCAACGGGATACTCCAGGCAGTTCGGCATCACCAGCGCCACGCGGTCCCCTGTGGACACTCCGCGGGCGCGCAGACCGTGCGCGAACCGCGCGGCCCGGCGGCCCAGCTCGGCGTAGGTCAGCGACTCCTCGCCCCGCGCGAACGCGACCCGGTCGCCGTACCGGCGGGCCGAGCCGGCGACTATCGCGCCGACCGGGACCTCGGGGTACTCGAGCGATGCGGGCAGGCCCGGCGGCCAGCTCTCCGCGGTGCGAACCGACATCGGGCCTCCTCAATGAGCGCCCTCCGATGAAACACCAACGCCATGTGTTTCACAAGAGCTGCTCGCTGGCCGGCACGCGTCCCTCGACGAGTGCGGCGAGCAACGTCGACGCCGCCTCCAGGTCAGGGGCGCGCGAGGCCAGCACGTCGGAGTACAGGAACGCCTCGCCGAGGCGGACTATCGCGTAGCACAGGCTCTCCAGGCTCACCGCGGGCGTGAACCCGCCCGCGTCGATGTCCCGCTGGAGCAGGCCGACGTGCGCGACCATGACCCGTGGCTGCACCCGGCCGCGCGGGTCGGTCAACACCCGGATGGCGACCGTGGGCTCCTCGTCCAGCAACCGGCCGAACCCCGGGTTGCCGGCGATGTCCGAGCGGTACCGGCGCATCACCGCGAGACAGCGCAGCTCACCGTGCCCGTCGCGGACCGCCGCCCCGTACTCGGCCTCCCACGCCCTGGTCGCGGCCGCCATCGTCCGGTCGGCCATGTACCAGAGCGCGTCGCCCATCAGGTCCTCGCGGTTGCCGACCCGGCGGAACAGCGTGCTGCGCGAGATCCCCAGCTCGGCCGCGAGCGTCCGGGTGTCCAGCCGGACGCTCCGGCCGATCCAGTGCGCTGCGATCCGAACGATCTCCTCGGCGGTTGGGCTCACGACCGGAGCGTACGACCGCGACCGCCAACTCGGGACGGTGCGCACGCCGGGACTGGCGATTCCACCGATGCGCTCGCCACGCCGGGCTTGCCACAGTCGGTTACCGATCGCGTCCGCCATGTCGCTCAGCCGATTGGAGAAGTGCGCATCATGCGAAGAGGCGTCAGAATCCTGCCAACGCTCGCCCTCGCCGTCACGCTCGGAGCTGGTCTGCCGACCGCCGCCCACGCGGCCGACAACCCGTTCGAGCGTGGTCCAGACCCGACCGAGAACAGCATCGAAGCATCCCGCGGCTCGTTCGCGGTGTCCCAGACGACCGTGTCCCGCCTGTCCGCCAGCGGTTTCGGCGGCGGCACGATCTACTACCCGACCAGCACCGCCGAGGGCACGTTCGGTGCGGTCGCGATCTCGCCGGGCTTCACCGCCACCCAGTCGAGCATCTCCTGGATCGGTCCACGGCTCGCCTCGCAGGGCTTCGTGGTGATCACCATCGACACGCTGTCGATCTACGACCAGCCCGCCAGCCGCGGCGACCAGCTGCGTGCGGCGCTGTCCTACCTGACCCAGCGCAGCACCGTGCGTAGCCGGATCGACGCGTCACGGCTCGCGGTGGCCGGTCACTCGATGGGCGGCGGCGGGTCGCTCGAGGCCGCGGCCGACCAGCCGTCGCTGCAGGCCGCGGTGCCGCTCGCGCCGTGGAACTCGACCAAGACCTGGTCGGACCTGCGGGTGCCGACGTTCATCATCGGCGGCGAGAGCGACACGATCGCGCCGGTGTCGTCGCACTCGATCCGGTTCTACAACTCGATCCCGTCGGCGGCGGAGAAGGCGTACATGGAGCTCGACGGCGCGAGCCACTTCTTCCCGCAGACGCCGAACACCACGATGGCGAAGTACATGATCTCGTGGCTCAAGCGGTTCGTGGACGACGACACCCGCTTCGAGCAGTTCCTCTGCCCGGCGCCGGACGACAGGGCGATCTCCGAGTACAGGGACACGTGCCCGCACTCATGACCGAGCTGCTCCACATCGAGAACGTCACGGTGCGCTTCGACGGCCTGGTCGCGTTGCACAACGTCGACCTGGCCGTCGAGGCCGGCACCGTGCTCGGCGTGATCGGACCCAACGGCGCCGGGAAGACGACCTTGTTCAACGTCGTGTGCGGGTTCATCCGCCCGCGGCGCGGCACGATCCGCTGGTGCGGCACGGAGCTGCGCGACCACCAGCCGCATGCCCTCGCCGGTCTCGGCATCGCCAGGACGCTGCAGGGGCTCGGCCTGTTCCCCGGGCTGTCCGTGTTGGACAACGTGCTGGTCGGGGCCGGCCGGCTGGCCCGCCCCGGTCCTTTGTCGACACTCCTCGGCCTGCGCGGCGACGGCCGCGCGCAGGCGATCAGCGCGGCGGACCTGCTCGGGGACCCGCGGCTGCACCAGGCATACCTGGGCGCGAACCGCGACGAGGTGCCCCGGTGACCGTCCGCCTGACCCGCACACCCGACCAACGCACCGACCGGCCGAACCGGTCGCGCGCGCCCGCGCGTGCGGAACTCAAGTCCCGAAAGCCCCCACCCTCTCCGGGGGCACCCCTCAGGTCCAGCTTATCGCGGGGGGCCGACGTTTCTGGGTGCGTGGCGGTTCCTGTGGACAACTTCGCCGATTGTGGACAACTCGCCGTCTCGTCCACACGGGACTCGCGGGTCCGCCCTCGAGCAGACCGGGCCGGTCACGCACCCGGCCGGCCCGGTCATCCACCCCGAACCCCGCCCCGACGAGAGGTGACCGCATGAACCAGCTCGGCATGTTGACCGTCGGCGGGATCGCGAGCGGCGCGGTCTACGCCGCGCTCGGGCTGTCGCTCGTCATCATCTTCCGCGCGACCCGCGTGGTGAACTTCGCGCAACCCGTGCTGGCGCTGCTGTCCACCTACCTCGCGTTCACCGTCAACCAGGCCACCGGCGCCTACTGGCTCGGGTTCGCCGTCGCGATCGTCGCCGGTGCCGTGCTCGGGGCACTGTCCGACCGGCTGCTGATCCGGCCCGCCCGCGGACCGGAGCACGCCCGCGGACATCCGTCTCGTGGGCGCCTAGGAATTTCTCGAGCCGGATGTCGAGCCCCGGTGGACGCCTCCGACTTGTTCGCGTGAGGCGCCCACCGGGCGCTCCCGGTTCGAGGAGCCAGCCATGCGAAAGATCATCTACTGGGTGCACGTGTCGCTCGACGGTCACATCAGCGGCCCGAACGGCGAGTTCGACTGGCCGGTGTTCGGTCCGGAGCTGGCGCGGTACTCCCACGAGGAGAACGACCGGGTCGACACGTTCCTCTACGGCCGGGCCGTGTGGGACCTGATGTCGAGCTACTGGCCGACGGCGGACGAGGACACCACCGAGGAGCACGCCCGCTACTTCGCGCCGATCTGGCGGGCCACCCCGAAGGTCGTCTTCTCGAGGACGCTGACCAGGGCGGACTGGAACACCCGCGTGGTCGGCGGCGACCTCGATGCAGCGGTGACGGCGCTCAAGGCCGAACCCGGCAAGGACATGCAGCTGACCGGCGGCACCGGGGTGGCGGCCGCGCTGGCCGAGCTCGACCTGATCGACGAGTACCAGGTGGTCGTGCACCCGGTCGTGCTGGGCGGGGGCAAGCAACTGTTCCCGCTGGTGCCCAGGTTCACCCTGCGCCTGACCGAGACTCGCACGTTCGACAACCAGACCGTGCTGCTGCGCTACGAGCGCGCCGCGTGACCGGCTACCCCACTGGGGAGGGGAACACGAGCAGGCCGCCGACGGTCAGCGTGCACCCCGCCCGCGCGTCGGCGGGCAGCGACTGCCGGATCCGGATCTCGGCCTCTCCGGCCGCGAGGGTCCGCACCCGGCCGAGGATCCGACTGCCGATCTCCGTCACCGGCTGGCTCGGCGCGCCAAGCACGTCCAGCCGGACATCGACCGGGCCGGCCAGCACCGGCTCGGCCCGAACGGCGACATCCACCTCCAGCGTCCCGAACGGATGAACCTCGGCACGGCGAAAAGCGCGGGCGAACGAGTCCGACCCGGACAGGCGGCCGCGGCTCACGAGCCGCGGCCGGTCACTCCCGAGAGGTGGCAGGCCGGCCCTGCGGCGGAACTCGTCCCCTCGGGTGCGTTGCGACGTGGCCGGCCTCGGCGATGGCTGCTCGGCCTTGACAACCCGCACATCGTGCCAGTCCACCCGCAGTGCGCCCATCCGCACCGGACCCGCGCCACGCGGACGGATCTCCCAGCGGTGGATGCCCGTGACGAACGCCGCCCGGACCGGTTGCCCGGGCGGCAGCCGGCGCACCGACGGCGAGGGGCCGTCGCCGAGCCCCTCGGCGAGCACGGCGGCCTCGACCATCAGGCGGCCGGCCAGCTCCGCCGCCTCGCCCGCGGCTTCACGGATCGAGTCCCTCAGCTCGGCCGTGCGCGCGTCCCGCTTGCGCTGGCTGCCCGACCAGCCCGTCCGGTCGAGGCGGGCATGCGCCTCGACGCTCGCGTTGAGGAGCAACGCCGACTGGCCCGCCTCGAACAGCGCCGCGGTCGCCGCGCCGTCCAGCCGGCGCAGCGCCGTGCGCGCCGCGTCGGGCCGCCCGAGCGCGACCGCGCACAGGAGGAGGTATCGCTCGGCGATCGCGACCTGCAGCCTCGACCGGGCCGCGGCCCCCGCCTCGCGGAACAGGTCCCGGGCGCGGATCATCTCGTCCTCGCGCACTCGGGAGTCGGCGGTGGTGCCGGCGTCGAGCAGGGTGCGCAGGCCGGTGCCGACCGCGGTCGTGTACCGCTGCTCCAGCACCTCGTCGAGCCGACGCTCGATGCCGGCCAACCGCTCGCCGAGGCGGTCCTCGCTCGCCGCCAGCGCGCCGACCAGCTCCACCGCCAGCGCACCGAGGTCCTTGTCACCGGTGAGCGCGTCGATCAGCTTCGCGATCCCGTACCTCGAGGCGATCGTGGCGATCACGGTCAACGGTTCCACCTGATCATTGCACCACCCCGAGAGGCCCGCGACAACGCTGTTCGCGATGTCGCACCACCTGTTCAGTGCTGCCGGCCTTCCGGCAGGGTGACCAGCCGCTGCGTGCCGGGCCGCCAGATCGGGCTCGGTAGGAAGTAGTTGTCGAACCGGTCCTGGGTGTCCAGGACCTCCCGCGGACTCGCCTCGCCGCGGCGGATCCGGTCGCCCAGGCGGAAGTAGTCGAACCGGTTGTTGCCCGGTGCCTTCACGATCAGGATGTCCGCCGTCGACCCGGACGGGGTGCCCCACGCGTGCGGCATCAGCGGCGGGATCAGCAGGAAGTCGCCGGACGAGAGCCGCACGATCTCGTCGCCGGCCAGCACCCGTAGCGCCCCGGAGATCAGGAAGAACATCTCCGGCGACGCCTTGTGGAAGTGCGGCGGCGGGCCGTCCACACCCTCGCCGAGCGTGGTGCGCACGGCGTTCATCACCTTGCCCGTCTCGTCGGCGTCGACCAGCAGTCGCGTCGTGTTCGGGGCCTCGCCCAGGAGCTCGGCGTCGGTGGACCTCGTCAGCACGTATCCGTTCATGACGACGATAGTACGATATCTAACTATCAGGCGCCTAACTTGATGGCTGGAATTTGTTTTCCGGACACCTTGAGGTCTGGTGAAGATCCGACAACGACTGTTTACTCATTCCGTGCACAGACCGTCGCGCTCCCTTGCCAGCTTGATCGCCAGTTTGATCGCCACAGCTGCGCTGACCACTGCCCTGGTCGTGTCGAGCCCGCTCGCCGCGCTCGCCGACAATGCCGACCCCGCCGACCCCGCAAACCTCGCCGACCTGAACGCCGGCACCAGTGACCACGCCCAGTACCCGGGCGACGACTTCCTTGCCACAGCGGCGAAAACCGCCGCGGCGGCCGAGCAGCGGATCGAGACCGCCGAACACGAGCGCCCGGTCGCCCCTGGCGTCACCATGCGCTCGTTCGACCGCTACGGCCCGGACGGCTACACCGGGGCCCCGACCTGGCTGCAGGCCGACAGCCTCGCGGTGGACCTGACCAAGGGCACCACCGTCGACTACCTGTTCCCCGGCCAGGTCGCGAAGGGCGAGCCGCTGTCGACCCAGGCCAACCGCGAGCACGCGGTGGCCGCGGTCAACGGCGACTTCTTCGACATCAACACCTCGACCGCCCCGCTCGGCGTGGGCATCCAGGACGGCGAGCTGGTGCAGTCGCCGGACATGGAACAGACCTGGCGGCAGTCGTCGGCGATCTTCACGCCGGACGGGCTCGGCTCGATCGGCGAGGTGTTCTTCCAGGGCACGGTCGACACGCCTGGCCCGGACCTACCGCTCGCCGGGGTCAACAAGCCGAACCTCTCGGCCGGCGGCATCGAGGCGTTCACCCCGCTGTGGGGCACGTACTGCCGCTGCCGCGCGACCCAGGGGGCGACCGCGGTCACCGAGGTCGAGGTGCGCGACAGCACCGTGACGGCCGTGCGCACCCAGGCCGGCGAGGGCACGATCCCCGAGGGCACGATGATGCTCGTCGGCCGCGACGGCGGCGCCACCGCGCTCGCCGCGCTGCGGGTGGGCGACCCGGCAAGCATCGACTACCAGGCGCGAACCGCCGCGGGGCAACGGATCCACGCCGCGCTCAACGGCCGGCAGCTGCTCGTGGTCGACGGCGTGCCGCAGAAGGCCGGCCAGGGCAACAACGTGCCGGCCGCGCCACGCACCGCGCTGGGCTTCTCGAAGGACGGCAAGCGGATGTTCCTGCTCACCGCGGACGGCCGGCAGTCGGCGTTCGCGGAAGGTCTGGGGCTCGACGAGCTCGCCACGATGATGGTCGAGCTGGGCGCCTACAGCGCGGTGAACCTCGACGGCGGCGGCTCCTCCACGATCGTCGCGCGCGAGCCGGGGTCGGCCACCGCGGAGGTGGAGAACCGGCCGTCGGACGGCGCGGAACGGTTGGTGCCCAACGGGCTCGCGCTGTTCGCGCCGAAGGGCAGCGGCAAGCTGCGCGGCTTCTGGGTGGAGCCCGCGCTCGACCCGGACCGCGCGCCCGGCTCGTCGACCGTCGAGGCGGCGCACCCGGAGCGGGTGTTCAGCGGGCTGACCCGCACCCTCACCGCCGCCGGCTACGACGAGACCTACGGCCCGGCAGCCGGAAAGCCGCGCTGGCACAGCGAGCCGCGGCACGGCACGATCGGCGGCGACGGCGTGTTCCGCGGCCGCCAGCCGGGCGAGACCACGGTCGCCGCGTCGGACCGCGGCGCGCGCGGCGAGGTCGACCTGACCGTGCTCGGCCGGGTGGCCAGCGTGGCGTCCACACAGGACCAGATCGCGCTCGGCGGGCAAGGCCGGACCGCCACGTTCGGGGTCGTCGGCGCCGACCGCGACGGGTACCGCGCGCCGGTCGAGCCGGCCGACGTGCGGCTGTCCTACGACCGGGACCTGCTGACGGTCACCGAGGCGGCGGACGGCACGTTCACCGCGACCGCCAACCGGCCCACCGGGTCGGCTCTGGTCACCATCGCGGTCGGCGGCGTGCGGGCGGTGCTGCCGGTGACCGTCGGGCTCGACGAGGCGGTGGTCGCCGACTTCTCCGACCCGGCCGGCTGGCAGTTCTTCGGCGAGCGGGCCACCGGCGCGATCGCGCCGGCAGAGGGCCACGACGGTTCCGGCCTGCGGCTGACCTACGACTTCACCCAGAGCACGGGCACCCGCACCGGCGGCGCGCTCGCGCCGCAGGGACTGACGATTCCCGGGCAGCCCAAGGCGTTGCGGCTGTGGGTGAACTCCACCGGCAAGGGCGAGTGGGCGAGCCTGCAGGCGTGGGACGGCACCGGGCAGCTCCTGCCCGCGTTCCGCGCCGGCTACCTCACCGGCACCGGCTGGCAGCAGCTGGAGTTCGCGGTACCGGCGGGCACGACGTACCCGTTGACGCTGCGCCGTTTCTACGCCGCGGAGGTCGACCCGACCAAGAGCTACCAGGGTGATCTGGTGATCGACCAGCTCACCGCGCTCGTGCCGCCACCGCTTTCGGTGCCGCCGAAGCAGGTGGTGGCCGACCCGGTGATCGTGCGGGACGGCGATGTGTCGGGGGCACCGTGGCGGTTCGCGGTGATGTCCGACGCGCAGTTCGTCGCGCGTGACCCGGACAGCGACATCGTGGCCAACGCGCGCCGCACGCTGCGTGAGATCCGCAAGGCGAAGCCGGACTTCCTGGTCATCGACGGCGACCTGGTCGACGAGGCGTCGGCCGCGGACTTCGCGCTGGCCGAGCGGATCCTCGACGAGGAGCTGGACGGGCAGCTGAGGTACTACTACGTGCCGGGCAACCACGAGCGGGCCGACAACAGCCTGGCGAACTTCTCGGCCGCGTTCGGCGAGACGCAGCAGACGTTCGACCACCGCGGCACCCGGTTCATCACGATGGACACGTCGGCGCTGTCCTACCGCGGCGGCGACTGGCACCAGCTCAGCCGGCTGCGCACGGAGCTGGACCGGGCGGCCGAGGACCGGTCGGTGCGCTCGGTGGTGCTGCTGCAGCACGTGCCGCCACGGGACCCGACGCCGGCGCGGGCGAGCGAGCTGAACGACCGCAAGGAGGCGGCGACGATCACCGCGTGGCTGGCGGACTTCCAGGACCGGACCGGCAAGACCACCGCGTTCATCGGCGCGCACGTCGGCACCTTCCACGCGTCGCATGTGGACGGTGTGCCGTATTTCATCAACGGCAACTCCGGCAAGAACCCGTCCACCGCGCCGAACGACGGCGGGTTCACCGGCTGGTCGCTGTGGGGCGTGGGCGCCCACTCGTTCGCCGCGGAGGTGCGCCCGCACGTCGACACGCTGTCGGTGACCGCGCCCGAGTCCCTGCCGGTCGGACAGACCACCGTGGTCACCGCCGCGCTCACCCAAGGGACACGGGTGGTGCCGGTGGCGTATCCGGTGACCGCCGACTGGTCCGCGTCCCCGTCCGTCCACATCGGAGCGTCCGGCGGCGCGCACCGGGACATCGCCCGGTTCGACCCGGAAACGGGTGAGCTGACCGCGTTGCGGCCTGGCACGATCACGCTCGAGGTGGCCGTGAACGGGGTCCGGCAGCGGGTGACGGTCGAGCTGGTGGCCACCGCCGCCCAGGGTGCGGCATGATCAAATGGGCGGGTGACCAACCGCGCGATCCACCAGGAGCTGCTGGCCGTCGGCGAGAGCACGGACCGCCCGCTGGAGGAGTACCTGCGGACGCTGTGGCGGCTGGGCGGCACCCGGCGGGACGTGCCGGAGCTGCCGGCTGAGCTGTTCGTCGAGCTGGTGCGCCGGGCGGGGGTCGAGGCGGCTCCGCCGTTCGACGACGCCTGGCGCACGGCCGACTTCGGCGTGACCGAGTCGATGGCCGGGTTCGACGTGTGGGAGCGGGTGATCCTGTCGCAGGTGGCGGACCTGCGGGAGTTCGCCGAGGTACCGCCGCGGCGGTACCCGGAGCTGGGGGTGGACGCGCCGCGGGTCGAGGGCGGCGCGGTGCGCGCGTGCGGGTCGCGCTGGTACAACCACGCGGTGCCGGCGTTCCTGGAGTGCGGGATGGCCGGCGCGCTGGGCGGCTGGTCCGACGAGGACGGCCTGCGGACGCCGGTGCCCGGGCCGGCGGTGTCGCTGTTCCCGGAGCCCGACGGCGTCGTCGCGGTGGAGACGCTGTCGTGGGCGGAGTTCACCGAGTTCCTCGTGTGCGGCCAGGAGTACGAGTGATCCCGTAGCACACCGGTGATCCTGGATCACGGACACTGGGTCGATGAACGGCCAGAACATCGCGGTCGGGTGGCCGCTCGCCTGCGTGCTCCTCCTGCTCGCCTGCGCCGGCGCGCTCGTCGTGTGGCTGGGCCGGATCGACGGCTGGCGGCCGACGGCCACCGCCGCGGTCCGCGCGGTGGTCCAGCTCGCCGCGGTGTCGCTGCTGATCACCGCGGTGCTGGCGTCGGGGTGGCTGACCGCCGGGTTCGTGCTGCTGATGTACGGGATCGCGGCGGTCACCTCGGCCGGCCGGATCGCCAAGGCCGGCGCGCTCGGCCGGCTGCGCACAGTCCCCGTGCCGGCTCTCTCCATCGCCGCGGGGGTCGCGCCGGTGCTCGCGCTGCTGCTCGGCACCCGCGTGGTGCAGGCGCAGCCGGTGGTGATCATCCCGATCGCGGGGATCTTCATCGGCGGCGCGATGATGGCGACGTCGCTGGCCGGCCGGCGGGCGTACGACGAGCTGCGGACGCGGCGCGGCGAGTACGAGGCGGCGCTGGCGCTGGGCCTGCTCCCCCGCGACGCGGCGCTGCTGATCAGCAGGCCGACCGCCGACCAGGCGCTGGTGCCGGTGCTGGACCAGACGCGGACGGTCGGCCTGGTGACGCTGCCGGGCGCGTTCGTGGGGGTCCTGCTGGGCGGCGGCGACCCGATCCAGGCTGGCGTCACGCAGCTCGTGGTGCTGATCTCGCTGCTCGCCATCGAGGCGGCCGCCGTACTGGTGACCGTCGAGCTCGTCGCGCGCCGAGCTTGATTGGTCCAGACCTTGTGAAGCATGGCTGGTCTAGACCACACTTCACCCTACGGAGGTGGATGTTCACGGGGAACCCTGCTACGGCTGCGCGAGGAGACCGACCGATGTCCACGATACGAAGACGCTTCCCGGTGTTACTGGTGGCGATCGCCACGATGATCCTCGGCTTGGGCGTGGTGCCGGCGACCGCCGCGCCCGGCCTGACCGCGACTTTCACCAAGGTGTCCGACTGGGGCACCGGCTTCGAGGGCAAGGTGACCGTCCAGAACGCCTCGAGCAGCGCGCTCAACGGCTGGACGATCGAGTTCGACCTGCCGGCCGGGTACTCGGTCACCACCTCGTGGGACGCGCAGCGGACGAGCTCCGGCCAGCACCACACGTTCCGCAACCCGACCTGGGCCCCGACCCTGGCCGCGGGCGCCAGTACGACGTTCGGCTTCAACGGGAGCCCCGGCAACTTCGCGGGCATCCAGAACTGCCGCTTCAACGGCGACAGCTGCGACGGCGACGGCAACCCCGACCCCGGCGCGCCGGGCACCCCCGGCTCACCCCACGTCACCGGCTCGACGAGCTCGTCGATCTCGTTGGCGTGGAACGCGTCCAGCGGCACGGTCACCGGCTACCGCGTCTACGAGGGCTCGACCGTGCGCGCGACGGTGACCGGCACCGGCGCGACGATCGGGAGCCTCGGCACCTGCACGACGCACAGCTACACGGTGGCCGCGTACAACGGCGTGGGCGAGTCGGCCCGAAGCGCCGCGGTGACCGGCACGACGACCGGCTGCACCCAGCCGGCCGGCGGCCGCGGCGCGCCGTACCTCTACCTGGGCTGGGGCAACCCGCCGGCGCCGCAGACGGTCATGTCGGCGACGGGCGTGCGCTGGTTCACGATGGCGTTCGTGCTCTCCGGCGGCGGCTGCACACCGGCGTGGGACTCGACCCGCCCGCTGCAGGGCGGCGTGGACGCGCAGACCATCGCGTCGATCCGGTCGGCAGGCGGTGACATCGTGCCGTCGTTCGGCGGGTGGAGCGGCAACAAGCTCGGCCCGAACTGCTCGACGCCGCAGGCGCTCGCCGGGGCGTACCAGCAGGTGATCGACGCCTACAACCTCAAGGCGATCGACATCGACATCGAGAACTCCGACGAGTTCGAGAACGAGGTCGTGCAGGAACGCATCGTCAACGCGCTGAAGATCGTCGAGCAGAACAACCCCGGCATCCAGACGATCGTCACCTTCGGCACGACGACCAGCGGCCCGAACTACTTCGGCAACCGGCTGATCGAGCGGGCGGCGGCGTTGCAGGCGAACATCGACGTGTTCACGATCATGCCGTTCGACTTCGGCGGATCGAACATGTACAACGACACGGTCAACGCGTCGGAAGGCCTGAAGAACAAGCTGAAGGCGACCTTCGGCTGGTCCGATGCCCAGGCATACCAGCACATGGGCATCTCCGGCATGAACGGCCTGTCCGACCAGCAGGAGCTGACCAGCGTGGCGACCTGGACCCAGATCCGCGACTGGGCCAAGGCACGTGGGCTCGCGCGCCTGGCGTTCTGGTCGGTGAACCGCGACCGCGGCTGCCCTGGCGGCGGCGTGGTGTCCAACTGCAGCGGGATCGCCCAGCCGGACTGGGAGTTCTCGCGCATCACCGCGGGTTTCTGAGCCGGTGAGTGACGTGGGGCGGTCCGAACCCGGGCCGCCCCACCGTCATCGGCTCCGAAGTGTCCATTGAGGACACCACACGGTACGCCGCATTTTTCCACCGCCACTACGCATTGTCAACGGCCGACCACTTATGGCAATTCACCAAGGGCCGGACCCGACGAAAGTCGGTGCCGCCGGCATGTGAACGCTCCCTAACGTCCTACCCGAGCCCGGTGGGCTCCCCTGCAAGTCACTCGTGTGGGCGAGGAGTGTCTCATGATCAAGAAGTCATTCCTGTCCGTCGCCGTCGGGGCCGCGATGATCATTGCGCCGCTGACCGCAGGACAGGCCGCAGCCGCACCACAGACCACAGGCGACGTGCATGCCGCCGCCACGACCGTCTGCTACGACGCCTCCGGGGCGCCGAGCTTCGCATCCGAGATCGCCCAGGGCGCGGCGAACTGGAACGGGTCGGTCGGCAACGTCCAGCTGGTGAACGACCCATCCTGCGCCACGCTGGACTACTACGAGGGCAACGACCCGAGCGGCTCGTACGCCTACACCGACGGCCACGGCAACGGCTACATCTTCATCGACTACACCCAGGCCCAGCAGTACTACACGGTCCGGATCACCGCACACGAGACCGGACACGTGCTCGGCCTGCCGGACCACTACCAGGGCCCGTGCTCGGAGCTGATGTCGGGCGGCGGCCCCGGCCCGTCGTGCACCAACGCGTACCCGAACGCCGACGAGGCCGGCCGGGTGAACAGCCTGTGGGCCAACGGCTTCCGGGCGGCGCGCGGCGAGCTGGAGAAGATCTACTGAGCTGACCCGAACCGAGCGGCGGTCGCCCCCGGGTGGCCGCCGTTCCTCGAGCCCGGCGCTGCTGTCCCCCGTGGACGGTGGACGACTGGTGGACGGCGCGTTCGCCGCGATCACGTCGAGCCTGCACGCGAGCGCCGCGATCTGCGCCGGGCTAGGCCATGTCTCGTGGATCTTGGATCGTGGTATTCGCGCCCAGCTGCCCCCTGGCCGCGTTGTCGGAAGGCCCGAATACAACCCGGTATGCGCGACCTTCCGCCGCCTTGCCAGGCGCCAGCTGGATCACGAATCCCATCGACCAAGACCCACGAGACACGACCTGCTCCTCGCCGGCGCGCTGACCGTGTTCGGCCTGCGGGGCCGGCGGTGCGGATCCGCGTCGACCCCGGTCAGGCGACCTCCGGTTCATCGGCAGCGGCGTCGAGTTGGCGGAGCCGTTGCTTCAGCGCCTGGGCGTGGGCGCCGATGACGGCGGCGGAGTCGCCGTCGCGTTGCGCGGCCAGGTAGTCGGTGAGCTGCGCCATCTCGGTCGCGAGCAGGGCGGCGTGGTTCACCACACTGGTCAGCCAGTTGTCCTCGTGGGGACGGATGTGCTGGTGCATGCGGGCTCCAGACGGGGTCATCCGCTTCGTTGCGCCTGTTGTGCGTATCCCGGCCGGCCGCTCTGGTCGAGACCGTGCGCGGCGAAGCTGTCGAGCTTGATCTCGGTGCCGTCCGGGTCGTGGAAGCTGACGATCCAGCCGATGTGCGCCTCGATGACCCGGGAATGGTCGACGCCGAGCTCATCGAGGCGAGCGGCCCAGGCGTACGCGGCGTCCCGGTCCGCGATGCCGAAGCTCGAACCCGAGGACCCGCTGGTACCAGCGCAGCTGATTCGAGACGCCGCCGCTCGGCTGTTCGTCGAGCAAGGCATCACGGCCACCACGATGCGGCAGATCGCCGCGGCGGCCGGGGTGGCCGAACGCACCGTCTACACCGTGTTCCCGACCAAGACCGCCCTGTTCCACGAGGTCATGAACATCGCGGCGGCCGGCGACGAACTGCCGATCCCGGTGGCCGAGCGAACCGAGTTCACCTCGACCCAGACCGAGCTCGACCCGCACCGCGCGGTACGGAACCTGGTCGACCACGGCAGCGCCCTGCTGGAACGGGCCGGCGACCTGAGCACGGCGGCGATCGCGTCCTCCGGTGCGGAACCGGACATGCGCGAGTTCGCCGCGCGCGAGTTCGCCGCGCGCGCGTCCGCCGAGACCGCGAAGAACCTGCACGACGTCGCGCGGGCGTGGAAACGCAACGGCCTGCTCCGGGACGACCTCACCGCGAAGGAGGCCGGTGCGATTCTCTACGCCCTCAACTCACCCCAGGTCCACCACATCTTCCGGCGCGACCAAGACTGGGACGTCGACCGGTACCGCGACTGGCTGGCCAGCACCATCACCACCACCACCATGCTGCGGTCGCCTTAGGGTTGGCCGGTCGGCCGAGCCGGTGAGCGCTGTGACGTGCGCCCGTGACTACCTGCCGGCGAGGGCGAGCACCGCCTGCATCTCGCGGTAGGCAGGCTTGGCCGCGAACGACTCGTCGAGCAGGTTCGCCGCGCCCTCGCCCTCGAAGAAGCCGGGCACCCAGGAGTACTTGTCGGTGAAGCCCCACACGGTGAACGACGTGCACCTCCGGCTGAGCAGGCAGCCCTGCAGCAGCACGCCGTAGCCCTGCGCCTGGGCCTGCAGCTTCGCGGTGTCGGTCGGCATGATCATCCGGACGTCGGCCTCGGTCACCGCCGTCTCCAGCCCGAGGTCCTCGAACCGGCGGAAGTTCGCGACGACGTCGGCGGTGGAGTGGAAGCCGTACTGCACGCCGTAGTGGCCCTGGGCGCCGAAGCCGTGCACCGGCACCCGCTGCGCGAGCAGGTCGCGAGCGAGCTGGTGGTAGGCGTCGCTCTTGGGACTCAGGCCCTCGACGTTGTAGTCGTTGAGGAACAGCTTCGCCCTCGGGTCGGCCTGGTGCGCCCAGCGGAACGCGTCGGCGATGTAGCCGGGGCCCAGCTCGCGCAGCCACAGGGTGTCCCGCAGGTTGCCCTCGTCGTCGATCACCTCGTTGACGACGTCCCACTGGTAGATCTTGCCGCGGAAGTGGCCGACCTCGTCGAGGATGTGCCGGCGCAGGATGCCGCGCAGCTCGGTCGGAGTGATCTCGCCGGACCCGACGCCGTCGGTGAGCCATGCCGGGACCTGGCTGTGCCACACCAGGGTGTGGCCGCGCACCCGCTGCCCGTTGCGCTTGGCGGCCGCGACCAGCTCGTCGGCGGCGGCGTAGTCACGCACGCCGCGCTCGGGCTCGACGACCTCCCACTTCATCACGTTCTCCGCGGTGACCGAGGAGAACTCGGTGCCGACCCGGTCGCGGTAGACGGGGTCGGCGGTGAACGCCGCGTGGTCGACCGCGGTGCCGACCAGCAGGTGCCGGCCGGCCAGGTCGCGCAGCGGCCCGTCGACGCGGACCGGCGCCTGCATGTGGTCCGGGGAGCCGGTGGCGGACGGGAGAACGGCGTAGAGGGTGGCGGCGACCAGGACGACGGCCATGACGACGGCTGGGGCGACGGCTGGGGCGACGTGGGACACCTTCATGTGAGGCTCCTCGACAACGATGGCGGGAACATCCTCCGAAAATTTTCGGAACCTTTCCGGTACCAACGGGAAACGCTAGATCTGATTAGGGCTCGTAGCGAATCAAGTCAGTGCGGCTCGGGTGTGTCGTGCGTCGGGTGCAGGGTGTAGTTCCAGTCGCCGTGCCAGGGGTCGCGGGTGATCGGGAGTTCTTTCATTTCTTTGTTGCTGATCTCGATGCCGGTGG
>NZ_WHTD01000044.1 GCF_009379765.1 Actinophytocola sp. | reverse complement strand
GGCGGTGCTGTGGTCCAGCTTCAGCAGATCGCCGAGCACCTCCTCGGAGTGGCGCCCCTCCATCTCCCGCAGATCGGCGAGCATGCTCGTCGCCATCGCCTGCACCCGGCCGGCGGCACTCGCGCAGGCCGCCATCGCCGCGGCCCGCTGCCGCTCGCCGACCCCGAACTCTCTGGCCACCGTGCGCAGGATGTCGCGCTGGACCCCGTCGGCGGGCATCGGCGCCGCCGCGACGGCGGTGTCCACCGACGCACCGTCGCGGAGCCGGCGCGCGACGGTCGGCACCACGTCGTCCACCAGCCGTGCGATCCCGCTCTCCAGTGACCGCAGCCGGCCGTCGGTCCGCCGCGCCCGCGCCGCACAGTACGCCGCGGCGGCGGCGGCGAAGCACAGCGCGACCGACAACCCGGCGGCGGCCGCGCCCACGAGTAACCGGTCGGGGGCGGGCACCTGGAAGGTCAGCCACACCGTCACACCGCCGGTGACCACCATTGCCAGCAGTACCACGGGCAACGCGTCGATCACGGGTGAACGTTCTGGCTGGTGGGGAACGAGCTCTCGGGCTGACATCGACCAGGTCCTCACGCTCGGCTGGGGTCAGAAGATACTGGATGGCGCAAAGCGCGGAAGCCGAGTCCCACGACCGGCGATCTTGGGCCGCCGATCGGCACCGTGAACAGCGATTACCGTGCTGGCAACCGGGTTTCCGGCACAAGGCGCCCTATGGCCTGCTGTTGGTCTCTGGCATGATGATCGTCGAGCCCGTCGGCGCGGGGCTGGCGGCCGGCGAAGGGACGGCCCTGCCATGCCCGGAACGGGATCCACGGTCAACCCGAAATCTCGTTCCACACCACCAGGACCGGCCAACTTCGTGCGAAGCACGATGTCATTCCGGCGGGCGCCGCTGGATTGGCTCGGCAACCTGTTCACGACATATGGCGACGTCTGCTCGTTCCGGCTCGCCACGAACAGGATCGTGGTGCTCAACCATCCGCATCACGTCAAGCACGTGCTGCAGCAGAAGGCGGGCAACTACAACCGTTCCACCATGGCCCACAAAATGGCGCGCAACCTGTTCGGCCAGGGGCTCGCGACGGTGGAGGGCGGCCCGGAATGGCGCCGCCAGCGCCGCCTCATGCAGCCCTCGTTCCATTACCAGCGGGTCGCGTCCATGAGCGAGCACATGCTCGCGGTGATCCGTGCCCGGCTCGACCAGTGGGACGAGCTGGTCGCGTCGAACGAGGTCATCAACACCAACGAGGAGATGCGCCGGCTGACCCTGCGGGTCGTGGCGCGAGCGCTCTTCGCGTTGGAGGAGGAGAAGGTCGTCGACCGCTTCGCCCAGGCGATCGACACGATCGACCGGGAGCTCACCGCCTACATGCAGATGCCGCTGCTTCCGCTGTCGGTGCCGACCGCGGGCCACCGGCGGTTCTGGTCGAGCCACCAGATCGTCGAGGAGATCATCGACTATGTGATCACCAAGCATCTCCTGGACGAGGTCGACCGCGGCGACCTGCTTTCCATGCTCATTCAGACGGTGGACGAGGAAACCGGCGAGCGAATGTCCAACGAGCAGCTGCGCGACCAGGTTTTCGTGATGCTGTTCGCCGGGCACGAGACCGGCGCGAACGTTCTCACCTGGGTGTTCTACCGGCTCGGCCTGCATCCCGACGTGCAACAGCGGGTCCAGCAGGAGGTCGACAACGAGCTGGCCGGCCGGCCGCCGACCATCGCCGACTGCAGCAAGCTCGTATACACGCGGACCGTCGTCGACGAGGCGCAGCGCATGTATCCGCAACAATGGCAGGGTTGGCGGCGCGCCCTCGAGGACGATGAGATCGGCGGATACCGAATCCCCGCCGGCACGGACATCTTCTTCAGCCCGTATCACATGCACCGCCACCCCGACTTCTGGGAAGACCCGGACGAGTTCCGACCCGACCGGTTCATTCCCGAGGAGACCGCGAAGCGCGACCGCAGCTCCTACATCCCGTTCGGCTCCGGCCCGCACGTGTGTATCGGCAACCAGTTCGCCATGAGCGAGATGCTGCTGATCATCGCGAGCACCGTCCAGCGGTACCGCGTCGAGCTCGCCTCCCGCGAGCTCGTCGCGCCGAAGCAGCTCATCACCCTGGGACCCGACAAGCCGATCAACGTCCGCCTGATGCCGAGGAACCGGCGGAGCGGCTGAGCGATCGTCGCTTTCGGTCTACTGTGGACGGACCGGGTACGGGGCTCAGCGCGTCTGGTCCTTCAGATCGTCGGTGATCCACTGGGCGATCAGCTTGCCCGTGGTGGCAAGGGAAGCGTTGTCCCGGGCCCAGGCCACCAGGCGCTCGCCGGGCGGGCGCTCGCCGTCGAGCATGGCGATCATCTGAGCCGCCACGGCTTCGGGGGTGTACTCGGCGACCAGGCCCAGCTCGTTGTCCTCGACCAGGGTGGCGCTGGCGCCCACCCCGGCGAACAGCGCCGGGGTGCCGCACGCGGCCGCCGCATAGATCTTGGTGGCCTGGGCGAAGTCGTAGCCCTGGCCGGGCACGATGCTGGCCAGCGCGCCGGCCGCGCCGCTGATCCAGCGCGCGGCCTGTGCCGGCGGCACGACGCCGCCGAACTCCACGGCGTCCGGCGCGAGCTCGGCGGCCAGCGTGCGCAGCCCCGGCACGGCGGTGCCCTGGCCGAAGTAACGCAGGCGGGCCTCCGGGTGCTTCTCCAGCACGATCGGCATGGCGCGCACGAACACGTCCGCGCCGTGCAACTCCGACATGGTGCCCGGGTAGACGAAGTACGGGGCGTCCGGCGCGGGTGTGTCGGCCACCGGGTGGAACTGGGCGGTGTCCACGCCGTTGGCGACCACCTCGACGTTGCTCGCGCCGAGGGCACGGACGCGTTCGGCGACGCCGTCGGACACCGCGATCACGCCGCGCGCGCGGCGCAGCGCGAACTTCTCGAACGCGTGCCCCATGCGGAACACGTACTTCGGCGCGTTGATCGCGACCAGCGCGTCCGACCAGATGTCGGCGGCGTAGTAGTACAGCGGCTTGCGGCGCACCAGGCAGACCAGCGCGGCCATCGCGCCGGTGGTCGGCGGCGGCTCGGAGATCACCACGTCCGCCGGGCGCACCAGCAGCCGCAACATCATCGGGAAGTCGTAGCTGGCGTACTGCACGTAGCCGCGCACGTTGCCGCCGGCGTCGCGCAGCACCGGCCAGCGCAGCACCGTGTAGTCCGGGAACTCCTGCGTGCCGGCGTTGTCCGGCGGCCTGGTGGTGAGCACGGTGACCTCGTGGCCGGCCGCGGTCAGCCCGTCGGCCAGCGCCTTGAGCCGGAACGCGGCGGCGGCGACCTCCGGCGCGAACAGCCGGGTCACCAGGACGACCTTCATACCGCCACCGCCGCCAGTGCCGATGTCGACGCCGAGGTGGTCAGCAGCTGCTCCGCGGTGCGCAGCGTGCTCTGCCCCTCCTGCAAGGTCACGATGTCCGACCCGCGACCCAGCACCGCGTCCCGGAACTTCTCGTGCTCGGTGCGCAGCGGCTCACGCTTCTGGATCGCGAACCGGGTCACGTCGCCCTCGGCCACGCCGCGGAAGTTGGCCACCGACTCCCACTCGGTGGTGACCACGCCGTTGGCGTAGAAGGTGAGGTCGGCGGTCAGCGTGTCCGCCACGAACGCGCCCTTCTCGCCGGTCACCACGGTGACCCGCTCCTTCATCGGGGACAGCCAGTTCACCAGGTGGTTGGTGACCGTGCCGTTGGCCAGCCGGCCGGTGGCGGCCACCAGGTCCTCGTGCGGCCGGCCGGAGCGCAGCGCGACCTGCGCGGCCACCGTCACGTACTCCGACTGCGCCAGCCAGGCGGTGAGGTCGATGTCGTGCGTCGCCAGGTCCTTGACCACGCCGACGTCCGCGATCCGCGCCGGGAACGGGCCCTGGCGGCGGGTGGCGATCTGGTAGATGTCGCCGAGGTCGCCGCCCGCCATCCGCTCGCGCAGCGACTGCAGCGCCGGGTTGTACCGCTCGATGTGGCCGACCGCGCCGACCACGCCGCGCGCCGCGAACGCCTTCACCAGGCGCTCGCCGGCGTCCACGCTGTGCGCGATCGGCTTCTCGATCAGCGTGTGCACCCCGGCCACGGCCAGCGCGAGCCCGACCTCCTCGTGCATGCCGGTGGGCACCGCGCACACCGCCATGTCGATGCCGGCCGCTATCAGCTCGTGCACGTCGCCGAGCACCGGCAGGCCGCCGGCAACGTGGTGCGGGTCGCCGGTGGCGTCCGCGACCGCGACCAGCTCCAGGCCGTCCACCTCGCGCACCACCCGGGCGTGGTGGCGGCCCATCATGCCCAGGCCGATCAGGCCCACTCGCAGGTCGGCCATCTCACGCACCCGCCTTCGCCAGCGTGTTCACCGCGTGCACGATCCGGTCCCGGTCCTCGTCGTCCAGCGACGGGTGCACCGGCAGCGAGACGACCGTCCGCGCGGCCCGCTCGGTGTTCGGGAGGTCCTCCTCGCGGGCGAACGGGGCAAGCCGGTGGTTCGGGATCGGGTAGTACACGCCGGAGCCGATCTGGTGCTCCTCCTTGAGCGCGGCGACGAAGCCGTCCCGGTCCTGTGGCACCGTGATCGTGTACTGGTGGTAGACGTGCACCGCGCCGTCGGCCACCCGGGGTACGCCGACACCGGACAGGTTCCGGTCGAAGAACCGCGCGTTGGCCTGGCGGGCCTTCGTCCACCCGCCGACCTTGGTGAGCTGGACCCGCCCGATCGCCGCGTGCAGGTTGGTCATCCGGGCGTTGAAGCCGACGATCTCGTTCTCGTACTGCTTGAGCATGCCCTGGTTGCGCAGCAGGCGCAGGGTGCGCTCCCGGTCGGCGTCGCCGGTGGCGACCATGCCGCCCTCGCCGGAGGTCATGTTCTTGGTCGGGTAGAGGCTGAACATGGCGAACGCGCCGAACGTGCCGACCGGGTGGCCGTCCAGGCCGGCGCCGTGCGCCTGCGCGGCGTCCTCGTACAGCGCGAGACCGCGGGCGTCGGCGAGCGCCTGCAGGGCCGGCATGTTCGCCGGGTGGCCGTACAGGTGCACCGGCATGATGCCCTTGGTGCGCTCGGTGACCACGCTCGCCACGTGCTCCGGGTCGAGGCCGTAGTGGTCGAGCTCGATGTCGGCGAACACCGGGGTGGCGCCGGTGAGCGCGACGGAGTTCGCGGTGGCCGCGAAGGTGAACGACGGCACGATGACCTCGTCGCCGGGGCCCACGCCGGCCGCCAGCAGGCCGAGGTGCAGGCCCGCGGTGCCCGAGTTGACCGCGACCACCGGCCGGCCGTCCAGCAGCGTGGCGCTGAACTCCTGCTCGAACGCGGCGACCTCGGCACCCTGGGCCAGCATCCCGGAGCGGAGCACGGCGTCGACCGCCGCCCGTTCCTCGTCGCCGATGATCGGCTTGGCGGCCGGTATGAAGTCCTTGCTCACGGTTCTCCCGAGGTTGGGCGGAGAAATGTCGCGCCCACTGTATTTGCCGACGCGCCGGGCCCGTCGTCAGGGGGTTCGGCCTGGTACGGGTGGGCGGTCGGAAGATCGCCCGCCGATACACTGCCGCACCATGGCCGCCGACCAGCCTCGAGCCCGGATCCTCTGCATCTCCTTCTCCGACATCAACCACGACTCGCGCGTGCTCCGCCAGCTGGACGTGCTGGCCGAGCTCGGCGACGTCACCACCGTCGGGTACGGCGACGGGCCGCGGGTCGCCACCGAGCACCTGGAGATCGACGCCGGCCTGCCGTCGCTGCCGCAGACCCCGGCCGGGGTGGCCTCGCTGGCGCTGCGCCGGTACCGCCGGGTGGAGCTCGCCGCGCCGGCGGTCCGCGCCACGCTGACCGTGGTCGGCGACCGGCGCTTCGATGTGGTGGTCGCCAACGAGGCGCGCGCCATGGCGGTCGGCCTGCGGGTGGCGCACGGCGCTCCGGTGGTGGCCGACATGCACGAGTGGGCCCCGGAGGAGCGCGCGCACGTCCGTCCCTGGCGGCTGCTGGTCAAGCCGTTCATGACCGACCAGTGCGCGAGGTACCTGCCCAAGATGGCCGCGGTGACCGTCGTGAACGACTCCATCGGCAAGCTCTACCAGGAGCGCTTCGGCGTGCGCACGCACACGGTGCGCAACACGGGCGCGTTCCGCGAGCTGTCGCCCGGCGAGGTGCGCGACGGGCGGATCCGGCTGGTGCACAGCGGCGGCGCAGTGCCGGGCCGCAACATCGAGGCGCTGGTCGACGCGGTGCGCATGCTCGACGAACGGTTCACCCTGGACCTGTACCTCGTGCCCGCGCGCGACGGCGGCAAGTACCTGGACAGCCTGCGCGCGCGGATCGCCGGCGAGCCGCGCGTCACCCTGCACCCGCCGGTCGCGCCGGCGGAGCTGGTGGGCACGCTGAACGCCTACGACGTCGGCGTGTTCAGCCTGCCGCCGCTCACCCCGAACCATCGGCTGATGCTGCCGAACAAGATCTTCGACTACGTGCAGGCGCGACTCGCCGTGGTGTTCGGCTCCGCGCTGGAGACCGACCGGCTGATCACCGAGCACGAGCTGGGTGCGATCGCCGCGGACGCGTCCGCGCAGGCCCTGCACGACGTGCTCGCGCCGATGACCGAGCAGCGGGTGCGCGAGCTCAAGCACAACGCCGACCGGGCCGCCAAGGTGCTGAACTCCGTCGAGGACGCCGCGGTGACCCGCAACGTCGTCGCCGGGCTGCTGCCCGGACACCGAGCGTGACCGCCGCGGCCGGCGCGGATGGCACCGTGGCAACCGCGGTGCGGCAGCCCTCGGTGCTGCATGTCAACGAGGCCGCGTTCACCGCGCAGCGGATGATCGCCGAGGCGACGCGGCGCGGCTACGCGTGGCACCACCTGCCCAAGGCAGCTCCCGCGCAGGAGTGGCGCGGGCCGACCGGGCAGGCCAGGCGCGCGCTGATCGGCGCCGCGTGGGTGGCCCGGCTGCGGGTGCTGGCCCGGCGCCACGACATCGTGCACGTGCACTCGGCGTCCACGCTGGCACACTCCCGGCTCGGCGCGCCCCGGTACGTGCTGCACTGCCACGGCACCGACGTGCGCACCGCGCAGTACGACCCGGCGCGCGGCGGCGGCATCCGGGCCGGGCTGCGCGACGCCGAGGCGGTGTTCTACTCCACGCCGGACCTCGCGGAGCACGTGCTGGCGCACCGCGCGGATGCGGTCTACCTGCCCGTGCCGATCGACGTCGACGCCATCGCGCCCTGGGCGCCCGTGGCCGGCCGCCCGCGGGTGGTGTTCGCGTCGCGGTGGACGCCGGACAAGGACAGCACCACCCAGCTGAAGGTCGCCGCCGAGCTGGTCGCCGCGCTGGGGGAGCGGGCGGAGGTGGTCGGCCTGGACTGGGGAGCGCACGCGGCCGACGCGGCGGCGCTCGGTGTGCGGCTGGTTCCCCGCGGCGACCACGCGGACTACCTCGCGCTGCTGTCCGGCGCGCACGTCGTGGTCGGCCAGGCGGCGGGGATCCTCGCCGCCAGCGAGCTCGAGGCGCTGGCCGCCGGCACGCCGATGGTGGTGCCGGTGCCGCTGCCGCTGTATGCCGCGGCACCGCCGCCCGTGCTCGGCGGCGGTATCGGCGGCATCGGTGACGCGGTGGCGGCGGTCGTGGCGTCGCTGGCCGGCTCCGTGTCGCACGATCCGGCGACGGTCCGGCAGTGGGTGCGCGACCACCACGGCGTGGCGCACGCGGTGGACACCGTCGCGGCGGTGCACCGCGCCGTCGTGGCCGCTCGCCGGTGACCGTGACCGAGAACAAGCAGGGCGCGCTCGCCCGGATGATGCGCCCGGTCCGGCTGGACCGGCCGATCGCGACGTCACTGGCCCGCGGCGGTGTCTACAGCACGATCGGCCTGGTCGCACAGGGGATTCTGCGGTTCGCCACCTCGTTCCTGGTCGGTCACATCGCGGGCGGAGCCGTGCTCGGCGTGGTGGCGTCGGCCATCGCCATGTCGCTGACCCTGGCCCTGCTCTGGCCGACCACGACCGGCAGCGCGGCCTCGAAGTTCCTGGCCATGGCGCGTGGCGCGGGCGACACCGAGGAGACCCGGACCACCGCGGCGCACCTGCGGATGCGCACCGTGCAGGCCGGGGTGCTGCTCGGCGCGGTGTGCCTGCCGCTCTGGGTGCTGATCGACGGCGGCTCCTGGTCGGCCGCGCTCAGCGTGGCCGCGCTGACCATCGCCTACTCCGGCTACAGCTTCACCAGGGGCATCCAGTTCGGCGCGGGCCAGGTGCTGCGGGCGACCCTGTGGGACGTGACGAGCGTGCTGCTCGGCCTGGCCGGTCTGGTCGCGCTGCTGCTCGCCGGCGTGCGCGACACCGCGCTGGTGCTGCCGCTCGTGCTGACCTACGGCCTCTACACGCTCGCCAGCTGGCCGTACGGCGCGCGCGGCAGACCGGACCGGCCCCGCCGCCGCGAGCTGGACGGGTTCGTGCTGCTCGGCGCGGTCGGCACGCTGGCCAGCACCGGGTTCCTGCAGCTCTCCCAGATCGGGGCGAAGCTGGCCGCCGGCGACGCGGATGCCGGCCTGTACGCCGCGGCGATCGCGCTGGCCACCCCGGCGTCGCTGCTGGCGGCCTCGCTGACGCTGGTGCTGCTGCCGTCCATGGCCGAGGCGTGGGGCCGCAGCGACCACGCCGCCGTTCTCGCGCAGACCGACCGGGCCACCCGCGGGCTCGCCGTGACGATGGTCGCCGTCTTCGGCTCGATCATGGTGTGCAGCAGGCTGATCGTCGGGGTGGTCTGGGGTCCGACCTTCGCCGGCGCGGAGAAGCTGCTGCCCGTGCTGGTGGTCGCGGTGCTGGCCACGAACCTCTGCGTGGCCAGCGTGAGCGCGCTGAACACCCGCTCCCAGCGGGGCATGATGGTGAGCACCGCGGCCAGCATCCTCGGCATGCTGGTGGGCGTGGGGACCTGGTTTCTGGTGGCGCCGCGGATGGGCCTGACCGGCGTCGCGCTCGGCTACCTGTGCGGCACCGTGGTGATCGCGACGATCCCGATCGGCGTGGTGTGGCGCACGGACGGCCACCGGTGGGGCCGGGTGTACGGCAAGGTCGCGCTCGGCCTGGTGGTGGCGGTGGCGATGGTCGTGGTGGAGCACCTCGCCCACCTGCCGCTGCTGCTCGACCCGGTGTTCGCGGCAGGGTTCCTGGCGATGTGGTGGCTGCTGAACCGCGCGGAGGTCGCGAAGCTGCCGATCCCGGGGCTCCGGCGCCGTTGAGCGGCGGCCCCGGAATCGGCAGCCCTCAGGCGTTCCGCTTGTAGAGGAAGAAGGATGACATCACGTCGAGGTCCGCGGGCGGGTCGAGCCGCCGCTCCAGCACCCACTGCGGACGCTCCCGCTCGACCCAGCGGGTGAAGTCGCGGTGCCGCTCGTGCGGTACCTGCTCGTCGTCGTCGGTGTCGTTGCTGCAGATGACCACGTATCGCTCGGCGCTGTCGAACAGCCGGGTCATGTAGTCCTCGAAGACCTCGTCCTCGATCAGGTGGAAGATCACCTCCATGGAGAGGGCGAGGTCGCCGCGCAGCCAGCCGGCCGGGTCGGCCAGGGTGTCCGGGGTGTACTGGAGGAAGCTCTTGGTCTTGTCGTCGCGGAACCGCTCGACGCACATGCGCACCGCGGTGGCCGACGGGTCGAGGCCGAGGTACCGGGGGTACTTGGCGAGCGAGAGCTGGTTGCCGTCACCGCAGCCGAAGTCGACGACCGAGGTCACGCCGAGCTCGGCCACCCAGTCGTTGACGGTCTCGGCCTTCCATTCGGCTTGCCTGCCGTAGGAGCCGGCGCCGGACGTGCCGCCCTTCGCGTAGCGGCTCTCCCAGTACTCCGTGGTGCCCTTGAAGGCACGCTTGCGCACCTGGAGCACCAACGGGTTCCGGCTCAATGTCGTCACAACGGATCGAATCCTCACGGACGAGGACCCTAGCGCAGCCGCCCGGCCACCCGATCAGGTCACCCGGTCGGCGTGGACTCCGTGAGAGCGCCGTCGGCCTCGGTGTAGGTCGTGCCGGTCAGCGGGCACACCCAGTGCGCACCGTCATGCGCACCGTCCTGGCGCAGCGGCGCGCCGGCCTTGCCGACCCAGCCGATCCGGCGCGCCGGAACCCCCGCCACCAGCGCGAAGTCGGGCACGTCCCGGGTCACCACGGCGCCGGCGGCAACGGTCGCCCACGCGCCGATCCGGACCGGCGCCACGCACACCGCGCGGGCACCGATCGCGGCGCCCTCGGCGATGGTCACGCCGACCGGCGCCCAGTCCGAGGCGCTCTTCTGGCTGCCGTCCGGGTTCACCGCGCGCGGGTAGGTGTCGTTGGTGAGCACCACCGCGGGGCCGATGAACACGCCGGCGGCCAGCACGGCCGGCTCGTACACCAGCGCATCGTTCTGGATCTTGCAGTTGTCGCCGACCCGTACCCCGGTGCCGATGTACGCGCCGCGCCCGACGATGCAGTTCTCGCCGAGCTCGGCGTCCCCGCGCACCTCCGCCAGGTGCCAGATCTTGGTGCCCGCGCCGAGCTTCGCGTTCTGCGCGACGTCGGCGCTGTCCGATACGAACGCCATGGTGCTCACGCCTTTCCGATCGCCCGGTAGGTGACGCCCGGCCAGCGGTCGGCGGTGCTGATCCGGCGGCCGTCGACGATGGTGGCGATGCCGGGCAGGTCGTCCGGTCCCAGCCGGGTGTACTCGGCGTGGTTGGCCTGCACGACCGCGGCGTCGGCCTTGTCGCCGAGGTGGTAGGGCTCGAAGCCGAGCGCGCGCAGCTCGTCGTCGGTGTACATCGGGTCGTGCACCAGCACGGTCGCCTGCCGGTCGCGCAGCGCCCGAACGGTGGCGAACACCCCGGAGAACGCGGTCTCCTTCACCCCACCCCGGTAGGCGGCGCCGAGCACGACCACCCGCTGCCCGGTCAGCTCGCCGTGCGCACCCTCGAGCAGGCCGACCGTGTAGTCCGGCATGCCGGCATTCGCCTCCCGGGCCGCGCGCACCACGCTCGCCTCGGGGTCGTTCCACAGGTACAGCCGCGGGTACACCGGGATGCAGTGCCCGCCGACCGCGATCCCCGGCTGGTGGATGTGGCTGTACGGCTGCGAGTTCGACGCCTCGATCACCTGGTACACGTCGATCCCCGCGGTCGCGGCGTACCGCGCGAACTGGTTGGCCAGGCCGATGTTCACATCGCGATAGGTCGTCTCGGCGAGCTTCGCCAGCTCGCTCGCCTCCGCCGAGCCGAGGTCCCACACGCCGTTCGGGCGGGCCAGGTCCGGGCGGTCGTCGAAGTCCAGCACGGCCTCGTAGAACTCCGTGGCCCGCGCGGCGCCGGCCGCGGACAGGCCGCCGATCAGCTTCGGGTACTTGCGCAGGTCCTCGAACACCCGGCCGGTGAGCACCCGCTCCGGCGAGAACACCAGGTGGAAGTCGACTCCCTCGACCAGCCCGGACCCCTTCTCCAGCATCGGCTTCCACCGCTCGCGGGTGGTGCCGACCGGCAGCGTGGTCTCGTAGGACACCAGGGTGCCCGCGGTGAGGTGGCGCGCCAGCTCCTCGGTGGCCGCGTCCATCCAGGCGAAGTCCGGCCGCGCGTCGTCGTCCACGAACAGCGGCACCACGAGCACCACCGCGTCCGCGCCGGGAACGGCGCCGGCGTAGTCGGTGGTGGCGCGCAGCGCGCCGGAGGGCACCAGCTCGTTGAGCCTGTCCCGCAGGTGCGACTCGCCGGGGAACGGCTCGACCGCGCGGTTGACCAGGTCCACGACCTCGGCGTTCACGTCGACGCCGACCACCTCGTGGCCCTTGGCGGCGAACTGCACGGCGAGCGGAAGACCGATCTTCCCCAGGGCAATGACAGCGATCTTCACCGAAGGAATCCCCATCCGGACATAGCGTGGTGAGCGCGCCCATGACGCGCGGGAGTCGCCCCGCAGCTTAAGAGGTCGCGCAGATAGGCCTGACGGCGCCCACCGCGCCGAGGTGGCGCCTCGCGGCAATCTGGATCCCCGGCAAACGTCAAACAACCTCGAACTCACGACACTAGCTGCGCGACCTCTGAACGTCACGCTCGGCTAGCCTGGTCACCGGGGCACATACCGTGCGCCGGCCCTCGTGACCCAGGAGAGCACCCGGTGACCAGGTGAACCCGCCCGCCGGTAACCTGCCCGGGGCCGACTTGGCCCACCCAGTGTCACCGAGGCCACCTGGAGGCGACGTGGCGGACCAGCAGGACGTGTGGCTGGTGGTACCCGTCTACAACGAAGCGACGGTCATCGCCGGCGTGGTCCAGGAGGCACGCAAG
Organism: Actinophytocola sp.; assembly: GCF_009379765.1. Lineage (GTDB taxonomy): Bacteria > Actinomycetota > Actinomycetes > Mycobacteriales > Pseudonocardiaceae > Actinophytocola. Next base: position 39,286 of record NZ_WHTD01000044.1, on the reverse strand, counting down.
ACCTTCCCGAACGTGGTCTGCGTGGACGACGGCAGCAAGGACGGCTCCGCGGACCTCATTCGGCGCAGCGGCGCCCATCTGGTGCGTCACCCGGTCAACCTCGGCCAGGGCGCGGCCATCCAGACCGGCGTCGAGTACGCCCGCGCCCAGCCGGGCGCGCAGTACTTCGTCACCTTCGACGCGGACGGGCAGCACCAGGTGGAGGACGTCGGGCGGATGGTTCAGCGGCTGCGCGACGAGCCGCTGGACATCGTGGTCGGCACCCGGTTCCACGGCGACACCGAGCACATCCCGTTTATCAAGCGGTTCGTGCTCAAGACCGTGGTGATGTTGTCGCCCACCCTGCGCAAGCTCGAGCTCACCGACGCGCACAACGGCCTTCGGGTGTTCACCAAGAAGGTCGCCGACGACCTGAACATCACGCTGAACGGCATGGGCCACGCGTCGCAGATCGTGGAGATGATCGCGCGGAGGGGATGGCGGGTGGGCGAGGAGCCGGTGACCATCCTGTACACCGAGTACTCCATGGCCAAGGGCCAGTCGATGATCAACGGGGTGAACATCCTGTTCGACACCCTGCTGCGGACGAACGCCAGGAGGTAGCCACCATGCTGATCCAGTACCTGCTCATTCTGGCCGTGGTACTGCTGCTCGTGTTCTTCCTCCGCCACCACGGCACCAGCAGGGCGGGCGCCAGCGTCAAGATCGGGTTCGCGCTGTTCCTGGTGTTCGGGGTGTTCGCGGTGCTGGCGCCGGACCAGGTCAGCAAGCTGGCCGTGATGGTCGGCGTCGGCCGCGGCACCGACCTGGTGCTCTACGCACTGGTGGTCGCCTTCGGCTTCGCCAACATCAACACGTACCTGCGGTTCAAGGAGATCGAGCTGCGCTACGCCCGGCTCGCTCGCGCCGTCGCGCTGCGCAGTGCCGAGAGCCCCGAGCAGTCCGACACCGAGAACGACGGCTACTTGCGCCAGACCTGAGCTGCCCCCGGGCCTGAGCCGCTAGGCCAGCTTGCGGAAGTACTCCACCGTGCGGTGGACGCCCTCGGCGACGTCCACCTCGGGGTGCCAGCCGAGCTCGGCCGCCGCGGCGCTCGCGTCCAGGGCCGAGGCGCGCAGGTCGCCCAGGCGTGCGGGGGCGAGCTCCGGCTCGTCGGGTGCGTTCGCGGCGCGCGCGACCAGGGTGTGCAGCTCGCGGTCGGAGGTCTGCACGCCGGTGCCGATGTTGTAGCGCCGGCCGCCGCCCACGGAGCCGGCCGCCGCGACGAACGCGGACACCACATCGCCCACGTACACGTAGTCGCGGGTGTTGCCGCCGTCGCCGAACACCTTCGTGGGCCGGCCGGCCAGCAGCGCCCCGGTGAAGATGGCCACCACGCCCGCCTCGCCGTGCGGGTCCTGCCGCGGGCCGTACACGTTGGCCAGCGCGAGATGCGTGCAGTCCAGGCCGTACAGCTCACGGTAGGCGTTCAGGTAGACCTCCGCGGACACCTTGCTGGCCGCGTACTGGACCTTCGGGTTGACCGGCGTGCTCTCGGCGATCGGCAGGTCCTCGGGCGTGCCGTAGATGGAGCCGCCGGAGGACGCGAACACCACCTTGCGCACGCCGGCCTTGCGTGCCGCCTCGGCCACCGCGATGGTGCCCAGCACGTTGCGGGTGGCGTCGTCCAGCGGGTCGGTCACACTGTGCCGCACGTCGATCTGCGCGGCGAGGTGGTAGACGACCTCGGGCGCCGCGCCGGCGACGGCGGCGGCCAGCTCGGGGTCGTTGATGTCCAGCTCGTGCACGGTGAGCCGGCCGGTGTCCAGCGCGTCGGCCAGGTTCGCGCGGCTGTCCCGGGACAGGTTGTCCACCACGGCGACCTCGTGCCCGTTCGAGATCAGCCGGTCGACCAGCGTGGAGCCGATGAAACCGGCACCGCCGGTAACCAAGGTGCGCACAGGCGTTCCTCACGAGTCGAGAGTCGCGGACGCCACATAGTACGGGCGAGCGCCCGGTCACGCGGCAGCGTGGCACCGACGCGCCACCGGCAGCACCGCCATTATTTGCGGCCGTCGGACCAACCGTCGGTACCGGCCAAGCGTCACTCTGCCGAACACATCGGAAGGCCTGACCTATGCGCGTCCTCGTCGTCAGCACCTGGTTCCCCACGGCGGACCGGCCTGGCGTCGCACCGTTCAACGTGGCACATGCCGGCGCCATCGCCCGAACCCACGATGTCGAGGTCGTGCACCTGCGGCTCGGTGGCACCGGCCGGATCCAGGAGCGCGAGGTCGCCGGGCTGCCGGTGACGGAGCTGCCGGCCACGCCGGCCGCGATGCTCGCCGGTTACCGGGAGCTGCGGCGACTGGCGCGAGGCGCGGACGTGGTGCACAGCATGGCGTTCAGCACGCTCGGCGTCCTCGCCCCGCTGTTCCCGGTCGTCGGCGGGCGCTGGGTGCACACCGAGCACTGGAGCGGGGTCGCCTTTCCCGACCGGGTCGGCGGCGCGTGGCCGCACCTGGCCGGCGCGCGGCATCTGTTGCGGCTGCCGCGCCGGGTCGGTGCCGTGTCCAGCGTTCTGGCCGACACGGTCGCGAAGTTCGCCAGACGGGACGCGGTCGAGGTGATCCCGTGCGTGGTGGCCGACCGGTTTCAACCGGCGCCGCAGCCTTCCTGGACCCCGCTGAAGCTCGTCGCGGTCGGCGGTCTGGTCGCGGGGAAGCGCCCGGTACTGGCGGTGGACACGATGCGGGAGCTGGTGGACACCGGGACGGACGCCACCCTGACCTGGGTCGGTGACGGTGTGCTGCGTGGCGAGGTCGAGCGCCGCATCGCCGAGCTCGGGCTCGCCGACCGGGTCCACCTGGCCGGCGCGGTCCGGCCCGACGAGGTGGCCGACCATCTGCGCGCGGCGAACCTGTTCTTCCTCCCGACGGCCTTCGAGACGTTCCTGGCCGCGGGTGCCGAAGCCATCGCCTGCGGCCGCCCGGTGGTGCTGCCGGGCACCGGCGGGTTCACCGACTACGTGACGGACGCCAACGGGGTGCTCACCGAACAGGACGATCCGACGGCCTTGGCGATGGGGGTCCGGCGGGCGCGCGACAGGTTCGCCGACGTTTCCGCTGACACCATCCGTGCGACGGTGATCCCGCGGTTCGGCGCGGCCGCGATCGCGGACCGCTTCGACGAGTTCTACCGCCACCTGGGGTAGTGGTCCACCGCTCCAGCAGCGTCCGCACGGTGTTCTCGGCGCCCGGCCGGTGCCAGCCGCGGGTGGGCCAGCAGCACCACGGGCTTGCCGACCTTGGCGATGCCGTCGACGATGGCGCGCCGCCGCCGCGGGTCGTCCGTGTTGTCCGGCCGGTGGACGGTCGCCACGTGGTACCCGCCCGGCCGGACCGGCGCGGCCGGTGCCGGCGGGGTTGCCCGCGACCTGGAGTTGGTGTCGCCGTACACCAGCACCGAGTCCGGTGCGGGGATGCCGAGCTCGGCGAAGAACACGTCGCTCATGTTGTGGTCGTAGTGCTGGCCGGTGTGTGCGATCAGCTGGTCGGCCTTGCCCCGCATCGCCCACGCGATCGGCGCGAGACAACCGCGGGCGCGTTCGACGGTGTTCAGGATTCGCTTGCCCGCAGCCTATCGTCGGCATTCAGCACGCCGTGATCCGGAACAGCCGGGCCCCGGACCCTTCGTGGTCGATCTCGGTCAGCCCCGGGTTGGTGCCCAGCGAGTCGAGACCGTCGAAGTGGATGTCGCGGTTGTGCACCTGGGGCCCGTCGAAGTCCAGGACGTAGTAGCTGCGCAGCTCGCGGATGGTGGCGCAGACCTCGGGATCGGTGCCGATCTCGTCGAGGTTGTCCATCACGTCCAGGATCTCCGGGGGAATCGTGCCGCCGACGTGCGGGGTGAGCATGCGCCTGCCGGCGACGGCATAGGCGAGGGCCGTGCCGGTCCACGGGTTGCCGATGACGGAGTCGCCCTCGGGGATCTCCTCGTCGAGCCGGTCGAGCAGGTCGCGTTCGTCCGGGGAGAGCACGGGGGACTCCTCGGTCGGGGTGTAGCTGGCCTGCCCGCGGCCCACCGCGTAGTTGACCGAGCTGTACTGGCCGACGACCCCGATGACGGCGGCGACGACGAACGCGGCCACGGCGGCGGCCGGGCCGGCCGTCGGCGTGGAGCGCAGCCGTTCGAACGCGGGGCGGCGCGCGGCCAGCAGGTCGACGGTGCGGGTGAACAGCCAGACGGCGGCGATCGCGCTGAGCACGACGGTGATCACCGGCAGCTGCCCGGCCAGCCGGAACGAGTCGTTGTACCAGACACCCGTGACGAAGTTGCGCAACGGGCCGCTCGGCATCGCCGCGACGATGACGTACAGGCTCGCGGCGATCAGGTAGGTGCCCAGCACCCACCAGCTGAGCTGCCTGCGCATGACCAGGCCGGCGGCGACGAGCGTCAGCAGCAGCACGACCCAGGTCGGGCCCTGCGCGGAGAAGCCCGCGCTGAGGATCTTCCCGATCGCCTGGGGCATGGTCTCGATGGGTGGCCACCAGGTCTTGTCACCGGGACGCAGCCGGTCCCACAGCACGACGCCGAACAGGAGGTAGCCGAGCATCAGCACCACGACGCTCCAGTACCGCAGCGCGGCGGCCCGCCCGACGGCCAGGATGCGGCGGTACCGCACGAGCGCGACGACGAGGATCGGCACCGCGAACACCAGCAGCGCCATGAGCGTGCTCGGATGCGCGAGGGCGATGCCCGCCGCAGCGATTGCCAGTCCCAGCGCGGCGAGCCACCGCGGGGTGCCGCCTCGGATGCCGACGCCGGTCGCCATGGCGATCAGCGCGATCCCCGCGGGCAGCAGCGCCAGGGACAGGAAGAACGGGTAGAGCACGCCGAAGTCGACCATCAGGTAGGGGAACGCGCCGAACACCGAGGACAGCGCGCCGGCGAACAGCAGCGGCACCGGCCGGGTGCCGGTGACCCGGGTGGTGAGGAAGATGCACGAGATCGGCCAGACCAGGGCGCCGACGACCAGGGTCACCGCGTTCACCGCCGCGGGGATGGACACGCCGGCCACCTGCACGACGAGGCTCACCAGGTCGTGCCATGCCGCCGGGTAGCTCGCCGGGGAGGCGCCGTTGCTGTACATCCCGCCCATGGTGAGCGAGGACCCCGACCCGCTCTCCAGGATGTAGCGGATCGCGTTGAGGTGGAAGACGTTGTCGTAGGTCTGGGAGATGTTCTCCGGGGCGCCGATCATCCTGGTCAGGCCGCGGGTGAGCAGCAGCGCGGGGATGAGCAGCGCGCCGAGGTGCACCAGCAGCGGCCACCGGGACCGTACGGGCCTCGCCGCGTGGTCCCGGACGGCCAGGGTGGTCGGCGTGAGCTTGCGCAGAACCAGCCCGACCGCGGCGAGCGCGAGCGCCGGGACGACCACGACCAGCACGTTCCACCGCAGCCCGACCAGTGGTCCGAGCACCGCCGTGATCGCGATCAGGCTGACCGAGAACGGGGCGGCCATGCCGACGGCGACGAGGCCGGTCACGGCCCAGCTCCGCAGGACCAGGTAGCCGGGCAGGAAGACGATGGCAGCGGTACACGCCAAGGCAGGCGTCAGCTGCCACCAACTCATGTGTCCTCCTCCGTACGGCCCGTTCGAATGCTCGTCCGTCCCCCAGGAAAGACGAGCGGCTCCGCGCAGATGAGTTGTCGGAACGATGCCGATTCGGAGGAGCCGCGGGCAGACTAGCAACCGGCGGACGGGGCCGGACCCACGGTGTCAGCGCCGCAGCAGCACCCGCGTGTCGCGGCCGAGCATGGCGAGCCATGCGAGCGCGAACACCGCGACGAGCAGCAGGTCATGCCAGCCGACCGGCCCCCACCGGTCGCGCAGGACCACCAGGCCGGCGGCCAGTGCGGCACCGACGAGCACGCGCAGCGCGGACGGGCCCCAACGCTGCCCGTCGCGTCGCCACACCACGGCGATAGGGATCAGTCCGGTGAGCACCATCCCGGCGAGGTAGCCGATGGCGATGCCCAGCACGGACATGCCGGACACGAGCGCTCCGACGACGGCGAGCCCGGTGACGAACCCGATCGACCGGATCACCCCCATGGTCCGGGCGCCGTGCACACTGAAGGAGTTGATGGACTCGGTGCACGCGGCCGCCGCGGTCATCAGGAACGTGGCGAGCAGCAGCACCTCGAGGATCGGCACCGTCGAGGTCAGGTTCGGCCAGATGACCGCGACCACGACGCGGCTGCCCACGATGACCACCCCGAACACGCCGCCGACCAGGGCGATCAGCCCGCGACTGGCGAGGTCGGTCTGCCTGCGCACCGAGTCGAGGTCGCCGCGGCCCACCGCTTCGGACAGGGTGGGCAGCAGCAGCAGGCTCAGCACCGAGCCGATCATCGACGCCGGGGTGGCCAGCGTGAGTGCCGCCGCGTAGGCGTCCGCGCCGGTCGTGTCGCCGGTCTGGTGGGCCATGACCATGGTCAGCTGCAGGAAGCCACCCGTGGTCAGGGAGCCGACCACGCCCCAGCTGACGTACCGCCGCATCTCCCGCTTGAGCGCCTCGTCGAGCGCGCCCTTCGTCCCGCGAGGCCACCCCAGCACGGCGTAGCCGAGGTAGCCGACGGTGATCGGCAGCAGGAGCAGGTCGGTCGCGTCGAACGCGAGCACCAGCACCAGGCCCAGCACTGAGACCAGGAACGACAGCAAGTCCCAGAACGTCGCCCTGGCCACGCGGTTCGTGGCGTAGTGCGCGGAGCGGACGAACGTGTAGCCGGACCAGCCCAGGGTCAGCAAGCCGACGAACACCGCGGTCGACGGGTGTCCCGGCGCGAGCCACACCGCGGTCACCACGACCGCCACCGCCGCGAGCGCCACCGAGGTCAGTACGCAGAGCCTGCCCAGGTAGCGGGTCAGCGCGGCGGCCCGCTGAGGCGACCCGGACTCGCGGGCGAGGAACTTCCCCGCGGCCGAGGCGAGCGAGGTCGGCCACAGCAGCGTGGACAGCATGCTGGTGGAGATGGCGCTGTTCGTGGCCGACAGGAAGCCCGCCGGCATCGTGCGCCCGATCAGCAGGCTGTAGCAGAACCGGACGAGGCCCTGGACCGCGATGCCGGCGGTGGAGACGACGCCGCGCCTGGCGACCGGCAGCGGCGTCACCGACACCCAGGCGCTCGGCCTGGCCAGCAACGATGACCGCTGCCCGATGGTGGTCGTCTGCTTCTCGCCCATGTCGGGCAACAGTAGCCAGGCCCGTTCGCCGGGTACTGGGGCACGGGCGTGAATCCGCTGACCGCTTTCAACAGGTCCTACGAGGAGGTCCGAGCTGTATCTTCGGGCCATGCAGGGGACCTGGCTCCGGTTCACGGTGCGCACTCGCCGGTTGATCGTGCTCGGGCAGGTGGTCCTGGTCGTTGTCGCTCCGGTGATGGGTGGTGTCGCGTTCGCCGGCACCGAACCCTTCTGGGTCGGGGCGGTTGTCGGGCTCGTGGTGGGGTTGGTCTTCGTCCTGGTCGGGATGCGTCAACTGCGGCCGAAGTCTCCAACGGCCGGCTGGCGATCACCATCGATGGGATTCGCATCACGTCGGGCGATCGGTTGGATCGCGAGCTACTACGAACCCGACGGCCTGCGCGCGCTCGCCGCCGGCCTGGGCAAGTCGCCACATGCGGACGCGCAGCACACCGCCGCCTGGCTCGGCCAACTGGGGTCTGGCGCTTCGGATTCTGGGTAGGTCCAGAAGACAGGTCCCTGCTCGCGGTTCGAGTCGCCACCCCGCGTCGTTTACCGTTGTGGTGTTCGGAACTTGTGAGGACTCCATGGTCGATCGGCGGGTGCGCGGTGGTGTGCGGTCGTCGCTCGGGCGGGTGCAGGCCTATCTCGGGCGGTGTAGCGCCGCCGAGGCGTTGGCCAACCGGGAGCGGTTCGGCGGGGTGACGTTGCAGGGGGTGCACGGGCTCGCGGTCGCTCGGGTGTTGGCGCGGGCCGGGGAGCTTGCCGGGGTGGATCTTGATCCGGCCGCGTATCTCGGGCGGGGAAAGGCCAAGGCGCCGGTTGTCGAGGGGCAGTTGGGGCTCGCGCTCGACCTGCCGGTCTTCGACTGGGTCGACGCGCAGGCCGAGCTCGGGTTGTCGGTGGTGCGTACCCCGGGCCTCCGGTTGCGGGTGGGGCAGCTCGACGAGCTGAAGGCCGCGCTGGGTCGCGAGTACCCGGTGAAGGTCTCCGTCACGCTGGTGCTCGACGGGGGCTGGCTCGGGTCCAAGCACAGTGGGGTGCTCGCCGAGCAGTTGCGGGCCGCGGACCGGGATGTCTCGCTGGTGCTGGGTGCGCCGTTCGATCCGGTGGACTCCTCCTACAAGGTCTTCGGGTTGCGCCGGCTGCTGCGGTGGAGCGCGCGGACCGGACGCAAGCTCGAGCTGCTGCGCACCGGACCGGTCGGGATTCCCGCCATCGCCGCCGGTGCGACGCTCGCGGCCATCGGGTTGTCGTCCTCCACCCGGCATCTCGGGGGACCCGTCGCGAGGCGCGCCGACGGTGTTCGGCCCAAGCGCAGCCCTCAGGTGTTCGTGCCGCGGCTGCTGCACTGGCAGCGGGGGATCGATCTCAAGGGCAGCGAGGTCACCGCCTGCGCGTGCGCCGCCTGCGCGCGAGCCGGGTCCGGGTTGCAGCGCTTCGACGTCGCGTTCGACTCCGCGGTGCCGGCCACGGTACGGGCCGCCGCCCGGGAACACGACTCGTACGCCCTCGCCGAGGTCGTGCACGCCGTCCTGGGAGCGACGGACCCGAAGGACGAGCTGACCCGCCTCCGGCAGGACGCCCAGGAGCTCGCCGTCGAGGTCGGCATCGTGGCACCGAAGTGGCTCGGCAGCTGGGAGTGACGCCCCGCAGGTCAGAACCGCGTGCCGGTCCGGATGACAACCGGACCGGCAACGCCGCCAGCAGGAAGCTGGGCCGGCGGACTAGGTGACGAACTTCCGACGGGGGACCTGCGTATCAGGGCGTCGGTTGATCCTGACCGAGGACCTGGCGGGCGAGCCTCTTGGGCGCGATCAGCGTGTAGGAGGTGCGGACCCATTCTTCGACCTCCCGCCAGCGCTCCCGCGTGGGCCGGCCGTCGAGCGTGATCGACACCCAGCCATGGCGGCCCATGCCGTAGGAGGTCGGGACGGCCTGAGGATCGGTTGCGACCAGCGCGGCGGCCTCGTCCTTGGAAAGCTTCACGCTGATGGCGGTGGCGTCCGGACTGGCGAACACGAAGTTCTTGCCTCCGACGCGGAAGGTCGGCTCACCGTCCCACGCCTCGATGTCGACTCGTTCCGCCTCGGGTAGGCGGCCGACGATCTGTTCCAGGCGGTCCATGTTCGACACGTTGGCTCCCTTCCGCGCGGTCTGCGGGCGAGGGTACGGCCCTTCAGCGGAGCGAGCAGACCTGATCCACCACGAGCAGGTTCTACCAGCGCGGGCCGGTCGGGCCGCGAACGTGAGACTCAGGGGTCCGGAGTGTTGGACTCGCGGGGTGGGTGGGTCAGCGGCGGCGGCGGGTGCCGAACAGGCCGCGGGTCACCTCGCGGCCGACCGCGCTCGCGGCGGAGCGGAAGAACGACCGGACCGCGCTGTTGCCCATCACCTTCTCGACGAAGCCGGGGTCGTCGTCCTCGCGCTTGCGCGGGCCTGTGCCGGCGGGCTTGGTGCCGTCCTTCTCGGCGGACTCGGGGGACGGCGCGGCGGCGGCTTTCTGTGCCATGCGCTCGTAGGCCGACTCACGGTCGACGGTCTGGGCGTACTTTCCGTGCAGCTCCGAGGATGTGGCCGCCTGCGTGACGGCGTCGCCGCCGATCGTTCCCATCAGCGACCGCGGGGCCCGCAGCCGGGTCCACGCGACCGGGGTCGGCGCGCCCGTCTCGCTGAGCACGGTGACGATCGCCTCGCCGATCCCGAGCGAGGTCAGCGCCTTGTCGAGCGCGTAGTGCGGCGTCGTCGGGTAGGTCTTCACCGTGCGCGCGAGCGCCTGCTGGTCGTCCGGGGTGAACGCCCGCAGCGCGTGCTGCACCCGCGCCCCCAACTGGGACAGCACCGGGTTGGGCAGGTCGGTCGGCAGCTGGGTGCAGAAGAACACGCCGACCCCCTTGGAGCGGATCAGCTTGACGGTCTGCTCGATGCGGTCGAGGAACGCCTCCGACGCGTCGTTGAACAGCAGGTGCGCCTCGTCGAAGAAGAACACGAGCTTCGGTGCGTCCAGGTCGCCGGCCTCGGGCAGCTCCTCGAACAGCTCCGCCAGCAACCACATGAGGAACGTCGAGAACAGCGCCGGCCTGCTCTGCAGGTTGGCCAGCTCGAGCAGGCTGATGACGCCCTTCCCGTCGGACCGGCGCATGAGGTCGGCGACGGACAGCTCCGGCTCGCCGAAGAACTCGTCGCCGCCCTGGGCGTCCAGGTTGGACAGCGCGCGCAGGATGACGCCCGCGGTCGCGGCCGAGACGCCGCCGATGCCCTGGAGGTCGGCCTTGCCATCGGGGCCGGTCAGGTGGGTGATGACGGCGCGGAGGTCCTTCGTGTCCAGCAGCGGCAGGCCCTTGCCGTCGGCCCAGTGGAAGATGAGGCCGAGCGTGGACTCCTGGGTCTCGTTCAGCTCGAGCACCTTGGCCAGCAGCAGCGGACCGAACCCGGTGATCGTCGCCCGGACCGGCACCCCGGCGCCGCTGGTGCCCAGCGACAGGAACTGGACCGGGAACGCCGCGGGCCGCCAGTCGTCGCCGGTGTCGGCCGCCCGCGCGGTGATCTTGTCGTTCGGGGTGCCCGCCTGGGTCAGACCGGACAGGTCGCCCTTGACGTCGGCCATCACGACCGGGACGCCGGCGGCGGACAGCTGCTCGGCGATCCCCTGCAGTGTCTTGGTCTTCCCGGTGCCGGTCGCGCCGGCGATCAGCCCGTGCCGGTTCATCATCGCCAGCGGGATGCGGACCCGCGCGCCGGGGTCGACGGTGCCGTCGACGACCACCGAGCCGAGCTCGACGGCCCCGCCGGAGGTGGTGTATCCGCCCGCGATCTCACTCGCGGCACTTGCCTGCTCTGACATCGGCACGTCCTCTCTGACCAGCGGGAAGTCTAGGCCGTTCCGCCGATTCCGCCACTCGGTCGTGCTCAGGTCGCGACGCGGGCCCGCTCCGCGTGCGCCCGCTCGAGCAGGGTCATCAGCTTCTCCTCCTCCCGGATCCGTGCCCGGTACTTCTCGGGAAGCTTCTTGAGGGTCGCTTCCTCGGCGAGCAGCATCGTGAGGACCTCCCCGCGCCGCACGGGGTCCTCCTCGATGTCGCAGTACTCGATCGCGTGGCGCCGGGCCGAGGCGATCACGTTCTGCGCCCTGCCCCACGCACTGGTCATCGACCCGACCACGGTGACGACGAGGACGCCGAAGATGACGCTCAGCGACAGCCCGGTGCTGATCTCCACCACCTCGACCGGTTCGCCGCGGTTGATGAACGGCACGTTGTTCTCGTGCAGGGCGTGCAGGACGAGCTTCACCCCGATGAACGCCAGGACCACGGCCAGCCCGTAGGCCAGGTAGACGAGCCGGTTCAGCAGGCCGTCGATGAGGAAGTACAGCTGGCGCAGCCCGAGCAACGAGAACGTCGTTGCCGTGAACACGAGGTAGACGTTCTGCGTCAGCCCGAAGATGGCCGGGATGGAGTCGAGCGCGAACAGCAGGTCCGTGCCGCCGATGGCGACCATGACCAGCAGCATCGGCGTCATGACCCGCTTGCCGTGCGCGACGGTGAACAGCTTGTCGCCGTCGTAGTCGTCCGTGGTGTGGAAGAGCTTCCTGGCGACGCGGATCACGATGTTGTCCGCCGAGTGGCTGTCCTCGCCTTGCGGCTTGATCAGGTTGCCGGAGGTGACCAGCAGGATCACGCCGAACACGTAGAAGGTCCACGCGAACGTGTTGATGAGGGCGGCTCCCAGCAGGATGAACCCGGTCCGCGCGAGCAACGAGAAGACGATCCCGACGAGCAACACCTTCTGCTGGTCGGCACGGGGCACCTTGAAGCTCGACATGATGATGAGGAACACGAACAGGTTGTCGACCGACAGCGCCTTCTCCGTCACGTACCCGGCGAAGTACTCCGTTCCCATCGCGGAGCCGCCGAGGACCAGCACGCCGACGCCGAAGGCGATCGCGATGCCGACGTAGACGGTCGACCAGACCGCCGCCTCGCGAAGGGTCGGCACATGCGCCGTGCGCACGTGAGCCATGAAGTCGAACAGAAGCAGGCCCACGACGCCCGCGATCGTGAGCCACCAGACGAACTGCGGTACGTCCACCGGTTGTCCCCGCGTTCTCGTTGGCAAGACCGACCACTCAGACGATCACGGCCGGCCGCCGGGCGCAACAGCTCCCTCCCGCGCGTCGCGGGCCGCGCGGCTCGAGCCCTGGCTCAGCCACGGACCTGGACCAGGGCGCGGGTCCCGTTGGTGCGCCAGGGCTCCCCGGTGCCGTCGAGGGCGGCCAGGGTCTCGGCCGGCACGCCCGTGACCACATCGCACTTGAGCGTCCGCAGGGTCGCGACCGGGCCGGGGAAGTACGCCGTCACCGCCTCGAACGGGGTGGTCGCCGGCCAGGCCCGGTCGCCGACCAGGCGGCGGTAGTTGAGGTCGCCCTTGACGACCGTGAGCGACGCGGCCGCGAACTCCGCCGCGAGGTCGGCCGGCATCCGGTGGAACGACCACGGCGCGCGGTAGAAGTCGGGCGCGCTCACCGTCAGCCGGCCCGCGCCGACGGCCCGGCGCAGCCGCTCGCCGACCGCGGCGGCGTACCCCGGCGCGCCACCGAGCCGGCGCAGGGCGGCGATGACATCCGACATCGTCGCGTCCGACACGTAGTACGGGTGCGGCTTCACGTGCAGCGCCACCCGCGCCACCCCGCCCGCGGCGAGCAGGTGGTCGATCAGCAGCAGGTCCGGCAGCAGCTCCCGGCCCGCGTTGTCGGCCACCACGCACACCGTCCGCGCGGCGGCGAGCAGCGACCACAGGCGGGGGCGCTGGTCGACGACGAGGTCCTCGTTCGCCTCGGTCGGCGCGGCCCCGATCCGAAAGCCGAGGTCCGCGCGGTTGCCCCACAGCGAAGCCCCCGTCAGCGCGGCCACCAGCTCGTCCGCCGGCAGCCCCGGCAGCTCGTCCAGCGCGGCGAGGTCGACATCCAGCGCGGGGTCGGCCAGCTCGGCCGACTTCGCCGGCTCGAACGGGTCGATCCCGCGCCACGGCCCGGGGCCGAAGTACCCGACCGCGCCGAGCAACCGCCGGTAGAAGTAGCTCTCGGCCCACAGGAACGGGACCGCCGGCCACGGCCGGCCGACGTACTCGGCGCCCCAGGCGTCCCACGTCGCGCGGTCGTGCGCGTCGCGGTCGAGCGGCTCGATGACGCCGGTGATCTCCTCGGTCAGCGCGTCGAGCGCCCGGAGCCGGTCCGGGGGGTACGGCAGCCCGCCACGCACCTGCTCGATCAGCGCGGGATGCCTGCGGTGCAACACATCCCACGCGAACGACCCGGGCGGGTCGCCGAGGATCGGTGGCGCGTCGGGGAGCCGGTCGGTCATCCGCCGACCGTAGCCGAGCGGCGTGGCGGCCATGGCCGATCGTCCCTGGAAGAGCCGTCATCGGGCGGTGTCCGGCGCCTCGCCGCCGCGATGACGTCGAGCGGTACCTGATGGCCGAGCTGCCGTCCTCGGGTGCCGCCGTCGTGACGGACGGCGCGCCGCCGGTTGGCGCACCCGTGGCCGCGGTCGACGCCGTACGGCGGAAGGAGCCCGCGTTCCGCATGGTCCACTCGGGACGGTCACCGGGGTTCGAGGCGGTCGCGGCCGCGGCATTCCGGCTCTTGTGCGACCGGACGGTCGACTACGCGGTGGTCGAGACCGACGTCGGCGGTCGCGGTCGTCGCGACGGAGTTCGACTCGGCCGGGCGGAACCGGGCGCGGGGGAGTCCCTGCCGGCGGCATCGGCGGACCGTGCCGGACCGCGCCTGTCCGAAGCACCGGCGGGGGCGGTGGCACTGTCCGATCCGGACATGCCGGTGATCGTGGCGGGTTCGTTCTACGCCGTCGCCGACGCCGGGAAGGTTCTGCCTCGGGCGTCGAGGTCCGGAACACCGCGGGGCCGGAGGCGTGTGATGACTGCCCGGTCCCCGAGCCGCTCGCCCGTGACTCATGGGCGCTCACCGCCCGCCTCCTCGTCGGCGCCCCGGCGTAGGTCGGCCCGGCGCCGCCGCAGGTGGGCTCGTTCGGCGTCGGTGCGGACCAGCCGCAGGGCGGCGTCGAACGCGGCGGCTGCCTCCTCGGTTCGGTCCAGCCTGGACAGCAGCTCGCCCCGCACAGTGGGGAGGAGGTGGTTCGTGGGCAGTGCCTCGTCCAGTCCGTCGAGGAGGGTCAACGCCGCCTCCGGCGACCCGGCTTCCGCGACGGCCACCGCCCGGTTGAGGCGGACGACAGGTGACGCGGTGCGGCGCTCCAGCTCGGCGTAGAGCTGGGCGACGCGCGGCCAGTCGGTGGCCTCGGGCTTGCTGTGCTCGGCGGCGACCAGTGCCTGGAGGTGGTAGTCGCCGGACGCCGGGCCCAACCGGCGCAGCAGGTCCAGGCCGCGGTCTATCTCGTCGTGGCGCCACGTCGTCCGATCCTGGTCGGCCATGAGGACCAGCCGGCCCTCCCCGTCGAAGCGGGCGTCGCGGCGGGCGTGCTGCAGGATCATCAGCGCGAGCAGGGCGAGGGCCTCGTCCTGGTCCGGCAGCAGCTCGCAGAGCAGGTAGCCGAGCCGGATCGCCTCGCCGGCCAGCCGCGGTCGCCGCAGCTCGGGTCCGGCGGTGGCCCGGTACCCCTCGGTGAACAGCAGGTAGACGACCTTCAGCAGGACGCGGAGCCGCGCGGGCACGTCCTCGGCGGTCGGCCGGCGCAGCGGGATGCCCGCGAGCGCCATCTTGGCCTTGGCCCTCGTCAGCCTGGCGGCCATCGTCGGCTCGGGCACCAGGAACAGGCGGGCGATCTCGGCGGTCCTCAGCCCGGCGCCGAACCGCAGCATCAGCGCCGCACGAGCGTCGGCGGACAACGCGGGGTGGCAGCAGGCGAAGAGCAGCCGCAGCCGCTCGTCCACGATGGAACCCGGGCCGGCATCCGGGTCGGGATCCTCCACCACCACGTCCTCCGCCCTCGGGTCGGTCACGAGCAACGGGAGCCGCCGCCGTTCGTTCTCCTCGCGGCGGATCCGGTCGAGCGCGCGCCGGTGCGCGGCGGTCAGCAGCCAGGCCGCCGGGTGGAACGGCACGCCCCGCTCCGGCCAGGTCCGGGCCGCGGCCAGGAAGGCGTCCTGGAGGCTGTCCTCGGCGATGTCGAACCGCCGCATCCGGGTCACGAGCAGGGCGAGCAGGCGCGACCAGTGTTCCCGGTACGCCTGCTCGACCGCGTCCGGCGCGTTCAGCTGCCGCTCTCCGACATCGGTACGACCGGCCGGATCTCGACCACCCGCTCCGGCAGCTCCTTGGCCAACGCGATCGCCTCGTCGAGGTCGGCCGCCTCGATCAGGTAGAAGCCCCCGAGCACCTCGGTGGTCTCGGCGAACGGACCGTCCGTGACGCTCACGTCGTCGTCCTCGTGCCGCAGGGTGGTCGCCGAGCTCGCGAGCGCCAGCTCCTTGCCGCCGCGCATCGCACCCCGCGCTGCCAGCGCGGTGGCGAAGCGTTCGTGCCGCGCGTTGTTCGCATGCTTCTCGTCCTCGTCGTGCGCCGCCCAGACCTTCTCGTCGCCGTAGATGAGCAGTGCGTACTCCATGTGTCGTCCTCTCTTCGCACGCCGCCGGTGTGGCGCCGTCGACGTAGTGACGCCGCCACAACCCGATATTCGACAACACGGGAGGAACGATTTCGGGCCAGGGCGTCAGGCGCTCCCGCGCAACCTCGCCACGACGGTCATGCGAGGCCACCCGCCAGGATGTCGAAGGCGCGGTTGACCGCGGCGATGTGGTCCGCGGTGACCTCGTCGGCGCTCGCGCCGGCGAGCATGCGGGTGATGCCGGCGGTGTAGGTGGTGCGGTAGGCGGCGATGGCCACCGCCGCGGTCAACCGGGGAGTGGGATCGTCACTGGTGTCGGAGATCAGGCGGGCGAGATGCTCCTCGAGCTCATCGATGGCCTCGCGAGCCCGGGCGCGCAGCGCGGGGGAGTCGAGTACGGTGCGCCAGAAGGCGGGGAAGCCGTCCCGGAAACCGCCGACCGGGTGGTGCTGCTCGGCGAGATCCACCAGCAGCCGCCGCACCGCGCGCAGCGGGGACTCGCCGGCCCGGCGGTCGCGGACGGCGGCGGTGAGCAGGTCCAGCGCCTGCGGGCCGCGGTCGAAGAAGATGTCCTCCTTGCGCGGGAAGTAGTTGAACACCGTCACCTTCGACACGTTCGCCGCCTCGGCGATGTCCGTGATCGTGACGTTGTCGAACCCGCGCCGGACGAACATGACCGTGGCCATGTCGGCGATGCGCTGCCGGGTCTCGGCCTTCTTCCGCTCCCGCAACGACGCCACGCCGATACTGTACCCGACTGAATTTTGAGTCGAGTACAGTTTTCGGTATGAACCACGACGTGATCATCGCCGGCGGCGGGCCGGTAGGTCTGATGCTCGCCTGCGAGCTGCGGCTGCACGGGGTGTCGGTCGCCGTGCTGGAGCGGCTCACCGAACCCGACCGGACGATCAAGGCCGGGGCGATCAACGTCCCGACCGCCGAGGCGTTCTACCGGCGCGGCCTGCTCCCGGAGCTTGCCGCCGCCCAGGACGAGTCCATGGCGGTGTTCCGGTCCTTCATGAAGGACCGCGGGCCGGCCAAACCACCGCCGAAGTTCGCCGGGCACTTCGCCGCCATCTGGCTGTCCGCCGACCTGCTGGACGAGTCCGACCCGGACTTCGCCGGCCAAGGACCGGCGGGTGACATCGGGTTCGTCTCACAGCAGCAGATCGAGGCGATCCTCGACCGCCGTGCCGCCGAGCTCGGCGTCGACGTTCGCCGGGGCGTCGAGGTGACCGGCTTCGACGCCGACGACACCGGCGTCACCGTGCACATGGAGCCGGAGAGCATGCGGGCGAGCTGGCTGGTCGGCTGCGACGGCGGCCGGAGCCTGGTCCGCAAGGCTGCCGGGTTCGAGTTCCCCGGCACCGCCCCGGAGATCACCGGCCACCAGGCCGTCGTGGAGATGGACGGACCCGACCGGCTCAGCCGGGGCTGGCACATGACGCCCACGGGGACCTACGCCCACGGCCCGAATCCCGGCCGCGTCCTCACCGTGGAGTTCGACGGCCCACCGGCCGACCGGGACGCCGAGATCACCATGGCGGAGCTGGAGAAGAGCCTTCGCGCGGTGTCCGGTGTGGACGTCACCATCACCGGCGTGCGGTCGGCCACCCGGTTCACCGACAACGCCCGGCAGGCCACCACCTACCGGCTCGGCCACGTACTGCTGGCCGGGGACGCCGCACACGTGCACTCCCCGTTCGGCGGCCAGGGCCTGAACCTGGGCATCGGCGACGCGGTGAACCTCGGCTGGAAGCTCGCCGCCGTGGTGCGCGGCCGACTTCCGGAGGACCTGCTGGACACCTACACCGCCGAGCGCCACCCGATCGGCGCCTGGGTGCTGGACTGGACCCGGGCGCAGATCGCGTTGATGCGCCCCGACCCGCACGCGCGAGCCATCCGCGCGGTCGTGGGCGAGCTCGTCGACACCGTCGCCGGCACCACCTACTTCGCCAAGAAGATCTCCGGCGTCTGGCAACGGTACGACCTCCCGGGCGACCACCCGTTGGTCGGCCGCAGCGCCCCGGACCTGCCCCTCGACGACGGAACCCGCCTGGCCGACCACCTCCGCGGCGGCGCGGGCGTCCTGCTGGACCTGGGCGGCCTCCCGTCGCATGTGGACCTGGACGAGGGCCGCGTGCGCACCGTCCGCACCCGGTGCCCGGACGAGCCGAACCTGCCGGGCGTGCTCGTCCGCCCGGACGGCGTCGTGGCCTGGGCGGGTGGCGACGCCTTGGCCGACGCGCTGACCACCTGGTTCGGCGCACGTCCGAAGTAGACAGTGCCACCCACCTGGAACCTGACGCCGACCGCCGTACCGCGCACAGGTCGAGGCCCGCCGTGTCGCCAGGCGTCCGCGGACCGAGGCACCCGCGGACCGGGATGAGACGGCGGTCCCGCATCCGGCCAAGGCGAGAACGGCCACGAGGGTGATCCCGGCAAACCAGCCACCCCACCGAGGAGGCTCGTGGGTTTCGAGGTACCTGAGCCATTAGGGTCATGGCAGTGGAGCCGCTCCTGCCCAGCGACCCGGAACGGGTCCATGACCACCGCCTGCTCGCCCGTCTCGGCGCGGGCGGCATGGGGGTCGTCTACCTCGGGCGCTCGCCCGGCGGTCGGGCGGTCGCGATCAAGGTCATCCGGCCGCGGTTCGCGGGCGACGCCGAGTACCGGGCTCGGTTCCGTCGCGAGGCCGCCGCGGCGCGGACGGTCACCGGCACCTTCACCGCGGCGGTGCTCGACGCCGACCCGGAGGCCGCCGAGCCCTGGCTCGTCACCGCCTACCTTCCCGGCCTGACCCTGCGCCAGACGATCGTGACCTTCGGGCCCCTGCCGCTCGACTCGGTGCGCACGCTGGCCGCGGGTCTCGCCGAGTCGCTCGCCGACATCCACCGCGCCGGGCTCGCGCACCGCGACCTCAAGCCGGGCAACATCGTGCTCACCGCGTCCGGGCCGCGGGTGATCGACTTCGGGATCGCCAGGCAGGAGGACGCGACCGCGATCACCCGCGCCGGCACGGTGCTCGGCACGCCGGGGTTCATGGCACCGGAGCAGGTGAACGGCATGGTGGCCGGGACGGCCGCCGACGTATTCGCGCTCGGCGCGGTGGTCGCGTTCGCCGCGACCGGGCGGGAGCCTTTCGGCACCGGTGACACCGACGTCGTCCTGCGGCGGGTCGTCGCCGCGGACGCCGACGTCGCCGGCATCGACGACCGCGTGCTTTCCGACCTCCTCGCCACGTGCTTGCGGGTCGACCAGCGCGAGCGGCCGCCCGCCGTCGCGCTGCTCGACCGGCTGGGTGACGCCACCGGGGCCACCGACGCCACCGGGTGGCTGCCGGCCCGGGTCGCCGAGGCGATCGACCGCCACGCCGCGGCCGCCCGGCGCGTGCTCACCCTGCCCGGAGGCGGCGACGAGCCGCTGGACCGGCCGGCGCAGGGCGCGTCGCGCTCGCTGATGAGCGAGCCGACCATGGACCCGTCGGTGCCCGTGCCGAGCCCCGAGCCGCGGCGGGTCAGCAGGCGGACGGTCCTCATCGGCGGCGGGGTCGCGGTCGCCGCCGGCGCGGTGGTGGGCGCGGTGGCACTGCTGGGTGACGACGAGCACCGCGCGGCGCAGGACGGTGCCGCGCGGTCGTCCACCCCGGGCGTGCTCACCCGGACGGGCGCCGCGGTCGAGTGGCGAGTGAAGGTCAGCACGTCGATTCCCCAGCTGTACCTCGCGGGTGGGACGGTGCTCGCGTCCTCGTGGGGCAGCGTCGGGATCCGCGCGCTCGACCCGGCGACGGGCGCGCTCGCGTGGCAACGCGACGCGGAAACTGTCAGCGCGACCGCGGGTGACACCGCCTTGCTCGTCAACCCGAAGGGCTGGCGGGTCAGCGCGGTCGACGGCGCCACGGGAAGTCCGAAGTGGACATACGACCCGCCGGCCGGCGAGGTGTCGCGGTCCGCCGTGGTCGCGGGAAGCGTCGTGTGCTTCGGCACCGGCATGCTGCGTGCCATCGGCGCCGCCGACGGGCGGCCGCGCTGGACCGCGGACGTCCGGGGCGAGCGGGGGTTCGTCGCCGCGGGCGACGTCCTCGTCGCCGCGACCCTGGAGAAGGTCACCGGCGTCGACCTGGACACCGGCCGGGTCCGCTGGACGATCCCCGTCCCGGAACAACCCGCGGACCCGCAGGCCGCCAACGGGATCGCGTACGTCTGCGACGCCAAGGGCACGATCCGCGCGGTGCGCGCCGCGGACGGGGTCGTGGGGTGGCAGCGGCCGGGCCTCGGCAGCAGCGCCTTCGTCTGGCTGGTGGCCGACGCGAACGCGATGTACTACGCCGCCGACGGCGAGATCCGCGCCTTCGCGGCCGCCGGCGGCGCGCCACTGTGGACCCGCCCGATCGGCAGGCGCACCGGCGCGACGGACCCCTACGACAACGTGGACAAGAGCACGATCGCCCTCGTCGGCGACACCCTGTACGTCGTGTCCAACACCGCGCATCTGTACGCCCTGGACACCGCGGACGGCAGCGTGCGGTGGGACCACGGCAACGTGGCGGCGTCGTGGGGCGTGGTGGTCTCGGACGGGCTCGTGCTCGTCGGCACCGTCGAGGGATACGTCGAAGCGATCCGGCCACCGGGTGGAGGCTGAGGTGCGGCCACTCGAGCACGGCGACCCCCGCACGATCGGACGCCACCGGATCCTCGCGCGCATCGGCGTGGGCGGCATGGCGATCGTCTACTTCGGACGGTCGCTCGGTGGTCGCACGGTCGCGGTCAAGGTGATGCACCTCGAGTTCGCCGCCGATCCCGAGTACCGGGACCGTTTTCTTCGCGAGGTGGCGGCCGCGAGGACGGCCGGCGGGCGGTACAGCCCCGGCGTCGTCGACGCGGACCCGGACGCGCCGGTCCCGTGGCTCGCCATGGAGTTCCTGCCGGCGGTGTCGCTGCGGGAGGCCGTGCGGGACCACGGCCCGCTGCCGCGGGAGTCGGTGGCGCCGCTGGCGGCGGGGCTCGCCGAAGCGCTCGCGTCGATCCACGGCGCCGGGATCCTGCATCTGGACCTCAAGCCCGGCAACGTGTTGCTCACCGCGGAAGGCCCCCGGGTGATCGACTTCGGCATCGTGGGCGGCGTGCGGACCGGGGCCGGCGCGCACAGGGCGGGGTCGCCCGGGTTCATGTCGTCCGAACAGCTCGCGGGTGCCGCCACCGGCCCGGCGAGCGACGTCTTCTCCTACGGCGCGACGCTGGCGTACGCGCTCACCGGCACACCCCGGCTCGACGCCGCCGGCGACCCGTTGCGGGCGCTGGTGGCCCGCTGCCTCGACGCCGATCCGGCCGCCCGTCCCGCGGTGACCGAGCTGGTGTCGGCGACCCGGATCGCCGCGTCCGACGGGATGTCCGACGGGATGTCACTGCCCGCCGAGGTGGTCGCCGAGATCCACCGGCGGGTGAGCGAGGCGGCGAACCCGCCCGTGGCCGGGCCGGCCGCGCCACCACCCACCCCGAGGGTGAGCAGGCGGGCGGTGCTGCTCGCCGGCGGTGCGGCAGTGCTCGGGGGCGGCGCGACGGCCGCGCTGGCGTTCGCCCGCGACGAGCCGGTGAGCGGCAGGGCACTGCCCGGCACGACGACGGTGCGGACCACGACGACCACGACCGCCCCGGTCGCCCCGATCACGGAGTCGGACGACCGCACGCTGGAGATCATCGTGTCCGGTGAGAGCACCCTGTACTCGTTGACGACCACCGTGCGCGGCCAGGCGGAGTCGGTACGGAACGTGGCGCTGCCGTGGCGGCGGATCGTGGACATCCCGGCCTGGCCGGAGCCGGTCGCGTGGCGGATCGACTACCACCACTCCGCGGGCAGCTTCGGGTACGAGATCATCGTGGACGGCCAGACATACGCGTCCGGCGGCGAGGACAGCACCGGACAGGACGTCACCGACTTCGCGGAGGGCACCGTCTGAGCCGAGATCCCCCGGAAGGAGACGTCATGCCCGCACTTCCCGCGCACGCCAGCCTCGACCGGCTGCGCCACCAGGCCACGGACCTGCTGCACGCGGCCCGCCACGGCGAGTCCGCCGCCCAAGCCGCGCTGACGGCCCTGTCGGCGCGTCCCACGCTGGTCACCGCCCGGCTGGCGGTCGCCCGGGGCTACGGGTTCGCCGGCTGGGCCCGGCTCGAGGTCGAGGTCGAGCGTCGGGAGATCCTCGACGGGGGTGACGTCGACCAGCTGACCGCGTTCCTCGCCGACCACCCCGGCCTGGCGACCGAGCCGATGGATCACTGGCGGGATCAGCCGAAGGGCGCGACCCCGCTCGGATATGTGGCCATGCTCCGCTACGACACCGCCGGCAGGGTCTGGCGCGACATGCCCGGCACCGGCGGGATGGCCCGGGCTCTGCTCGCCGCCGGCGCCCTGGTCGACGGGCGACCTGAGGACCTGGAGACGCCGTTGGCCACCGCGGCCAGCTACGGCGACGCCGAGGTCGCGGCGGTGCTGATCGCCGCGGGCGCGGACCTCGACGCGACCGCCGCACCCACCTCGGGCGGGGTGCCCGGCGGCACCGCGCTGTGGCACGCGGCGGTGTTCGGCTTGACCACCGTCCTCGCCAGGGCCGGCGCCCGGGTCGGCGGCATCGCCGAGGCCGCCGCGGTCGGCGACGTCACCGGCTGGCTCCGGCCCGACACACCGCCGCAGGAGAGGGTCCGGGCACTGGTGATGGCCGCCGACCATCAGCGTCTCGACGTGATCGACCAACTCCTCGACGCAGGCACACCGGTCGACGCCACCGACGCCCGGTGGGGACGCCAGGCACTGCGTCAGGCGGCGATGAACGGCCGGGTCGCGAGCGTGACGCACCTCATCGCGCGCGGCGCCGACCCCGACCACCGGGATCTGACCGAACACCGCACCGCACTGGAGTTGTGCCGCCTCCACGACACCGGCACCAGCCCGGACCACGCGCGGGTCGAAGCCATCCTCGCGCCGATCACCACCGCCGCCGAGTAGCGGCGCCGGGCGTGTCGGGAGCCGGTGAACGCCGTGTGGGTACCCGAGTTCAGGAGCGGCTACGCTTCTGCGCGAACTGGTTCCGCGACCGGCGCGCCGCCGTCCCCGTCGGCCGGCTGACGCCGAAAGGACTCGATCATGAGCCAGCCGGTACCGCTGAGGCCGGAACAGCAGCGGCAGCTCGTGTCGCAGATCGGTCAGGCCGTGACCGCGTCGGTCCCGCCGCGCTCGCGGCAGGTCCAGGTGCACTACCGAGCCGCGGGCCGGCACATCGAGGTGGACCTGGTGGTCCACGGACCGGACGGGGCCACCCGGGCGGAGCGGCCGAGCGAGGAAGTGGTGCGCCTGCTCGGCGCCCTGCGGTCCGGGATGTACCAGGCCGAGAGGGGGACCTGGCTCGCCGCCGAGCTCACCTTCCGACCGGACGGACCGCCGGCGGTGGAGTTCGTCATCGACGAGGAGCCGCGCTGGCGGCGAGTGCCACCGCGGGTCGGCTACCGCGACGAGCTGGCCATGTTCCCGCGCGCCGACGAGTTCGTGCCGGCCTGGCTGTGGCAGCGGACCGGCGCCGACCCGGTGCCGACGCCCACAGCCGCGCGGCCGAGCATCCGGACGCCTCGCATCCATGACGGGTTCAACCGGGAGGGTCATCCCGTGGTGCGCCGGCTGCCGCTGGCCGCCGAGGAGCGTCAGCGGGTGCTCGACTACCTCGACGGTGCGCCGGTCGTGCTCGCCGGGCGGGGGCTTGCCGAGGACGCCTTCAACCCCGACCGGCCGGCCGCGGTGCCGATGACCATCCGTACCGACGGCAGCTGGGTCTGGCCCGGCGCGGTCTCCTACTACCTGCGTGAGCACGCCGTGTCGCCGGACCCGGACCTGCTCGAGCACATCAGGTCGCGGCAATTCGTGGTGCGCGAGGTGGACGAGCCGGCGAGGCAGCTGGCCATCGCCGCCGTCACCAGCGAGCCGTCCCTGGACTGACTGTGAGTACCTTCTAGCCGAGCGCGGCGAACGTGTCGGCGATCCGGTCGCGGCCGGCGCCCGCGGCCACGAGGAGCCGAAGCAGCACCCGGCACGTGCCCGACCCCGAACGCCGCGACCACGAGCCCGTGGTGGGTGGCGGCGAGCTTGTCGAGCAGTACCCCGTCGTCGTCGAGTGTGGTGGTGTAGAGCGCGATCCTGGTCGCCGCCAGGGCGGTGCGGGAGAACCCGGTGATCGGGCGCACCCTGGCCACACCGGTCAGAAGGCGCGGCGCACCCTCGACGACGTGGCCGACCGGCCCCACGTCGGGGGAGCCGAACGGGGCCGTGCTCGTGCTGTGCGCCTTCCGCGCGTACCGCGCGGCATGGATCTCGTCGTTGAACACCACCAGTGCGCCACGACCCCGCGCCGCGGCCGACGCGGCCACCCGCACCGCCGCAAACACGTTCGCCGGCCCGTCCGCGCCGGGCAGCGTCGGGTTGCGCATCGCGCCGGTCACCACGAACGGCACGTCGTGGGTCCACACCGAGTCGATGAGGAAGGCGGTCTCCTCCAAGGTGTCCGTGCCCTGGGTGAGCACGACGCCGCGAGCGCAGTCGGCCACGGCCGCACCGGCCGCGTCGACGATGTCGAGAACGTCGCCGAAGGACAGGTTCGCGCTGGGCACGGCCCGGACGTCACGCACGTCGAGGTCGACACCGGCACCGACCTCGAGACCGGCGGACCAGCTCGCGGCCACCCAGCCTGGTCACCACCCCGCCCTGCCGTCCGGCCATCGCGATCGTGCCGCCAAGGGTGAACAGAACCACGCCTCCGTGAGCCACCGGCCCACCGTAGGCGGCGGCGGCGCCGCACGGCCGCGCGACGACCCGGTTGCGCTGATCACCCAGCCGGTCCGCGACGGCCTGGAGCGTGTAGCCTGTAGGTGGCGGCCCGCTCAGTTCTGCCTCGGGCCGCGTTCTCTTGTCGACCACCACGCGCCGCGACCCACCGGGTCAGCGCCGGGCAGGACGACCCATCAACGTTTCGGAGTTACCACATGGCGGCTCGCCGCCCTCGCAACACTCTCGCGTCCACATCCGACAGTTCACCGACCGACGGTCCGACCTTCGTCCAGCTGGGCGTGCCGGCCACGCTGGCGGCGGCATTGACAACCCAGGGGATCGTCACCCCGTTTCCCATCCAGACCGCGACATTGCCGGACTCGCTGGCCGGTCGCGACGTGCTCGGGCGCGGCCGGACCGGGTCGGGCAAGACCTACGCGTTCGCGCTGCCCGTGCTCGCCCGGCTCGCCGCAGGCGGCACATCTCGGCGTCCGGGCCGGCCGAGGGCGCTGGTCCTGGCTCCCACCCGCGAGCTGGCCGACCAGATCCGGGCCGCGATGGCCCCGCTCGCCAAGGCCATGTCGCTGCGCATCATGACCGTGTACGGCGGGGTCCGCCCCGGTCCGCAGATCTCGGGCCTCAAGGCGGGTGTCGACGTGGTCATCGCGTGCCCCGGCCGGTTGGCCGATCACCTCGAGTCCGGTCACGTGCGGCTCGACGCCGTGGAGGTCACCGTGCTCGACGAGGCCGACCACATGGCCGACCTCGGCTTCCTGCCGGTCGTCACCCGGCTGCTCGACCAGACCCCCGCGGACGGTCAGCGGCTGCTCTTCTCGGCCACTCTCGACGGCGGGGTCAACGTGCTGGTACGGCGCTTCCTGCACGATCCGGTCACGCACAGCGTCGACCCGGTCTCCTCGCCGGTCGCGGCCATGTCCCACCACGTCCTGCACGTACAACCTGCGGCCAGGCTCCCGGTGCTGGTCGACCTGACCGCGGCGCCCGGGCGGACGCTGGTGTTCACCCGTACCAAGCGGGGCGCCACCAAGCTCACCCGCCAGCTCGTCGCCGAGGGGGTGCCCGCCGTCGAGCTGCACGGCAACCTCGGTCAGCCGGCACGCACGCGCAACCTGCTCGCCTTCGCCGAGGGCAGCGCGGCCACCCTGGTCGCCACCGACATCGCCGCCCGCGGCATCCATGTCGACGACATCGCGCTGGTCATTCACGCCGACCCGCCGATGGAGCACAAGGCATACCTGCACCGCTCGGGCCGCACGGCTCGGGCGGGCGCGTCCGGCACCGTGGTCACCCTCATGACCGACGCGCAGGTCGCCGATGTCCGTGACCTCACCCGCAAGGCCGGCATCACCGCCACCGTCACCCGCCTGCGCCCGGGCCACCCGCTGCTCGCCGAGCTCGCTCCCGGTACCCGCACCTACGTGGCACCGAGCGCGCCGCCGGCGCCGAGTGTCCACTCGGGCCGGCGCGGCCGACCGGCCGGCACCCAATCCCGACGGGCCAAGACCTCCCGTGCGCGCGCCCGGTCCGCGACGTCGAGCTCCACCGGCACCCAGGCGACAGCGGCCGTGAAACCCGCTGGTGCGGCGGCGTTCTCCGCCGGCACCCGGGCGGGCCGGCGCCGCGGCCGCTGAGTCGACCGAACCCGACCTCGGGAGCGATGTCTTGACGTCCCGAGAAGGCGGCTCTATGTTCGTACCAATTACGGTCCTGTCCGTAACCAGTCGCCAGAGGCATTGCGCCGCGAGTGACGGGTTAGGTCGGGGTCGGTCGAGGTTCGCCATGGCGCTGCGAGGAGAACGACGTGACGAAGACTCTTCGGTGGATGCGGCCCGTCGCCTTCTCCATCGCCGTGGTCATGACGGGCTTCGTCGGCGTGGTCGCGGACGCGACCTCGGCCGCCGCGACCATCTCCCAGGACTTCGGCCCGGTCGTCATCACCGATGTCCCTCCGACGCCGAGGGACCCCGATCTCCCCGCGACCCAGAAGGTCGTGCACCTGGCCACCGTCGACACCCCGATGGCGGCCGGTTCGACGGCCTATGTCTACTCGGAGCTGCGGGCCTACAACGCCGACCAGGTGAACCTGATCGACAACGAGGTCCGGTGCGCGGGCGCCGGCGCCTCCAACGTGGTCATGGGCGAGAACATGCTCCCCCCACCCGGGGACCCGGCCCACCGCGACATCAGGATCGTCACCCGCTTCCTGGTCTCGGCGACCACGAGCGGCACGTTGACCTGCAAGCTCTACCTGCGGACCGCGTCGACCTCCTACGAGGCGGGCCGGGAGACCGTGGAAGGGACCCTGAGGTTCGCGTCGACCTCGGTCGGTGAGGACGTCAACGGGCTGGCCGTCCAGAAGTCCCTGCCCGTCGGCAACCCCGCCGTCATCTCCAGCATCACCGCGCCGGTGATCGACCGGACGCTGCCGTCGGGCTACAGCCGGCTCGCGGTGATCGCGGACGTGGAGTACCACCGCTGCGCGGGAAACCCGGCATGCGCGTACGGCTACTCGAAGGCCCGGTTCACGCTCACCGTGACCACCTCGGGCGGGACGGGATGTGCGAGCGCGCCCGTAGCCCAGACGGAGGAGACCGTGGCGACGGGGGTCAACCACGCCGCCGTCCCGCTCTACACGATCGTGCCGTTGGGACCGGGATGCACCCACGTCCACGCCCAGGTGACGACAACGCATCTCGCGGGCGACGTCGGGTCGGTGGGTGGCGCGGCCGCGGGGCTCACCGACTCCACCGGCCAAAGTGGATCCTCTCCCAACCACACCTCGGCGATGACGCACCTGTTCGCCGTGCCGAGCTGACCATCCAGACCAGACGCATCGAGAGGAACTGCTGTGCGGCAACGGAGAACAGTGCTCAAGGTCGTGGGCTCGGCCCTGCTGCTCCTGCTCGTCTCCAGTGGGCTCCCGCCCGCCGCCCAAGCGGTCCCGGGGCACGAGCCACCAGGTCCCGTGGGGCCGCGGTCGCTGGGGGTGCCCTTGCAGGACGTCCTCCTCATCGGCGGCACCGTGGGGACGATGCCGGACGGGCGCCGGGTCATCTGGTCGGCGTCGTCCGGCACCCCCGCCTACCTCAACGCCGTGGATCCAACCTCGGGAGCGCCGCTGCTGAGCGCGGCCCTGCCCGGATCCAGCGGTGCCTACGGCGTTGAGCAGGCGCCGGACGGCACTGTGTACGCGGGCACCTACGGCGCGGGCCGGCTCTACCGGCTGGCACCCGGTGCGACCGAGGCGGAGGACCTCGGGGTGCCGATCGCGGGGGAGGCCTACATCTGGAACATCGTCGTCGCACCGGACGGCACGGTCTACGGCGGCACGTCGCCGGGTGGCAAGGTGTTCAGCTGGAACCCGACGACCCGAACGTTCCACGACTTCGGCGTCATGGCCGCGGGGGAGACCTACGTCAAGAGCATCGCGTACGCGAACGGCAAGATCTACGCGGGCGCGTACGCGTCATGGGCGATCACCGAGCTGGACCTGGCCACCGGAGCGAAGCGCCCGCTGCCCCAGCCGCCGGGGTTGACCGACCCGACGGGCAAGGTCGTCAACGACCTGCGCGCCTACGGCAGCTACCTCTACGCGCGGGAAGGCACCTTCCCCGGCCCACTGCGGGTCTACGACCTCGCGGCCGGGACCTGGTCGGACACGGTCGACGGCGCGGCCGGTCTCGACGTGACCCCACCCGGTCCGGACGGGCGGGTCTGGTTCTTCCGGCAGTTCGAGGCGGGTTCCGCCGAGCTCATCGGCTACGACCCCGTCTCCCGCGGCCAGCAGCGGACAGGGCTCAAGGCCTACGGACGCATCGTCAACACCCGCGGCATCGGCTGGGACGGGACCAGCGTCGTCGGGCTGTT
This sequence comes from Actinophytocola sp., assembly GCF_009379765.1. Classification (GTDB taxonomy): domain Bacteria; phylum Actinomycetota; class Actinomycetes; order Mycobacteriales; family Pseudonocardiaceae; genus Actinophytocola. The sequence continues at coordinate 10,783 of NZ_WHTD01000044.1, read as the reverse complement.
CTGGCGCGGCCTGATGTTCCGCTACGACACGACGACGGGACAGTTCGAGACGAAGCGCGCCGGCGTGCCGGGTCAACCGACCCAGGTTCTCGCGCTCGCCTCCGGTCCGCGCGGCACGGTCTACGCCGGCGGCTTCCTCCAGGGCGGGCTCGCTGCGGTGTCCACAAAGGACGGGGCGGCGGACTACCACCAGTTCAGCCAGATCGAGTCCCTCCTGCCCACCCGGCAGGGGCTCGTCGTCGGCGCCTACCCGGACGCCCGGGTGTACCGCTACGACCCGGCCAAGCCCTGGTACAGCTCGGAGTACTCCGACACGGCGCCGGGCGGCGTCGAGAACCCGGTGAAGCTCCTCGACCTCAAGGCGCACGTCCAGAGCCGTCCCCAGGGCGTCGCGGAGACCGCGGGCAAGGTCGTCGTCGGCTCGACCCCGTCCGGCAACACCCTCGGCGGGACGCTGTCGGTGCTGAACGCGAGGACCGGTGCGGTCGAGCGGGTCACCGACCAACTCGTCACCGACGAGGGGATCACGTCCATGACCGCGGGCCGCCCCGGGGTCGTCTACGGCGGCACGACCGTCGCGGGTGGACTGTCCACCACCCCGCCGACCCAGGACCGGGCGACCGTCTTCGCCTACGACGTCGTGCACGGGAAGAAGCTCTGGGAGGTCAACCCCTCGGCGGCCGCGAAGACGATCTCCGCGGTCACCACGGACGCGCGTGGCCGGCTGTGGGCGATCGTCGACGGCGACGTGCTCGAGCTGGACACCCGGACCGGTCGCACGCTGCGCACGTTCGACACGACCCCGGGTCACTCGCAGGCGGGTCAGCTCGCCCTCGACGACAAGGGCAGGACGCTCTACGCACTCGTCGGCGGCGAACACGTGATCAAGGTGGACACGAACCGGAAGAAGTGGCAGCCGCTGCTGGACCAGCCGGCCCTGCGCATGGTCTACAACGCGGGGGAGCTGGTCTTCGCGCGGGACGCCGAGCTGATCGCCTGGCGCGTGTCGAAGAGGTAGCGAGACACATGCCGGTTGTCGACCTGCCTCTCGACCAGCTCCTGCGTTACCGGCCCGAGCTCACCCGCGAGCCCGACTTCGACGAGTTCTGGCGCGACACCCTGGACTCGGCGCGCGCGTGCCCGGACCGGCCGACGGCCACCCGCGTCGAGGCCGGAGTGCGCGCCGTCGACACCTATGACGTGACGTTCGCCGGGTGGGCGGGCGAGCCGATCCGAGGGTGGTTGGTGCTGCCGAGGGGTGGCACCGCCCGCTGGTGCGTCGTCGAGTTCCAGGGGTACGGAGTCGGCCGGGGCCGCGTGCACGAGCACCTCCTGTATGCCGCGTGCGGGATCGCGCACCTCGTCGTCGACGCGCGGGGACACTCGTGCGGGGACACGGGGGACCGGTCCGCCGCGTCGTCGGGACCGCACGAGCCGGGCTTCATGACACAAGGGGCGAACGACCCGAAGGCGCACTACCTCCGTCGCCTGGTCACGGACGCCGTGCGGGCCGTGGACGCGGCCCGCACGCTGGATCTCGTGGCATCCGACGAGATCGCCGTGGCCGGGCTGAGCCAGGGCGGTGGCCTCGCGCTCGCCGTGTCCGGTCTCGTCACGGGTCTGCGGGCGGTGCTTCCGGACGTGCCGTTTCTATGTGACTACCGGCGCGGGGCCGTTGTGTCCGACCGGGTCCCTTACCTCGAGGTCGCCCAGTTCCTCCGGAAGCGCCCCGAGCTGGCGGAGCAGACGTTCCGGACCCTGAGCTACTTCGACGGCATGAACTTCGCCGCCCGGGCCGAGGCGCCCGCCTTGTTCTCGGTGGCCCTGATGGACCCGATCTGTCCGCCCTCGACGGTGTTCGCCGCCTACCACCACTACGCGGGCCCCAAGGACATCCGCGTGTACCCCTTCAACGAGCACGAAGGAGGCGGTGCTCTGCACGCCATGGCGCGGGTCGACTTCCTCCGTCAGCTGGCGGAGTTCTGACCCAGCAGGGAAAGCAGCCCGGTGCCGGTGTCGACGAGCCGTTCCGGTTCGCCGGCCGCCACGGCGCTGATGACGGTCTCGTACGTCGGCTCGCCGGCGAACGCCTCCCGAGTCGGCAGGTAACCGACGTAGCCGCCGACGTAGCCCAGCAGGAGCACCTGCTCGCCACCGAGCGTCTCGACGGCGCGGGACCGGAGCCCGAGGAAGGGCTCGCCGGGCAGGCCGACGAGGCCGACGCTCCCGAGCCGGGCGGCACGGACGGTGGCGGGCAGGGGAGCGTCGGAGTGGCCCAGGGACCGGCGGAGTCGCCGGGCCTGGCGAAGGGTCTCCTCCTGCCGCGCGGACCCGTCCGATGTGGACCTGCCACGGTCGTCCGCGTCGTCCCGAGTCTGCTCGCCCGGAGCCAGGGTCACGTCGGCCGCCGCGGTCAGGACGGCGTCGTCGCGACCGACCGGCGACGGTGCCGAGGACTGGCGGGTGAGCGCGGCGCCACGACCTGGTCCGCGACGACGCGACCAAGTCGGTCGCACTCATCGGGATCCGTGCCGCGGCGGACGCCGCGGGTGCTGATGTCGCCCGCCGCGCCGGTCACGACGACGACCCACGGCGCGCGTCCGGTGGCCGCGAGCCGTTCGGCCGAGGCCCGGCGCACGGCCCCGGCGAGGTCCGCGCTCACCACGGTGCTGCCGGCCGGCAGCACCGTCGGATGGACGGGCAGCACCACCAGAGCCCCGTCGAGGTGACCGGTGTGGAACGAGACCAGGTCCACCGGCACGGGCAGCGCCCCATCCGGTCTACTTCGGACCGACGCCACGCCGGCCACGGCCACCGTGGTGGCGGTGAGCGACCCCGACAGCTCGCCGGCGACGGCGTCCCGGGTCGCCTGCCGGACGGCGGCCGCGCACACCTCGGTCCACGGCGCCGGCGTCTCGGCCCCGCGCGGCCGGCAACCCGTCTCCGGACCGGAGTGCGTGTGGGTGGCGCACACCCAGGACTCGTCGACCCCGAGGTCCACGAGAGCGTGCCGGACCGCGCCGGCGAGATCCACGTTCACGCAGATGAGGTCCAGGACGACCAGAGCGAACCGGCGGGATCCATCGGTGAAGGTCACGACGTGTGCCTCGAGCTGGTCGGCGATCCCGCTGCTCGGTCCGCGACGGTCCACGTAGCCGCCCATCGTCGAGCCGTCCGGGACCGGGATAGGCGCGGCGCCGTGACCGACTCTCACCGGGCGCCCAGCGGGCCGGGCAGCCGCGACCGGGCGCCGGCGGCGACGCCGACGAGGGCGGCGAAGGCCGGGGGCGGCCCCGTCGTGGCAAGGAACATGGCACCCGCCAGGGAGCCCGCGGGAGCCGGCCCGACGACGAGCCCCAACTCGGTCGCTCGCTCGGTGAACGCGGATCGCAGGGCCGGGCTCCGCATGAGCTGCCCGACGGCGCAACACCGCGGATGCTCCCCGGCCGCCAACGAGAGCCGCGCGGCGAGCGCGGCGCTGGTGGCGAGGTCGGTCGCCGCCCGGGCGACGATCGCGCCGGCGACCTGGTCGCCTTCCTCGGCGGCGCGCAGCACGTCGACGGCGAAGTCGGAGATGATCTCGGTCGGGTTGGCGGCGGCGTGCAACCTCCTGGCCGCGTCCAGACCCAGTCCGCCGAGGTGGCGCCGTGCCGACTCCATGAGCGATGTCGGCGCGCCACGTCCGTCCATGGCCGAGAAGGCGGCGCGCAGCCCGGCACCGCCGATGGCGACACCACTGCCATGGTCGCCGAGGATCGGCCCCCAGCCGTCGACCCGGGCACAGGTCTGGCCGTCGGACCAGAGCGCGATGGCGCCCGTGCCGGCGGACACGACGACTCCGGGCGCGCCTCGGAAGGCCCCGAGATGCGCCGTGACCGCGTCCTCCGTGACGAGGACCCGTTCGGCGCCCAGCCGGGCGCGGAGCTCCGCGGCCAGCTCGCGGCGCGCGTCCTGGCTCTCCGGAGCGGCGGTGGTGCCGACGGACACCACATCGGGTGGCCTCGGGAGGCGAAGGCTCGCCACCGCGTCGACCACGGCGTCGGCGCCGGTGGAGCCCAGCTCGGAGCCGCGGGCGAGCGACAGGCCGGGCGCGGCGCCGTGCACACTCGCCCCGCTCTCGACGCGAGCCTCGGCCCGGGTGCCCGACTTGCCCTGGTCGACCGCGACCACGGTCGGCTCAGCCACGGTCGGCTCACCCACAGTCATCTCGGCCACCCCGGGCTCAGGCCTCGACGGGCCGCAGGCGCGCGGCCCACGACTGTTCGGCCTCGGCGTTCGACGTGTCCGCCCCACTCGTGTTCATCGACCGGTAGACCGGGACGTGCACCTGCCGCCGGTCCAGCTCCTCGATCGCGCGGGCGACCAGGAGCTGGGCGATGAGCACGCCGCCCAGGGTCGAGGTGCCGCAGGCGTAGCCGCCGGTCTCGAGGGCGACGACGGCGTCGCCGTGCGGGGTGAGGGTGTCCACGACGACGTCCGCGTTGTCGAACAGGGTCGTGCCCGTGGTGTCCCGGCTGGCCACGGCCCGGCTGTGGGCGAGCGAGCCGACGGCGACCACCGGCACGCCGCGGTCCCGCACGAGCCTGGCCATCTCGACGATGGCCGGGTTCATGCCCGAGTTGGACGCGATGACCATGACGTCGCCCGCCCGCACGTCGTGCAGCGCGAGAACGGCTTCTGCCACGCCGGGCTCGCGCTCCAGCCTGGGGTCGCGAATCGACTCGGGCGCCTGTCCGCCCCAGAGGACGAGATCCTTGATGGACAACAGGTTCGTGGGGATGAAGCCTCCGGCCCTGGCGACGAGCTCGAGCGCGACGCTGCGGGAGTGACCGGTGCCGTAGGCGTGGAGGATGCCACCGGCCGCCAGGGCCGCCGCGATCATCGCGCCCCCGGCTGCGATGTTCTCGCGTTGCTCGTCGACCACCCGGCCGAGCTGGGTGAGTGCCGTCGTGGCGAAGGCGTCGGCTGCGCTCATGGTCGTCTCCTCCTCAGGCCAGCCAGCGGTCCAGGTACTCGCTGACGAATACGTCGTCGGCGAGCTGGGGATGTTCACGTCGAACCCGGTCGATCTCCGCGTGCTGCCCCGGGGAGAGGACCTCCCCCGGGTCGAGGCACCGCGTGCTCGCGACGAGCCCTTGGTCCTTGAGCACCTGCTTGATGCCCGGGATGCAGCCTCGGAAGGCACCGCGTGCGTCGAAGATCGCGCTGTTCGCATCGGTCATCCGTCCGGACAACGCCAGGAGCTCGGGGTAGAGGCCCGATTCGCCGGCCTTGGCGCGGCGGGCGAGGTCGAGGAGCTCGACGGCCCGTGCGGCCCACACGCCCCATTGTCCGAGCAGGCCACCGCGGATGTCGACCCGCGCACGGTCGGGTCCCGTGCCGAAGTCGAAGGACGTCAGCAGGTCGGCCACGATGTTGTCGTCGTTGCCGGTGTAGAGCGCGAGGTCGCCTGCTCGGCCGGCCTGGTGGACGCCGCGCGCCACGTCGAGGGTCTGGTAGCGGTCGAACGGAGCGACCTTGATGGCCAGGACCTGGGGAATGAGCGCCGTCCGGGTCCAGAACTCGGGCGAGAGATACCGGCCACCCGCCGACGGTTGCAGGTAGAAACCGACGACCGGGAGCACCTCCGCGACGGCGCGAGTCCGGTCCAGCAGCACCTCCTCGTCGACGCCGTCGAGACCGTTGGGGCTGAGCAGGACCGCGTGGTAACCGAGCCTGGCCGCGCGTTCCGCCTCGGCGACGGCCTGGCGCGCCGGACCGCACGCGCCGGCGATGAGGACGATGCTGCGCCGGGACCAGTCGGCGACCGTCTCGGCCGCGAGCTCCAGGACGGGATCCAGCAGACCGACCGCACGGATGGCGAACTCCGTCGAGTGGACGCCGACGGCGAGTCCCCGGGCTCCCGAGTCGAGGTAGTAGCGGGTCAGCGCGCGTTGGTGGCTCGGGTCGAAGCCGCCGCCGTCGTCCAGGGCCAGGGGATGGGCAGGAATGGCGCAACCCTGTCTCAGGATCGTCAGAGGGGGTGTGTCGTCCGCCCTGACCGCAGCCGGATCGGCCCCCGGGTCAGTCCTGGTCATCCACAAGACTCCGTCGCGTCGCAGTGACAATATCGGTCCTGACCGTAACTGTGCCGAAACGGCCATGTCAACGTGGGTGGATCGATCACGCACGGGCTTGACGAGACGACTTGGGGTCATTACGGTCCGGTCTGAAATCCGATGAGATAGGGGTTGTCGCGATGATGTCGAAGCGCTGGTCAATCGTTCCCCTCTTCGTCTGCCTGCTGACTGGCGCCTCGCTCGCCGCGTGCGGGAGTGACGACGGGTCGGCCGACGGGGAGGGGGCCGGGGGATCGATCACGGTCCGGGTCTATCCGCTGAAGGACGACGCGGCGGACAAGGCGTTCTGGGCGACCCAGATCGAGGCCTTCAAGAAGGTGAACCCGGACATCGCCGTGACGGTGGACGTGCAGCCGTGGAAGGACCGCGAGACGACGCTCGTCACGCAGATCACCGGTGGCAATGCCCCGGACGTGGCGTACATGGTCCCGGACGAGCTGCGTGCCATGCAGGCAAAGGGCGCCCTCGAGCCGATCCCCGACTCGGTGTCGACAGAGGGGTACCGGCCCTCCGCGCTGTCCGCCGTGACCGTGGACGCACAGCTGTACGGTGCGCCGATCCTCATGAGCGTCATCCCCGGGACGTGTGACAAGAAGGTGCTGACCCAGGCCGGCGTGACCACGCCGCCGGCGACCTGGGAGGACCTCATGGCGATGGCGCCCAAGCTCAAGGCGAAGGGCCTGTACGCCACGCAGGTCGACGCGACGAACGCCGCCGCGCTCAACACGACGTTCTACCCCTGGGTGTGGCAGGCCGGCGGGGACATCTTCGACAAGTCCGGAGAGCTGTCGCTCAAGAGTTCCGAGGCGGTCGAGGCGCTGACCTTCCTGACCGACCTGGTCGACAAGGGATACGCGCCCAAGTCCGAGGCGACGACCGCGGTCCCGCTCGAGCAGTCCGCCATCGCGAAACGTCAGGTGGCGTGCGAGTTCCAGATCGAGCCCACCCTCCTGACCGAGCAGTGGGGCGACGACCGGGTGGTGATCCCTCCGCTGAAGAACAAGGAGCAGAAGACCTACGGGACGGTGGGCTCCTACACCATCCTCAAGGGATCCAAGAACAAGGCGGCCGCCGCGGAGTGGCTCAGCTTCGTCACGACGCCCGAGGTCATGGCCGCGGTCGACAAGTTCGGCGGCTACTTCGCGCCCAAGACGACGGCACCCCTCGAGTACGCGCCGGGAACGGTCGAGGCGGAGTCGGCCAAGTACCTCGACATGACCTACACCGGGCCGGCAGTGGCCAAGGCGCGGGAGATCCAGGCGGTCGTCGCCCCTGAGGTCCAGGCCGCCGTCCTCGGCGAGAAGACCCCGGAGCAGGCCCTCGACGACGCCGCGGGAGCCGCGCAGCAGATCCTCTCGAAATAGTGTCCCGACCGCAGGTGGTGGCGGCGAGGCCGGCTCGCCCGGCCGAGGTCTCGGCACCCGGGGAAGGCGCCCGGGTGCCGAGACCTCGCTTGGCCGGGCGACATCGGCGGGACGCCCTGATCGGCTTCGCCTTCGTCCTCCCCATGCTCGCCTTGTTCGTCGCCTTCCGGTTCACGCCGTTCTTCGGCGGCGTCGGGCTGGCCTTCTCGAACATGGACCTCGGCGGTGCCATCAACTGGGTGGGCCTGGAGAACTTCCGGTACATGCTGGGGGACCAGCTCTTCTGGAAGGCGCTCACGGTCACCCTCGTCTACACGGTCATCGCCGTCCCACTGGTCATCGCGGTGTCCATCGGGCTGGCGCTTCTCGTGCGTCGGGCCTTCGCCGGGGTGCGGTTCTTCCGGTCGGTCTTCTTCCTTCCGGTGATCACGTCGTTGGTGCTGGCCGGCGTGATCTTCATCTGGATCTTCAACGACGGCGGCCCGGTGCCGTCGTTGATGTCCGCACTGGGCGTACCGACCGGGTCATGGCTCACCAGCTCAACCCTGGCACTGCCGGCGGTGGCGATCGTGGCCGCGTGGGGAAGGTTCGGGTTCGACATGCTCGTCGTCCTCGCCCGGCTCAACGAGATCCCGCGGGAGCTGGAGGAAGCGGCCCTGGTCGACGGCGCCGGACCGTGGCAGAGGTTCCGGCACCTGACCCTGCCGCAGCTGCGCTCGGTGGTGTACTTCCTCGTGGTCATCGAGACCATCTCGTCGTTCCAGGTCTTCGACGCGGTGTACATCATGACCGGCGGCGGTCCGGTCAACTCGACCTACACCATGGGATACATGCTGTACGACCAGGCATTCAAGTTCTTCAACTTCGGCTACAGCGCGGCCGTCTCGATGGTCCTCTTCGTCATCGTGCTCGTGTTCACGGTGGTCCAGCGGGTTGCCTTCGGAAAGGAGGAGACATGAGCGACGTCCTGTTCAGACCCCGACGTCTCGGGCGGGTGCTCGTCCCCCTGCTCCTGGCGGTGGCAACGCTCGTCACGCTCTTTCCCTTCTACGCCATGGTGGTCCTGTCGTTCAAACCGGCGTCCGTGCTGACCTTCCCGGACGCGCTGATCCCAACGGGTCTCACGGCCGAGGCGTACCGGATCGTCCTCTCCGCGAACAACCTCGCCCGCTGGATCCTCAACACTCTCGTGTACGCACTGGTGAGCGTCGTCCTCGTCCTGCTGCTCGCGTCGATGGCGGGCTATGCCTTCGCGAAGAAGCGGTTCCCGGGGCGGACCGCGGTGTTCTGGTCGTTCCTGGCGATGCTGATGGTCCCGTACCACATCACGCTGATCCCGACCTTCGTGATCTTGTCGAAGCTGGACGGGGTCAACACGTACTGGGGCCTCATCGTCCCCACCCTGGCCAACGCCCAGGCGACCTTCCTCATGCGTCAGTTCATCGCCGGGATCCCGGACGAGATCATCGACGCCGCCCGCGTGGACGGGGCCTCGGACCTGCGGATCTTCGTTCAGCTGATCCTGCCGCTGTGCCGGCCGATCCTGGCCACTCTCGGGCTGTTCGTCTTCCTGTGGCACTGGAACGACTTCCTGTGGCCGCTCGTCATCGGACAGGATCCCGAGATGCGCACCCTGACCACCGGTATCGCGGGGCTGATGCGGGAGTCCCAGCCGCTGAACGTGACGCTGGCCGGATCCGTGGTGGCGCTCACGCCGATCTTCCTCGCGTACCTGTTCGCCCAGCGACATTTCACCGAGGGTGTGGCCATGACGGGAGTGAAGGGCTGAGATGGTCGCCGACGAGACCGAGCTCGAACAGCTGTTGTCGACGCCGTCGCCTGCCCTGGTGGCGGACCTGTGCGCGGGCGACGGCGACCTGGTCGTCCTTGGCGCGGGCGGGAAGATGGGGCCGACGCTGTGCATGCTCGCGGCCCGCGCCCTGGCATCCGGTGGTCGCCCGGACCGCTCGGTCATCGCGGTCTCCCGGTGGACCGATGACGCCGTGCGGCAACGACTCGGGGCGGCGGGGGTGCGTACGGTCGCCTTCGACCTCCTCGGCGACCGGCCGTACGACGAGCTGCCGGACGCCGCCGACGTCGTGTTCATGGTCGGCGCCAAGTTCGGCAGCGCGGGCAACCCAGCGCCGCTGTGGCAGACCAACGCGGTGGTCGCGGGCCTGGCGGCGCGGCGCTACCAGGGGTCGCGAATCGCCTGTTTCTCGACCGGAAACGTCTATCCCTTCGTCGGCCCGGCGAGCGGCGGGGCGACCGAACGCGACGCCGTGGGTCCGGTCGGGGAGTACGCGATGTCGACGCTCGGGCGGGAACGGGTCATGACCTACGCCGCGCAGCGGTACGGCACCCCGATGACCCTGATCCGGCTCAACTACGCGGTGGAGCTGCGGTACGGCGTTCTCGCCGACATCTGCACCGCGGTCCGCGACGGGCGCCCGATCGATGTCGGCGCCGGTTATGTCAACGTCGTCTGGCAGGGCTATGCCAACGAGGTCGCGCTGCGGTCACTGACGATCGCAACCCCGGAGGTCGAGATCCTCAACCTCACCGGACCGGAGACGTTGTCGGTCCGCGCCCTGGCGGAGGCTGCCGGCGACGACCTCGGTGTGGCGCCGGCGCTGACCGGGTCGGAGGCCGAGACCGCGCTGCTCAACAACGCGGCGCGCTGTCATGAGCTGTTCGGTGTGCCCGACGTGCTGGCCCCGACCCTGCTGCGGTGGCAGACCGACTGGGTTCGGCGCGGGGGCGTTCTGTGGGACAAGCCCACGAAGTTCCAGGTGCGGGACGGTCAGTTCTGAGAGTTCGCCCGACGGCTTCGACGAGTTCCGGCTGTTCTGCACCAACTGCCGCGTCAATCCGGCAACCTTCAGCCTGAAGCGCGGCGATCTGCGCAGGCCGCACCACGACCAGAGCAGCGTCCTCATAGGACGGACGTGGACCGGCGGGCCGTCGAACTCGAGCTGCACAGCCGGTCGGCGTCGTGCCTTGGTCGGGCGGAGCTGTTTGTGCGGGCAGGGAAGTATGTCGCGGTGTTGGCGAGTGATCTGGCAACAGACTCCCGGCGGGAGACACCAGGAACGTCGAGCGAGACCTGACAAGCTACAAACCCACATGGGTGAATCTGCTTGCTGTGTAAGGAAAAGTTGGTGGTCGCCGGTAGAACTGAGCCATGTTCGATGAACGTTGCGCGCTCCTCACCGAGAGCGTTGAGTACACCCGGCAGAGCGCTCAACGCGCCGCGGAGTCACTGGGCCGGATCGCGAAGTTCGTTGCCCTGCACCAGGG
>NZ_WHTD01000002.1 GCF_009379765.1 Actinophytocola sp. | reverse complement strand
GACTGGCTGACACCGCCACCGTCACCGCCCAGGCCTCACGCTCCCGGCAGACACGACGAACGAGGGATGGGGACTTTCACCTGGCCACCAGCGAGGACCTCGACCTGGCCACACGCGAGGACTTTGTCATGGCCATGGACAGCCGCTGCGACACCTGCGGCGACCAGGTGTCCCCGCGCCTGGGCGCGATCCTGGCCGGGCAGGGCGGCTGCCTCCCCTGCGGAAAAGCGCGCGGGGCGGCGAAACGCCGTATCCCCGAGCACCGGGCGCGCGCTCACATGCTGCGGCGCGGCCTCGACCCGAAAGGCCCGTACCCCGGCTTCGGCGTGGCGTGGCCCAGCACCTGCGGCACCTGCCGGAAGACCGTGTCGCCGACCCTGGCCGACGTGCTCGACGGCCACGGCTGCCTGGTGTGCAACGGCCATCGTGTCGCCCCCAAGGCGGCGGTGGAGTTGTTCCTCCGCAGGGGATTCATCCCCCAGGGCCCGTTCCCGGGCGTCAAGAAGCCGTGGACGTCGCTGCACGAGTGCGGAAACCTGGTCCACCCGACGCTGACCCGCGTGCGGCGCGGCACCTCGGGTACCCGCAGCCTGCACGGTGTGCACGCCGGGCGGCTGGAACAGTGACGCACCGTCGCTGGTCTACGTGATCATCCACCCCGAATGGGACGCCGGGAAGGTTGGGGTCATGAACCGGGGGTCGAGGCGGCTCGACGTGTTCCGGGGGCAGGGATGGCTGGTGGTCGGCACCCGCGTGGTGGACACCGGGCGGGAGGCCCTGCGGATCGAGAAGGCGACGCTCGACCGGATCATGGGCACCGGGCCGGACCGCATCCCCCCGTACCTGGGCCGAAAGGAACTGCCCAGCGGCTGGCAGGAGACGTTCTGCGTCGCCCACACCACGGGGGCGGAGGCGCTGGCCATCGTACGGTCCGTCGACCGGGTGCCCGCGGCTGACCATGCCGAACGGCGATGACCCCGCACGAGGCCGGGCACGACCACCACGAACGCCGCGCGGACGTGGACGCACGTGGCACGTAGTCGGTGACATGAAGGTCGCCATTCCATGGCGTACGACGACAGGCACCGAGCGCGTACTGAAATGTTGACGGCCCCGAACTCGGCGGACCAACATCAACAATAAGTTTCTTTGCCCAGCTCAGCGCAAGCCTTCGCTGTCGAAATCGCCACCGATGAAGCCTGGCGCCGCCCCGAGGCGGTGGCTGTCGCCCTCCAGCATCACGACCTAACAGCAGACCACGTCATCCAGAAGCACAGCTGGAAGGTCGAATCGGCTGACGACTGACGGGGCCAGCCCAATCTAAGGCAGCAACGTCAGCCACACGAACCAGGACATGGTCGCTTCGGGACCATTCGCCGGAAGTCGTGCCCGGCTGGGCGGACCACCTGGTCGTGCACAAGGTGAGCGAACTCGGACAGATTGCGTCACCGTGGACTGTGAGCGCACCCTGATTGGCTTGCTGGAAATCGCTGACAACCTGCGGCCCCGGCGCGAACGACGCAGGCGCTGCGGCGGCGAGCGCACCATGGTCGATCCGTCCCCGGCTGCGCGGGCGGTGGTTGTCCGCCAGGGGAGTCGGCCGTGGTGACTGTGTCGCTTATCTCGAGCCCCAACCATCCCTGCCCTGCTGACAGTCCTGTTCGCCGCCGCGTGCTGGGCGCGGTGTTCGTGCCGCTCAATACCCGCTTGGCGCCGGCTGAGCTGGACGAGCAGCTCGCTGACTGTGCGGCCTCGATCCCGTTGTACGACCCGGCGTCGGCCACGACCGCCGCTGCGCTCGATCGCTGTCGGTACCTCTGGTCCCTTCGGTCGAGATCACCGAGCTCGACCGGCGCTCCGGCACGGCGGCCGCCACGGGGGCGAGGTACGCGGTTCAACGGTCCTGACCCCGCTTAAACGGCTCCGATCGGAGGTGACGTCATCAAGCGGGTTACGCGTCCGCAGAATCGGTGCCGGTACGGAACTCTCCGCCACCAGGACCAGTACCAATCCGGCTGCACTACCCGGTCACGTCGATAGGCTGCGGTAAGGCGCACATGACGACGGTGGTGAAATCTCGCGCGTCTGGTGAGATCTCACCAAAACTGGTGTCCGAGGGGGGACTTGAACCCCCACGCCCCAGATATTTCCCGGTTTCCCGGAAATATCCATGGTCAAACCTTAGCAGTTCAGTCGATCACGTCAAATCCGAGGGCCTCCCGAGTGTGTCGAGGCCGTGCGAGCGGGTGTGGTTCGCCGGTGAGTGCTGCGAGTGCGGTGGCGACTTCGTGGATGTCGGCTCGGACGTAGGTTGCTGTGGTGCCAACGGTTCCGTTGGTGTCGAAGTGGTCGGCGTAGGCTCGGGCGATGGCGTAGCTGACGTTGCGTTCAACCCAAGTGAGGGTCGGGTTTCCCAAGTCAGTCATCGCTGGGAATCTCGTTGCGGTAGGGGGTCATCGTCCAGTCCAGCACGGCCGGCGGATGAATCAGTACCGTATCGAGGTCGGCAGCCGTCGCCAGCATGAAACTGTCGCCTGTCTGGATCCCGCATGTGCGCCGCGTGGCGGCCGGGATCACTAGCAGGCGCCGCTTGGGGACAACTTGGAGGCCGTCACGCTTTAGGTGGATCATAACGATATTGCGCGCGGTGGTGACCGCAAGGCGGTCACCGGTTCTCCAGTCGAGACGGTCGAGGACGTGCGCGGCGACGACCACACCGGACTCATCGACGCGGCTGATGGCGTAGACCAAGGACCCATCCGACAGTGGTGGTAGCAGGATGGCGGCCAACGTCAGAGGTCCATCGCGTCGTCTTGCTGACAACCGGCTGGGCGGGGCGAGTCTGCCAAGGATCTGGTCAGAGGTACGCATCGCCGCCTCGCAGCGATGCTCTGATTAAGTTTGAGGTGGCGGGTTTGGCGAACCATGCCCGTTCGATCGCGCCTCTCGTCGTTGCCACAGTTCCCCCAGTAGCCCTCATGGGTTCAGATCCAAGATCCCTACGTTCGTCGCACGTGCGCGACGTCCTTGCTCTCGACTATAGGTTGCTGTAGTGATATGTCAAGCTATCGTGACATTTAATGTGACCAAGCATGGGGTTGCGAGCGCGTGGGCGAACTGGTGGCTCTCTCCTGCGCGTAAAGCGGCTCAAAGGACAGGAGTATCCCGGTCAGCATCCCGCGACGTTGGCGATCTTGATGGGGCGAGACGTTGAACTTGCTGCGCTAGACGCTGGTCTAGCGTCGAGCGAGCGAGGAGTGAACACATTGCGCGTATGGTGCATGGCGAGATGTTCGACTCGTTCGATGCGAGCGAACCCTCGTCGGCACCTCGGCCCGACACTGCGGGACGATCAGTAGTGACACAGAGGTATCCCCGACCAGCAGGTCGTACGAGCTTTGCGGTCCTTTCGGTGTCGACACTGCCGCTTCCTCCCAGGGGACTGCTGCCACTGACGCATTTCGATGACGCAGTGGGTACAGGCGCGGCGGTGGCCGGCGTCGCGTTGATGGCAACAGCTGCAGCGAAGCACCGCTGCTCTAGCCGCTGATGGTCCTTCCATGACGGGCCGTTGGTCGTTGCGGTGGTCACGACAGCTCGCGGCCGGCGGCAAGGAGGTAGGCAACGGGTGATTTCCTACCTGTATCTTGGCGCGTCTTGTACTAGCTGGCCAGGTAAGGCACGACCGCGAGGGTGATAGCAATCCCGGTGACCGCGAGCTGACCACCTGCTACGGCAAGACTCCCGGCGATGGTGCCGGCTGCAGCGCTGAGGTCGACCTTGGTACCCAGGCTGCTGGTGATCTTCTCGCTCGTGCAGTCCGGTCGCGTCGAGCAGGCCGGCGACCGTGGGGGCCTACATCGGTGCGGCCTACTGGTTCACTTCCTCGACCAGCTTCGCCAACCCGGCGATCACCATCGGCCGCACGTTCAGCGACACCTTCGCCGGCATCACCCCCGCCTCGGTGCCCCTGTTCGTCGCCGCGCAACTGGTCGGGCGGTGGTCGCCGTGCTCCTGGTCCGCGTTCTATACCCAGGCAGCGCCCCGGATCTGACGTCGTCGAACAATCAGATTGATAAGGCGTTCCTCTCACATGCGACCGCCACCCCAACCCCCACCCGCGACTGACTCGAGGTCGGCGGAACCTGTGTAGTTCACGGGTCTACTCGCGAACGCGCGGGCTTCGTTAACCAGCTCGGCCCAGCGGGTCTCCTCGCGGTCGGCGATGAGGACCCATTCGCGGAACGTGCGGTCCGCCGGAGCGAACGGCTTGCCAACACCGTCGGCGATCAGCTGTTCCACGCGGTCACGGGAAAGCTTGACGAAGAGGTCGCCGGTGCGATGGTCGCAGGACGCGAAGAACGCGCCCGCGACACGCAGACACGGGAACCCCATCCTCGTTCCGGTCGCAACCTCGGGACGAGCGAGTGCGGCGGCGCTCATCTCGTGGAAGAAATCTGCTGGCTGGTCAGGCATCGGCGCCCTCCGGGACGCGGGGTGAACCTGGGTATGGTTCTGCTGGGTGTCACCGTGCTGGCGGTGCTGTTCCTCGTGCTCTGTTTCGCGCTCGTGGTCCGGCAATCTTCGCTGACCGCGTTCCTGACTGTCGCCCCGTTGCCGCTCGCGCTGCTCATCGCGGCACCGCTGGTCCACCTGACCGGCGTCGCCGATCACCCGCTCCTGTTCCTCGTGCCCACCACCGGAGCGGCGGACGTCATCCGTTCCGGTCTCGACCCTGCCGCGCTCGGCTATTCGCTACTGGCCATTGCTGCGGCCATCTGGTTCGCGAGGCGGCGTTTCACCCGTGCGTCCGCCGGTACCACCCGGCCGCGACCGGCCCGAGCACGTCACCACCGATGGCGTTCACGGGGGTGGCTCACGGCACTGATGGACATCGATCGCCGTACCACCGTGCGCAGCGCTCTGCTGACGGTGGTGCTCGCCGGGCCGATCCTGCTTGCCGTGGCGTTGCGGCTGGGCGACCCGCCGTTGATGGCCTACCTGCACACGCGGTTCGGGGTCGAGCTCACGCCGTACCAACCGGTCCTGCTCGCGTCGCTGGTCGTGCTGCACGTGCCGCTGATCATCGGCATGGTCGGCGCGCTGCTGATCCTCGACGACATCGACGACCGCATCGTGCTGATCCTGCGCGTCAGCCCGGTCACAGTGCCGCGCTACCTCGCCTACCGGGCGATCGCGGTCGCCGCCGTGACCCTGCTGATGCTCACCATCGTGGTACCGGTCTCCGGTCTCACACCTCGGCTCGGGCTGCCCGCGCTGGTGCCGGTGAACATCCCGTGACCCCCGGCTGCCGACCACGAGCAAGCGCGCCTCGCGTGCCGCCTGGATCAACGCGACGGCCGGTCGTTCCTCGACCACCTTCGGGACGATCGGGACACGCTGCTGCGCACCAAGGGCCTTCTTGATCGCGTCGTTGAGCGTCTTGCCGGCCTCGGCCGTGAAGTCCCGGGAGGTGTAGCTGTACATCTCGGGCAACCGCCACGCGATCAGCACATGCAGCGTCGCACCGATTAGCTCGGCCTGCCCGGCCGCCCACCGCAGCGCCTCCACACTGCCCGGCGACCCGTCGACACCGACCACGATGACGGGCTGCTCGACCTCGCTCGCCATGCTCACCCCTCCCGCGTCGACACCGTCCACGGCGCTTCGATGAGCCCACTCTCGACGCAACGCGCTGCGTCGGCCAGGGCCGATCGACCCTGGCCCGGGGATCCGGATGGCTGTGCCGACCAACGATGTCGTCCGCGGCGGCCCGGTGGACGGCCGATGGGTCGTCCGACCTCCAGGAACAGGCCCTCCGTCCCTGTCGCGGTGCTCGCGGTCCGCGAAGCGTCGGAACTGACAGTTCAGGCGGAGTTGCAATGAGCGGGAGGTGCTCGATGACCGGTGTCGTGCTTGTCATGGTGGGCGGGCTGCTCGTGCTGTCGGTGGTGTCGGGGATGTTGGGGCTGGGGGTGGCGTTCGCGGCGGTGCCGTTCCTGGCGCTGTTCTTGCCCGACCTGGTCGATCAGGTGCAGCCGTTGAGCCTGTTGTTGAACGGCGTCACCGCGCTGTTCGCCGTGGTCGGGTTCGCCCACAGTGGTCTGATCGAGTGGCGGCGGGCGCTCGGTCTGGTCGCGGTCACCACCGCGTTCGCCCCGGTGGGTGCTGTGCTGGCGAATGTTATCGAGCCGACCGCGATCTGGGCGGTCTATCTGGCCAGCGTGGGCTATCTGGCCTTCCGGTTGTTCCGTCCGGTGAAGGAACGGCCCGGCTGGGAGAACTACCGAGCCGCGTTGGCTTGGGCGGTGCCCATCTCGGTGCTGTCCGGGCTGTTGGGGGTCGGCCCCGGGTTCCTGCTGATGCCCACCCTGATCTTGGTCGGGTTCGAGACCAAGAAGGCGGCGGCGATCAACGCTGTCGCGGTCACCCTGCCTTCGTTCTCCGCTCTGGTGCCGCATCTGGCCATGGCCCAGTGGGACCCCGGCCTGACCGTCGCCCTGCTGGCGGTGGGCGCGGCCGGCGCGTTCGCCGGCGCGCGGCTCACCAGCCTCTATGTCCCGAGCGTGCGCATCAAGCAGATGTTCGGCGTGCTCATCGTCGTGATGACCGCCTACAAGATCGTCACACTGCTCACCTGATTCAGGGGTGCGGAGAAAGGAACCAAAGCCATGCCGAAGACGGTGATCCACATCTTCCACGCCGACCAGGACTCGCTGACCACTGGCGCCCACGTGGCCGAACGCGTCCGCCAGGTCGCCGCCGACCGCGGCGTCGAGTTGGAGGTCTACCTGTTCGGCCCCGCCGAACAGGCCCTGCTCGACCCCGCCCAGGGCGACTTCAACATCCAGATCGACGCGCTGGTCGAGCACGGCGTTCCGGTCAGGACCTGCCTGAACATCGCCGCCGCCAACAACGCCGCGGACAAGCTTGCCGAACGCGGCATCCAACTCGAGTTCGCCCGCGACGCCTTCGCTCGCTACGGACGCGAAGCCGCCACGGTCATCTCGTTCTGACCCGTCGCCGTGCGACTTACGCGGCGACACAACGCAGGGAGTGGAAAGGAAGGGTATCCATGAACTGCTACGACTGCGCCATCGAGAACCAGACCACCCCGGCGACGGCCGTCTGCCGGCACTGCGGCGCCGCCGTATGCGCCGAACACGCCCACTCACCGTCGAGCACCTCCACCACTTCGCCGGGATGGGCCCGGCCACCCGGTCGCGGCCAGCCCGCCGCATCACCTGCGACACCTGCTACAACGCCGAACACAGCGGACACGGCGCCGAAAGCGGCACCGCCGCCCCGCGCCGCCACCTGGTCGGCAGCCGGCGATGAACACCACCCGGGCCCGCACCACGTACCAGGTGCGGGCCCACATCAGACCCGAAGACCAGGTTCCGATCGAGGAAGGCGACCAGGCCATCCCCGTCGACGCCAGCTTGGAACTGCCATGACCGCCGTCACGGACTACTCCGCGGACCTCGACGAGACTGCGGCGCTGCTGCACGCCGTCGCGGATCCGGTCCGTCTGTACGTTCTCCGCCGACTGGCTGAGAGGCCAGCTTGTGTGTGCACGCTGCTCGAACATCTCCCGGTCGCGGTCAACCTACTCAGCTACCACCTCAAGGTACTGCGGGAAGCCGGCCTGGTGACCTGCAGCCGCCGGGGACGCTGGATCGACTACGCGTTGGCCGCCGACGCACTGGACCGCCTCCACGCAGCACTCCCCAGCCCGCCGAACCCTTCACCCACGACAGCCCACAGCCCCCGAGGAACCTGCTGACCCGGACCAAACACACGGTGATGGTGCGGGCGCGGGTGTGACGTCGGCCTGTCCGGGGCGGTGACGCACGTGAGTGCAAAAGCGGTGCTTGTGCACTGTCGAAGGATCTTTGGGTTGAGCCGGTCGGTGGCGCGGGTCAGCCTGGTCGCGTTCCCCTCAGGCACGCGTTTCCGCAAGGGTGTGCGACCCACACCGCGATGTCATTTCCCTCGGTTTCGCCGTAACCTCCGGGTCAGGCATCTGCTCGTTGGTCGAACTCATTTCGGGTCGGACTCCTCGCTCGCCCTCAACACAATGTTTCAAGATCTGATCTTGCCTCACTTGATCTTGATGCAGAGGGCAAGGGGCCAGGATCAGAGTGAGAGTGACGACGGCAGCACCGGCGCGGTGCCCGCACTGGCGACGTCGACGGTGCTGGGTGGTCGTGCCCTCACGTTCCGTACTCGGATCGCGCGCTCGTCGAATTCGTCGAGTTCGCGGGGATGGCCCTGGCGAGGTCCAAAGCTACGTCGTTACCGCGAGGAGTACATTTGGATCGAGACCATCACGCTCGTCGAGGACGAGGATACTGTTCGTCGGCTCCGCGAGCATGTCGTCGAGGCCTTGGCGACCGACCCTAATCCTGCCTCGGTTGACGCCATCCTCCTTGACGACCTGCTCGACGTCGGCCAGGACCGCTCCATCAGCACGATTGCCTTTCCTCACGAGCGGGGTGCCGCGCACGGGTCGTTAGGGCGCTGACCGTCGCCCTCATTGCCGAGCACCTCGCCCGCCTCGGTGACGCTGCGGAGCGGGACCGCGCGCTGGACGCCAACCTGCGTTTCTTCGACGAGGCCCGACAGGCTGATCGACTCGGCGTCCATCCTGGAATGCGTCAGTGCCGGGTTTCAGGTGGACGGCGCACGACCGAGCCGGCGTACAACACAAAGGTCGGCAAGGACCACAGGGACGATTTCATCTGTCTGGATCGAGCGTTGATCGAAATTCCAGGAGAGACGAAATTCGAGGCCTGCGACCTGGTAGCTGAAACGGGTGCGCTCGTTCATGTCAAGCGCAAGGGCAAGTCATCCGCCTTGAGCCATCTCTTTCTGCGGGCGGCGAACAGCTGCGAGATGCTGCACCGTCCCGCCGAGACTCGGGGACCGTTCAACAAGCTACTTGCCGAACGTGCTCGCTCACCGAAGCTCTTGACCACGGTGCAGTCAGTGCTCGCGGCTGCGGAAAGCCGTCGTGACGAGTTAGAGGTCGTCTTCGCGTTTCTCGGTGACTGGAGAGGCGGGACGATCTCCAGCCTGCCGTTCTTCTCGCGCATCAGCCTCGTCAACGAGGCTCACCGGGTCCGAAACCTCGGCTACACCGTCACGGTCAAGACGATTTCTCAGTAACGCCCAGGGAGAGTTCCTGTAGTACGGCGGCGATGACCGGTGCGATGGCGGCGGCTACGGGGGTGGAGAGGCCGGGGCCGTAGCCGGTTTCGGTGATCTCGACGGTGTAGAAGACGAGCCGGCCGGGCAGACGGTCGAGTGCCTTGGCAAGTTCGACAGCCTCTGGGATGCCGAGGCCGTGTGAACTGCGGGCCGGTTTGTCGTCCGGGAGGTCGTCGACCGCCATGCGGTGGACGCGGCCGGGCGTGGGCTCGCGGAGCACGGCGGCATCGATCACCACCGCGATATCCTTGTCGGTCCACGCGTCCAGCACGCGGGTTGGTTCGCCGTCGGTGGTGATGACCTCGACGTCGGGTAGGGCGCGGCGTCCGATGCGGTCGGCGACGGCCGGGCCGATGCCGTCGTCGCGGCGGTACTCGTTGCCGACGCCGATGATGACGGCCTTCATGTTCTGGTCACCGTGAGGTCGAGGAAGTGTGCCGAGCAGGAGATGCACGGGTCGTAGTTGCGGATCGTGCGTTCGCACAGGTGGGCCAGCTCGTGGTCGTCGAGGTCGAGTGCACTGGACACGACCGTGCGCAGGTCGGCCTCGATGGCGGGTTGGTTCTGTGCGGTTGGCGGGACGATTGTGGCGTCGGAGATGGTGCCGTCGTCGGTGATGCGGTAGCGGTGGTAGAGCAGGCCGCGGGGTGCCTCAGTGACGCCGTGGCCGGTGCCGGCGCGGGGGTGCACGTCGACTGCCGGCTGTGCGGGTGGGTCGTAGGCGGCGATGATCCGCAGCGCCTCGTCGATGGCGTAGATCGTCTCCACCGCGCGGACGAGGATGCCGCGGAACGGGTTGCGGCACTGTGGACCGAGGCCGACCTCGGCGGCCACCTCCCGTGCGGTGGGGGAGAGCCACATGTGGTTGAGCGTGTAGCGGGCGAGCGGACCGACCAGGAACGTGTGGCCGTCCAGTGCGGCATGTAGTGCGGTGGAGTGCTGGACCTGGTGCTCCTCGACGTGTGTCAGGTAGTCGGCGGGCGGGAAGTCGAGGCCGCCGCTGGAGACCAGGGTGCCGGTGTCGATCGGGTAGCGGCCGGGGTCGCGCAGGGACAGGAACTCGTGGTCGATTGTCACGTCCGGGAAGTCGAACGTGGCTGCCCAGCGGGCGGTGGCGATGGCGTCGTCGAGTGCTCGGCGGAGCGGGTCAACGAGCGTGGCCAGCTCGACCGGACTCGGCAGCCGGTAGAAGCCGCCGAGCTTGACGTTGATCGGGTGGATGGCCCGGCCGCCGACCAGTTCCATGATCGCGTTGCCGGCCTTCTTGAGTGCGAGGCCGCGTTCTACGGTGGCACGATCCTGTTGGGCGAGGGCGATGGCGTCAGGTAGGCCTAGGAAGTCCGGGGCGTGCAGCAGGTACATGTGCAGTGCGTGACTTTCGATCCACTCGCCGCAGTACAGCAGCCGCCGCAGCTCGGCGAGCTGGCCGCCGACCCGCACGCCGGAGGCGTCCTCGATCGCCTGGCACGCGCTCATCTGGTAGGCGACCGGGCAGATCCCGCAGATGCGGGCGGTGATGTCGGGCGGTTCGGTGTGGCCGCGGCCGCGCAGGAACGCCTCGAAGAACCGTGGCGGCTCGTAGATGTGCAGCTGCACATCGGTCACCTGTCCGTCATGGACGGTTACGTTCAGGCCACCCTCGCCTTCCACTCTGGTGAGTGCCTTGACGCCGAGGCGGCGGCTACCGCTTCTGTGGGTCATCGCTGGCTCCCTGGAATGCTGGTGCGGTGAAGGTGCGGAACACCCGGTCTATGTCCACATCGGACATGCCGCAGGCGGTCAGCTGCCGGACCAGCGCGTCGGTGTTCGGGTGGCGCACCGGGCCGAAGCAGCCGAAGTAGCCACGCCGGTAGGCGGGGCACAGCGCGCCGCAGCCGGCGTGGGTGACCGGCCCGAGACAGGGGATGCCCTCGCTGACCATGACGCAGGTGATGCCGCGCCGCTTGCATTCGGTGCACACGCTGTCGTCGGGCAGGTCCGGCTTGCGGCCTACCAGGAACGCTGACAGCACCTCCAGCAGTTGGTGGCGGTCGATGGGGCAGCCGCGTAGCTCGTAGTCGACCTGGACGTGGTCGGCGACCGCGGTCGAGGTGGCGAGGGTGGCGATGTGTTGCGGCTGGGCGTAGACCAGTGAGCGGAACTCGGCGACGTCGCCGAAGTTGCGCAGGGCCTGGATGCCGCCGGCGGTGGCGCACGCGCCGAGCGCGATCAGCACCTTCGACTGCGCTCGGATGTCCTTGATCCGCTCGGCTTCCTCCTCGGTGGTGATCGAGCCCTCGACCAGCGACACGTCGTACGGGCCTGGCTCGATCGCGCTGGAGGCCTCGATGAAGTGCTTGATCCGCACCTGACCGGCCAGCGGCAGCAGCTCGTCCTCGCAGTTGAGGAGGGTGAGTTGGCAGCCGTCGCAGGAGGTGAGCTTCCAGACTGCGAGTGTGGGTGTGTCCATCACAGCTCCTTGACCGTGAGCAGGTCGGCGACCTGCCCGTAGTGGAGGACCGGGCCGTCCCGGCAGACGAGCAGGGGGCCGAACTGGCAGTGTCCACACAGGCCGATTCCGCATTTCATGTTGCGCTCCAGCGAAAGCCGGATGCGCTGAGCAGGGACTCCCCGCTCGAGCAGGCACTCGGCACTGAACCGCATCATTACCTCGGGCCCGCACAGGAACGCGACCGTGCATGCCGGGTCCAGCTCGGCCTCGGCGAGCGGCGCGGTGACCAGACCCGCCCGCCCGTGCCATCCCGGTGTCGGGTGGTCCACTGTGGACATCACGGAGAGGTCCTCTGTCCAGGAGCGGACCTGTTCGCGGTACAGGATCTCGGCCGGTGTCCGCGCGCCGAGCACGAGCGTGATCCGGCCGTAGCGCGCCCGGCAGGCGAGTGCGCCGAGCAGGACCGGCCGCAGGGGTGCGAGCCCGATCCCGCCGGCGACCAGGAGCAGGTCAGCGCCGGCCGCGCTCGGCAGGTCCCAGTCCGTGCCGAACGGGCCGCGCGCGCCGAGGACGGTGCCGGGAGCGGCGTCGTGGATCGCTTGGCTAACCGCACCGACCGCGCGAACAGTTTGCACCAGGATGTGCTCGTAGCGGGGGTCGCCGCTGATCGACACGGCGATCTCGCCGACACCCGGCACGGAGATCATCGTGAACTGACCCGGCCGGAACCGTGGCAGGGACTCGGCGACGGGGGCGAGCGTGAGTGTCGCGCTGTCCCGGGTCTCGACGACGCGGTCCACGACGGTGTACCGGGTCGGCAGCATCGGGTCCCGGGTCTCGGGATGGGTGAGGGTCTCAGTCATGGCTGTCCACCAGCTTCGCCGCTTCTTCGGTGATGTCGATGCCGGCGGGGCACCAGGCGATGCACCGGCCGCAGCCGACGCAGCCCGAGGTGCCGAACTGGTCGTGCCAGGTGGAGAGCTTGTGGCTGATCCACTGGCGGTAGCGGCTGGCGGTGCTGGTGCGGACCTCTCCGCCGTGGAGGTAGGAGAAGTCGAGGTTGAAGCAGGAGTCCCAGCGGCGCCAGCGTTCCGCGTGGTCGCCGGTGAGGTCGGTGACGTCCTCGGTGGTGGTGCAGAAGCACGTGGGGCAGACCATGGTGCAGTTGGCGCAGGACAGGCAGCGGCTCGCGATGTCGTCCCAGTGCGGCGACTCGCGGTTGTCGGCGAGCAGTTGCCGCAGGTCGACTTCCGGCATTGCCCGCCCCATCTTCTCCGCCGCGGCGGAGAGGTCCGCGTCGGCGCCCGCGACGTCGGTGGGTTCCGCCGGCCGGTGCGGCAAGCGGTCGAGAACTTGCTGGCCGGCGGTGCTGCCGGCGTCGACCAGGTACCGGTGCCCGTGCTCGTCGAGCCGCTCGGTCATGGCGAGGTCGTAGCCGGCACCAGCTTTGGGTCCGCCGCCCATGGACACGCAGAAGCACGTGCTGCCGGGTTCGGTGCAGTTGACCGCGATCACGAACACACCGTCGCGGCGCGCGGTGTAGCTCGGGTCCGGGTAGGCGCCACGCGCGAGCACCCCGTCGAGCACGCCCATGGCCGCGAGGTCGCACGGCCGGACACCGAGGAACGCGTAGCGGGGCGGCGGTTCCGCCGCGGCGTGGAACACCAGGCCGGACTCGTCCCACTCGGCGGTCGTCAGCCTCTCGTGCGCGGGGTGCAGGAACGACTTCCACGATCCCGGACCCGCGGCGTGTCCGAACGTCATCTCGTCATCCCGTGCCACCAGCCGGTACCGGCCTGCGTCGGCCTCCACACCCCAACCGGTCGGCAACTGGTCCGCGCCGGTCAGCTCGGCCAGGACGATCGCCCCGTCCCGGACCGTCGGGCCGACGACCGTGTACCCCTCGCCGCGCAGTACCCGCATCAGTATGTCGAGGTCACTGTGCTCAATGAGTTTCATGGTGGGCCTCCGATTCAGCAGATGCGGGGAAGCTGTTCCCCGACGAGCATGTCCAGGACCCGCGACGAGCCGACGAGCGTGCGTACGGTGACCCGGCCGGGCCCGTCGCCCACGCGGCCGATCGCGCGGGCCGTCACGCCTTCCGGGCGCCGGCGCATGGCGGCGAGGACCCGGTCCGCCGACTCCGGCGCCACCATCGCGATCAGACAGCCCTCGTTGGCGACGTGCAGCGGGTCCAGGCCGAGGGTCTCGCACGCGGCCGCGACCTGCGGCGACACCGGCAGCGCGGCCTCGTCAACCTCGATGGACACGCCGGATGCCTCGGAAAGTTCGTTGAGCGCGCTCGCCACCCCGCCGCGTGTCGGGTCCCGCAACGCGTGCACGGCCGCGCCGCCGACGTCCAGCATGGTCCGCACCAACAGGTGCAGTGGCTGGCTGTCCGAGACGATGTCGGAGTCGAAGCCGAGGTCCTGGCGGGCGGACAGGATCGCCATGCCGTGCCCGCCGATCGGGCCGGACACCAGCACCACGTCACCCGGCCGGCACTTCGCGGCAGACGGGTCGACACCGGGCGGGCGGACACCGATTCCCGTTGTGGTCAGGTAGATGCCGTCCGCGCTGCCCCGCTCGACCACCTTCGTGTCACCGGTGACCACCGGCACGCCGGCCGCGTGCGCCGCCGTCGCCACCGACGCGGTGATCCGGCGCAGTTCGGTCATCGGCAGGCCCTCCTCGAGCACGTAGGCCACTGACAGCGCTACCGGGGTCGCTCCCCGCATGGCGACGTCGTTGACCGTGCCGTGGACCGCGAGCGACCCGATGTCCCCGCCGGGGAAGAACCGTGGTGTGACGACGAAACTGTCCGTGCTGAACACGATCTGCGTTCCGGCGACGGAGACGACCGCGGCGTCCTCCAGGACGCCGCCACCACCCAGTGCCGGGGTGATGACGTCCCGGAGCAGTTCGGCCATCAGCTGTCCGCCGGACCCGTGCCCCAGCAGCACCCGCTCGGTCTCCGCGTGCGGTGTGGGACAGGTGATGGCCAGTGGGTCGAACGTCGTCATGATTCCTCCACTGTGGACTGCCGACCGGCGTGGTAGAAGGCGGCGCACGTGCCCTCCGCGGACACCATGGGCGCGCCGAGCGGGTTCCTCGGCGTGCAACGGGTGCCGTAGGCGGAGCACGAGGTCGGCAGGCGAGTGCCGCGCAGCACGTCACCGGCAATGCAGTCGGGGTGCTCGCGGGCACGCAGGTCGCCGACCGCGAACCGGGTCTCGGCGTCGAAGGCCGCGTACTCCTCGGTGAGGGTGAGGCCGCTGGTGGGGATGGTGCCGATGCCGCGCCAGTCGCGATCGGTGAGCCGGAACACCCGCCGCACAGCCTTTTGCGCCTCGGTGTTGCCGGCACGGTCGACGGCGCGGACGTACTGGTTCTCGACCTCGGCCCGCCCTTCCTCCAACTGACGGGTCGCCATGAGGATGCCTTCGAGCAGGTCTAACGGTTCGAACCCGGTGACGACGATCGGCACGTGGTAGCGGGCGGCGAGCGGTTCGTACTCGGTGAAGCCCATGACCGCACACACGTGTCCGGCGGCGAGGAACGCCTGCACCTGGTTGTCCGGCGCGTCGAGGATGGCGGTGATCGCTGGCGGCACGAGCACGTGGCTGACCAGCACGGTGAAGTTCGGCAGGCCCAGTGCGGCGGCGCGGAGCACTGCCATGGCGTTGGCCGGGGCGGTGGTCTCGAAGCCGACGGCGAAGAACACCACCTGCCGGTCCGGGTTCCGCTCCGCGATCCGCACGGCGTCGAGCGGGGTGTAGACCACCCGCACGTCACCACCCCGCGCCTTCACGCCGAGCAGGTCACCGGTCGTGCCGGGCACGCGGAGCATGTCGCCGTAGCTGGTGAAGATCACCTCGGGGCGGCTCGCGATCGCCACGGCCTTGTCCACCATCGCGAGTGGAGTGACGCACACCGGGCAGCCGGGGCCGTGGATCATCCGGACACCGGCCGGCAGCAGCTCGTCGATGCCCTGTCGGACAAGGGTGTGCGTCTGCCCACCGCACACCTCCATGATGGCCCACGGTTTCGTTGCGGTGGCCGTCAGCTCGGCGAGCAGACTGCGGGCCAGCACCGGGTCGCGGTACTCGTCGAGGTACTTCATGGCCCCAACTCCGAGGTCAGTGCGTCGGGTATGGCCTTGAGCACCGCGAGGGTGCGTGCCGCCTCCTCCTCGTCGACCTGGCTGATGGCGAAGCCGACGTGCACGATCACGTAGTCACCCACGTTTACCTCCGGGGTGTAGGCGAGGCACACGGGACGTTGCACACCGTCGAAGTCGGCCGTGCCCATCCACGGCCTCCCGAGCCCGTCCTCGTAGTCGACGGCCGCGATCCGGCCGGGCACACCCAGACACATGAGCCTCACCCTTCGTTGAGAGTCGCCGCGGCGACCACGGCCTGGCCGTAGCTGATGCCGCCGTCGTTGACCGGTACCCGCTGTCCGATGTGGACATCGAAGCCCTGGCCGGCTAGTTCGGTGATCAGCTCGCCGGCCAGGAGCGCGTTCTGGAACACGCCGCCGCCGAGGCATACCGTGCGCACGCCGGTCTCCTGCGCGCACTCGGTGACCATGGCGACGGAGACCTCGGTGATGGTGTGGTGGAAGCGCCGCGCGACCGTCGCCACCGGTTCGTCCGAGGTGGCCACGTCGACGAGCGTGTGCGCGGGGTCGTAGACCCACAGCTCACTGCGCCTGCGCAGCGTCCACCGCAGCGGCTCGGGCTCGCCGGCACAGCGACGTGCCGCCGCCTCCAGCAGCACCGCGGCCTCGCCCTCGTAGGTGGTCTCGTCGCAGAGCCCGAGCAGTGCGGACGCGGCGTCGAACAACCGGCCGGCACTGGAAGCTCTGGGACAGTTGACATTCGCGGCGACAAGCCGCCGGACGCGCGTGACCTGCTTGCTGCCCAGCCGTTCGGTGACGCCGCGCGCCAGCTCGGCGGCGAGGCGGTCCGGCAGCCGGTCCTCGGCGCCGAAGAGGTAGCCGAGCGCCATTCTGGCCGGGTGGCGTACCGCGGCCTCGCCGCCCGGCAGCGGGGCGGTGCCGAACCGGGCGAGCCTGCGGTAACGCGTGTAGTCGCACAGCAGGAGCTCGCCGCCCCACAGCGTGCCGTCGTCGCCGAGACCGAGACCGTCGTAGGCCAGGCCCAGGAACGGCCCGGTGACCCCGTGTTCGGCAGCGGTGGCGGCGACGTGCGCGTGGTGGTGCTGCACCCCGACCCGGTTCCGCGCGGCCCACCACTTCCGCGCGTGCTGGGTGGACAGGTAACCGGGGTGCAGGTCGTGGGCCACGACCTTCGGATCGAGCGCGTGCAGCCGGGACAGCGCGGCGATCGAGTCGAGGAACGCGGCATGAGTGTCCACATCGGACAGATCGCCGAGGTGTGGTCCGGTGACGGCTTGCACGTCGATGCCCAGGGTCACGGTGTTCTTCAGTTGTGCGCCGACGGCGAGCAGCGGCTGGGGTGTGGCCGCCGGCAGTGGTAGCGGCGCGGGGGAGTAGCCCCTGGCGCGCCGGATCACCTGCTGGCGACCGGACACCACGCGCGCCACGGAGTCGTCGTAGCGCGACCAGATCGGGCGGTCGTGGCCGAGGATGCCGTCGACGAACGGGCCGAGCACGGCCGCCGCCTGGTCGTCGTCGATCGCGATCGGCTCGTCGGACCGGTTGCCGCTCGTCACCACCAGCGGCATGTCCAGGTCGGCCAGCAGCAGGTGGTGCAGTGGGCTGTAGGGCAGGAAGACGCCCAGTTCGGCGAGCCCTGGCGCGACCGCTTCGGCGACCGGCGCGTCCGCCCGTCTGGGCAGCAGCACGATGGGCCGGGCCGTGGAGCGGAGAGCTGCCTCGGCGGGCGGGTCCACCACCACCAGCGCGGTGACGTCGTTGGTCATGACCGCGAACGGCTTGTGCGGGCGGTGTTTCGCCGCACGTAGGCGTGCCACCGCCGGTTGCGCGTTCGCCGCGCACACCAGCTGGAAGCCGCCTACGCCCTTGACGGCGACCAGGCCACCGGCGGAGATCACCGCTTCGGCGGCCGCGAGTGCGTCCACATCCGTCGCGCCGTCCCAGTGGAGTCGCGGGCCGCAGTCGGGGCAGGCCGTTGGCTCGGCGTGGAACCGGCGGTTCGCCGGGTCCCGGTACTCGGTCGCGCATGGGTCACACATCGGGAAGGCCCGCATGGCTGTGCGGGAGCGGTCGTAGGGCAGGTCGCCGACGATGGTTGCTCTCGGCCCGCAGTCGGTGCAGTTGAGGAACGGGTAGCGGAACCGCCGGTCGGTCGGGTCGAACAGCTCGCGCAGGCAGGCGTCGCAGGTGGCCAGATCCGGTGGCAGGTCACGAGGGCCGGCGAGGTCGACCGGATCGGCACTGCTGGCGAGGATGGTGAACGTGTTCGTGGGTGGGCAGGTGTTCTTGGTGACGGCGATCCGGACGATGTGGGACTGGCTGGGGGGGCTCGCTGGTGAGGCGGGTGAGGAACTCGTCGACGGCGTCGGGGTGCCCCGTGAGCCGGACCACTACGTGTCCGCCCGCGTTGCGGACGTCGCCACGTAGCCGAAGGTCTGTGGCGAGCCGGTAGACGAATGGTCGGAAACCGACGCCCTGCACGGTGCCGTACACCTCGACCCGCACCGCGACCTCGGCGGCGCTACTGGGTTCGGGACAGGTCCTCACGACTTCGAGCCTGACTGCGGGGAACCGGCGCAGCCAGGGTCCTTGGTCCCCGCCGAACCACGACGTTCCGCCCGCGTGTACGTCGGGAACATCGCGCCGACCCGGCGAGTTACCTATACGGTAGGGGGTATCTGAGGAGGAGGAACCTGATGGCGACGGTCGAGTTGACCGAGCAGAATTTCAATGACGTGGTGAGTGGGTCGGGCACGGTGTTGGTGGACTTCTGGGCGGCGTGGTGCGGGCCGTGCCGGATGTTCGCGCCGGTGTTCGAGCAGGCGGCGGAGCGGCATCCGGACATCGTTTTCGGCAAGGTCGACACCGAGGCGCAGGTCGCGCTGGCGCAGGCGTTCGGGGTCTCGTCGATCCCGACGCTGATGGCGGTTCGGGACGGTGTGGTGCTCTACTCGCAGCCGGGTGCCCTGCCGGCGGCCGCGCTTGAGCAGCTGACCGAGAAGGTCGGCGAGGTCGACATGGTCGAGGTGCGCACATCGCTGTCCACCTCGGACTGACGTCGTATACCCTCGGGGGTACTGGAGGTGGCGTGGTGGAGCTGAGCGAGGACGTCCTGTCCGACGTGACGAAGCGGTTGCGGCGGGTACAGGGGCAGGTGGGTGGCATTGTCCAGATGATCGAGTCCGGGCGGGACTGCGAGGACGTGATCATCCAGCTGGCGGCGGTGTCGCGGGCGTTGGACCGTGCTGGGTTCCGGCTGATCGCCAGTGGGCTGGAGCATTGTGTGGCTGATGGGTCGGAGCAGGCGGCCGTGGACCGTGCGCGGCTGGAGAAGCTGTTTCTGACACTGGCATGAACACCCTGACGATCGCGGGCTGGCGGTTGGCGTTGCTGGACCGGGCGCGGATCTACACGTGCGGCATCACGCCCTATGACGTGACGCATCTCGGTCACGCCGCGACGTTCGTATGGGTGGACACCCTCGCGCGGGTGCTGCGCCGGTGTCTGCGTGTCGAGCCGGTCGTGTGCCGCAACGTCACCGATGTGGACGACGTGCTGGACTCGGCAGCCATGCGTGCCGGGAGTCGTGCCGATGACTTCGCGGCGTTCCAGGAGTTCTTGTTCGCGGGGGACATGTCGGCGCTGCACGTGCGTCGTCCGGACCATGAGCCCTGGGCGCACCGTTACGTCGGCGCGGTGGTCCGACTGGCCGCGGCGCTGCTTGAGTCCGGCGCGGCCTACGAGCGGTCGGGATCGGTGTACTTCCGCGGTGCCGGCGTCCCCGTCCGCGCGGATGCGGAGCAGGTGACGGCGTTGCGGCTCGCGGCCGAGTTCGGCGGACGGCCGGACGATCCGGACAAGGACGATCCGTTCGACGTTGCGCTGTGGCAGGCCGTCGAGCACGACCACCAGACGTGGCTGTCGCCGTGGGGGCAGGGCCGGCCGGGTTGGCACGCCGAGTGTGTGGTGATGGCCCTGTCCGTGTTCGGCGCCGGGATGGACGTGCACGCCGGTGGCGCGGACCTGAGTTTCCCGCACCACTCCTACCACGCTGCGATCGCTGAGGCGTTCACCGGCGTCGCACCGCACACGCGGGCATGGTTCCACGTCGGCACGGTGACCGTTGACGGCGCGAAGATGGCCAAATCAAGCGGGAACCTCGTGCTGCTCGCCGGCCTGCTCACCGAGCATCCTGCGGCTGCGGTGCGGATGATGATCCTCGACCGGCCGTGGCAGGAGAGCTGGGACTACCGGCCCGAACTTCTGGACACCGCCGCAGACCGGGTGCGGCTGCTGCACGAGGCCGCCGCGCGGTCCGGTTCCGGCGCGGTTGACGAGGTGTGCCAACTACTGGCACGCGACCTGGACGTGCCGGCCGCGATCGCCGTCGCGGCGCAGGCGGGCGGAGACGCTGCCCGCCTGCTCATCTCCGTGCTGGGACTCGCCTGACTGCGATCACTGCGACCGCGCCGATCGCGAGGATCGCGAGGATCGGCCACCAGACCGGTGGCAGTTGCTGGGCGAGGACGAACACGCCCATGACGACCACGAACCAGCCGAAACCCTTGCGCAGCAAACGGTCCGGGACGCGACCGGCGAGCCGGCCACCGAGAACGCCGCCGAGCACCGCGGCTGCTGTGACCGCCAGGGCCAGCGTCCAGTCGATGTGAACGGTGGCGAGGTAACCGGCGAGCGCGGCGAACGACTTCATCGCGATCACCACTAGCGACGTGCCGACCGCGACGGCCATCGGCAACCCGCCGAGCAGCACCAGCGCCGGCACCACCAGGAACCCGCCGCCCGCGCCGACGAGACCGGTGACCGCGCCGACCACGACCCCTTCGCTGACGGCGAGGGGCACGGATAGTTCGTGGCGTGTCGAGGTGGCGGTGCGGGGTTCGCGGAGCATCGCGACTGCGGTGGCCAGCATCATCACCCCGAACCCGGCGAGCAGCCATTCGCCGGGGATGAGCGCCGCGAGCCTGCCGCCGCCGTATGCGCCGGCCATCGCGGCGGCGCCGAACACGAGTCCGGTGCGCCAGCGCACCCGCCCGGCCCGCGCGTGGGCGATGACACCGATCGCGCTGGTGACGCCGACGACGAACAGCGACATCGCGATGGCGTGCTTGGCGTCGAGCCCGGCGAGGTAGACCAGGATCGGCACGGTGAGGATCGACCCGCCGCCGCCGAGGACGCCGAGCGTGACCCCGACAAGCACGGCAGCGGCGAGGGTGAGTGCCAGCATGCCGGTCAGCCCCGACCGAGTGCGGTCACGATTGACTGGACCGTGGTGCGTGGGCCGCGGTTGTAGGGCAGTTTGGTGAGCAGCTTGCCCAGCAGGCAGGTGTTGGTGACCGCGGCCACGGCGAGGCCGGCGCCGACGAGCGCGGCCAGCCACGTCACCGGCGAGAACACCAGACCCACCAGAACCGCCGCCAGCACCAGGCTTCCGGCAACCAATCGGACCTGACGCTCCAGGTCCCAGCGCGGCCGGGCCCGCCGCACCGGCGCGCCGGCCGCCTCCCATGCGGTGATGCCGCCGTCGAGCAGGCGCAGGTTGGGCAGGCCCACGCCGGCCAGTGCCTGCTCGGCCTTTGCGGCGCGCTGCCCGGACCGGCAGATCAGCACCACCGTCTCGTCGAGGTGCTCGCGCAGTTCGGCGCGGTGCTCGCGCAGCAGGTCCAGCGGCACGTTGTAGGCGCCCTCGATGTGCCCGGCGGCGAACTCACCCGGCGTGCGCACATCGATGAGCCGTGGCCCGTGCCCGGACTCGAGCATCTCCAGCAGAGCCTGAGTATCTACTGTGGACTTGATCATGCGAGTTCCCTCGCCGCGGTGGTGAAGTCATCATCGACGCAGACCACCCGCCGGCCGGCCCGGGTGAGCAGGCTCGCCGCGATTGCGGCCCGGTAACCCGACTGGCAGTGCACCCACACCACCCCGTCGCCCAACTCGCCGACCCGGTCGGCCAGTTCCGGGAGCGGGACGTGCACCGCGCCGTCCAGGTGGTCCTGCTGCCACTCACCGGCCAGCCGCACGTCGAGCACGACCTCGGGCGCGGGCAGACCGCGCGGCAGCCGGCCCGCGCGGGCGGCGGCGAGGTCGGCGAACGTGGCCATGTCCAGCTCCGCCAGCCGATCCTCCTGCCCGCCGGCCCAGCCCTCCGGTTGTCCGGTGGCCGCGGCGGCGGGGCGGTCGATGCCGATCCGCGTCAACTCGCGCTGGGCCTCGGCGACCTGCGCGGCGGACTCGCCGAGCAGGGTGACCGGCGCGTCCCACGGCACGAGCCAGCCCACCCAGGTCGACATCGCGCCGTCGAGCCCGATGCTGACCGTGCCGGCGAGGTGCCGGTAGGCGAACGCTTTGCGGGAACGCAGGTCCACCACCCACTCCCCGGCCTCGAGCCGTGTGCGCAGCCCAGCCGGGTCGACGAGCGTGATCGGGGTCAGGTCGACCAGGTCGGCGCCCTCGGCGTTACGCACACCCATGTGCGCGTAGTAGGCCGGATAGGCATCCAGGCCGGCGAGCGTCTGCTCGACGAAGTCATCGGCCTCCAGGCGCAACGCCGGGTTCGCGACCTTCTCCCGCCCGATGGTCGACGCCTCACCGTCGGCCTGGGTGGCGGAACAGAAGCTGCCGAACCCGTGCGTCGGCCACACCCGCGTGCCGTCAGGGAGCAGGTCGGCCAGCCGGCGTGCAGAAGTGTGCTGGTGGTGCGCGAGGTCGTGGGCGTGCTCCTGACCCAGCAAGTCGGTGCGCCCGGTGGTGCCGAACAACAACGACCCGCCGGTGAACACCCCTTCCGGGCCATCGGGGCCATGCAGCACATACGACACGTGGTGGAACGTGTGCCCCGGTGTCGCGGCCACCGACAGCCGCATGCCCTCGGACACCGTGACCTCGTCGCCGTCGGCCACCGGCACCCGGTCGAACGCCACCTTCTCGGCCGCGGCCACCAGATACGCCGCGCCGGTCAGCTTCGCCAGCGCCAGCCCGCCGGACACGTAGTCGTTGTGCAGGTGGGTTTCCACGACATGGGTGATCCGCACGCCGAACCGTCCGGCCAGCAGCACCACCCGGTCGATGTCCCGCTGTGGGTCGACCACCACCGCCACTCTGCCGTCGTGCGCCAAATAGCTCCGGTCACCCAGTGACGTGGTCGCCACCACCTCGACATCGATCGACATCTGCGTTTCTCCTCTCGAAGCAAATACCCCCAGGGGTATCTCGCCATCAACGATAGCGATACCCCCGGGGGTATGTCGAACGGCCTGTTCAGCGGCCCAGCCACGTGGTGAACGCGGCGAGGTGGTGCTCCGATGCCATGAGCAGGTGGGTGTAGACGCGCTGGACGTCGGGCGCGGTGAGACCTTCGAGCGCGGTGCGCAGCTGGTCGATGTCCGCGGTCTCGACCGTCACGCCCACCTCGAGCGCGGCGCGCTCACCGGTGAGCCCCGTGGCGAGCAGGTCGTCGTAGGTGGTCTGGACGGCCGGGGTGGCGAAGTTGCCCGGTGCCCGGTCCGCCGTGGGGTCGGTTATCCCGTAGCGGTCCAGCAGGGTGCGGACGGCCGACAGGTGCACTGTCTCGGCGTCGGCGATCCGGTCGAAGACCACGGCGTCGTAGCGGGTGGCGAACTCGGCGTACAGGTCGTGTGCGAGTTTCTCCTCGTCGGCGTTGGCCGTGAGCGTGGTCTGCTGCTCGGTGGTCAGCGTGCCGCTCAGCGCGGTGCCCAACAGGCAGCCGCCTGTCCCGCGCATGGTCCCGGCGCCCGGTCCTGGTCCGGTGCTCATGCCCGGTCCAGGGTCGAAGCCTGGTCCGGTGCCGTTCGCCGGCCCTGCCAGTGCCGGCGCGGCGGCGAGGACACCCAGAACCGCGGCGGCGCCTACCGCGATCGCGATGAGTGCGGTTCGAGCCTTCATGGCTCCTCCTTTCTTCTTGCCTCGGTCTGCACCGTCAGCGTCGCCGGGTGGTGTGCGGAGCCGATGCCGGACGTGTGGAGATGGTGTGGAGGTCTTTGGTCCCTCGCGCCGCGCGGTGCTACCGACGTAGAACCGGGAACGTGGGCAGCACGGTGCTGGTCGTCGAGGACGATCGGGAGATTCGCGAGTTGGTGCGCCGCTACCTGGAGCGCGCCAGCTTCGGCGTGCTCGCGACTGGGTCGGGTGTGCAGGCGTTGGACCTGCTGGCGCGGCACACGGCCGAGCTGGTGGTGCTCGACCTCGGCCTGCCGGACCTCGACGGGCTCGAGGTGCTGCGGGCGGCCGACGGCGTGCCGGTGGTGGTGCTCACCGCGCGGGGTGAGGTCGCGGACCGGATCGCCGGGCTGCGGCTCGGCGCCGACGACTATGTGGTGAAACCGTTCAGCCCGACCGAGCTGGTACTGCGCGTGCAGGCCGTGCTGGGTCGCGTCCTCGGCCGGGAACAGTCTGCCGCTCTGTCCTATGAGGATGGTCGACTCCGGATCGACGAGGAGCGGCACGAGGCCACAGTGGACGGTGCCGTGCTGGACCTGACTCCCACCGAATGGGGGCTGCTCGCCGCGCTGGCGGCCGTGCCGGGGCGGGTGTACTCCCGCTACGAACTGATCAACCGCGTGCGTGGCTTCGAGTTCGCCGGCTATGAGCGCACGATCGACTCACACGTGAAGAACCTGCGCCACAAACTGGGCCCTGACGGCCAGGACATCGTGGAGACCGTGCAGGGCGTCGGTTACCGCTTGGGGCTGCGCCGTGACCGGTGAGCGGACAACCTTGCGAGGGCGGCTGTTCGCCGCCTTCCTTCTGGTCGCCCTGTCGTCGGTCGCCGTGCTCACCGCCGCCGCCCTAGCCGGCACCGGCCGCGGGCTCGCCGCCGCCGAGTCCACCGAACGGGACCGGGCCGCGACGCGAGCCGCCGACGAGGTGGCCGCCGCCTACCGCCGGGCCCGGGGGTGGACCGGCCTGGACCTCACCTCCGCCGCGTCGGCCGCAGCCGGCGCACACCTGATCGTGCTCGACGAGCATGGACGGGTGGTGTCGAACCCGGGACACGGACACGGCGGTCCGGGCATGGGCACCATGTCGGTCGCCGACCACGCGGAGGCGCCGGTCATGGTCGACGGCACGACGGTGGGTTCGGTCCGCCTCACCTACGGCGCCACCGCGGGCTCGGCGGCCCGGGACGTCACCTGGCTGTGGATCGCCGTCGCCGCGGCCACGGCGCTCGCGGTGGCCATCGCGGCGAGCTGGTTCGTCAGCCGGCGTATCACCGACCCGCTCACGCGTCTGGCCGCCGCCGCCCGCGCGTTCGCCATCGGGGACCGGTCTGCCCGGGCGCGGGTGCGTGCACCCGGTGAGCTGGGCACGCTCGCCACGGCCTTCGACACCATGGCCGACGCGGTGACGAACACCGAACGGAATCGGCGTGACCTCACCGCGGACGTCGCCCACGAACTGCGCACGCCACTCGCCGCGCTGCGGGCCGGTCTCGAGGAACTCCGCGACGGCCTCGCGCCAGCCGACCCACACCGGCTCTCCGACCTGCATGACCAGGCACTGCGCCTGGGCCGCGTGGTCGACGACCTCGCGGCGCTCGCCGCCGCCGAGGCCGCCGCGCTGTCGCTGCACCCGACCGACGTCGACCTGGCAGTCGTCGCCGAGTCGGTCCTCGGCGCGCATGCCGCACAGCTCCGTGCCACTGGGCTGGAGGTGCACACGGAGCTGGCCCACGGCGTGATCATCCACGCCGACCCGGATCGCCTGCACCAGGCACTCGGCAACGTCGTCGCCAACGCCGCACGCTACGGGCGGCCCGGCGACCGGCTCACCGTGCGCGCCGGCATGGTCGACGGCACACCGACGGTGTCGGTCAGCGACACGGGGCCCGGTATCCCGGAAGACGAGCTGCCGCACGTGTTCGACCGCATGTGGCGTGGCCGGGGCAGCGCCACGATCGCCGGCTCGGGCATCGGGCTGGCGGTGGTGCGTGAGCTGGTCACCGCCCATCGCGGCAGCGTCACCGCCGAGTCCGGCCCCGGCGGGGGAACCACCATCACGATCCGCCTACCGGGCCGAAAGTCCCGGCGGTGACCGACGAAAGGATCTGGGTGGCCGCCTTCGCCGGCGAGAGGGTGGTGGTGAGGCACAAGGAAAGGAAGTGTGCGATGACCACACGTCCATCGCTGGCGCGGCTGGGACTCGACACCGGTAAGAAGGCCCGGCTGCACCGCATCCTGCACCAGCACGGCCTGCGCAACGGCACGGCGCTGTTCCTCCCGTACGACCAGGGATTCGAGCACGGGCCGCGTGACTTCTTCGCCAACCCCGCCGCCAGTGACCCGAAATACGTGATCCGGCTGGCCCTCGAAGGCGGGTTCAACGGCATCGTCCTGCAGGTCGGTCTCGCGGAGAAGTTCTACTGGGACTTCGCCGGTGAGCTGCCCCTGGTACTGAAGCTGAACGGCAAAACCGACATCCCCGCCGACGACGCGGCACTCTCCCCGGTACACGCCAGCGTTTCGGACGCGGTCCGGCTCGGCGCGGACGCCATCGGCTACACCCTCTACGTCGGCACACCCGCGCAGCAACAGGACTTCGCCCAGTACCGCCAGATCCGGGCCGACGCCGAACGCCTCGGGATACCGCTGATCGTGTGGGCCTACCCGCGTGGCGCGGCCGTCGAGGCCAAGGGCGGCAAGGACTCCTTCTACGCGGTCGACTACGCAGTCCGCGTCGCGAGCGAGTTGGGTGCTGACATGGTGAAGGTGAACTTCCCGCACCCCGACAAGCAAACCGGCACCCCCGAGCAGTACGGCGCGACCTTCTCGACACAGCAGGCCATCGACGCCGTCGTCCGCTCGGCCAACCGCACCATGGTGCTGGTCTCCGGCGGCACGAAGGCCGGCGACGAAGCCATGATCGAGAAGGCCCGGCAGTCGATGGCCGCCGGCGCGACCGGGCTCATCTTCGGCCGCAACGTCTGGCAACGCGACCACGACGACTCGCTGCGGTTCGTCGAGCGGCTCCGTGAGGTGCTCGCCAAGTACGGCAGCACATGGTGAGGAGGAACGTCATGGTGGCAACACGTATGCACCCCGTGGTGACGACCGAGCAGCGGATGCGTGAGCTGGCCGCTTCGCGTGCACCGGTCGTGGGGACGTGACCACGATGTTCGAGGTACGGGTACATGGCCGCGGTGGACAGGGCGTGGTCACCGCGGCGGAACTGCTGTCGGTGGCCGCGTTCCTGGAAGGGCGGCACGCGCAGGCGTTCCCCAGCTTTGGGTCCGAGCGGACCGGCGCGCCGGTCGTGGCGTACTGCCGGATCGCCGATCGCGAGATCCGCACACACGCGCCCATCGTCCTGCCGGACGCGGTGATCGTCCAGGATCCAACGTTGTTGGGCCGGTTGCCGGTACTGGACGGACTGCGCCAGGACGGCCTCGTCCTCGTGAACTCCACAAAGGACATCGCCCTCGAGGTCAGCAACGTGTTCGTCGTGCCGGCCACCGAGATCGCACAGGAGCTGGTCGGTCGCCCGGTGCCCAACGCCGCACTGCTGGGCGGTTTCTCCGCCGCGAGCGGCCTCGTTTCGCTGGCCTCGGTGAGCACGGCCATCCGGGAGCGGTTCGCCGGCAAGATCGCCGAGGCAAACGTCGCCGCGGCCACCCGGGCCTTCGAGATCGTCCGTGCCAAGGTGGAGGAGCGCCAGCATGCTTAGACAGATCGAAGGCTCCCGCGGCGTCGCAGAGGGTGTCGCGCTGTGCCGGCCCGAGGTCATCAGCGCTTATCCGATCTCGCCGCAGACGCACATCGTCGAGGCGTTGTCCGCGATGGTGAAGTCCGGCGAGCTGCAGCCGTGTGAGTACGTGAACGTGGAGTCGGAGTTCGCGGCGATGTCGGCGGCGATCGGGGCGTCGGCGGCTGGTGCGCGGGCGTACACGGCGACCGCGAGCCAGGGGCTGCTGTACATGGTGGAGGCGGTGTACAACGCGTCCGGGCTTGGGCTGCCGATCGTGATAACCGTGGCGAACCGGGCGATCGGCGCGCCGATCAACATCTGGAACGACCACAGCGACTCGATGTCCCAGCGGGACAGTGGTTGGCTCCAGCTTTACGCGGAGACCAACCAGGAAGCACTCGACCTGCACATCCAGGCGTTCCGTATCGCGGAGGAACTGTCCACCCCGGTCATGGTGTGCATGG
The DNA here is from genome assembly GCF_009379765.1 of Actinophytocola sp. Taxonomy (GTDB): domain Bacteria; phylum Actinomycetota; class Actinomycetes; order Mycobacteriales; family Pseudonocardiaceae; genus Actinophytocola. The sequence goes on along the minus strand of NZ_WHTD01000002.1, from coordinate 98,306 downwards.
ACGGTTTCGTCCTCACGCACGCGTTCGAGCGGGTCGACGTGCCGGCCCAGGACGAGGTGGACGCGTTCCTGCCACCGTACGAGCCGCGGCACGTTCTCGACCCCGCCGACCCGGTGTCGATGGGCGCGATGGTGGGCCCGGAGGCGTTCACTGAAGTCCGTTACCTGGCGCACATGCGGCAGCTGGACGCGTTGACGGTCGTGCCGGCTGTGGCCGCCGAGTTCGCGGACCGGTTCGGCCGGCCCTCCGGTGGCCTCGTGCGCCCGTACCGGACCGAGGACGCGGAGACGGTCGTGATCGCGCTCGGCTCCGTGCTGGGCACCCTCAAGGACACCGTGGACGAACTGCGTGATGAAGGCGTCCGTGTCGGTGTTGTTGGTATCACGACGTTCCGGCCGTTCCCGTACGACGCGCTGCGGGCCGCCGTCCGCGACGCGTCGCGGGTGATCGTGCTGGAGCGGGCGTTCTCCGTGGGCACCGGCGGGATCGTGACCGCGGACGTGCGTGCCGCGATCACCGACCGGCCACTGCACACCGTCGTCGCCGGACTCGGCGGCCGGCCCGTCACCGAGGCCTCGCTCCGTGACTTCCTGCTCTGGGGCGACCCCGCCCCGCTGACCTTCCTCGACCTGAACACCGACCTCGTCGAGCGCGAGCTACGGCGCAGGCGGGAGAGCCCGCGTTCCGGGCCCACCGCCGAGAACCTACTGCGTGACCTCGATCGCGTCGCAGAAAGCTGAGGCCAGCCATGCCCGCGAAGACCGTCAAGTTCTACCAGACCGGCAGCTTCGTCGTCGGCAACCGGCTGCTGCCCATCGAGGACCGTTCGGTGCAGGCCGATCCCGCCCGCGCGAACTCGCTGACCTGCGGGCATCGCGCCTGCCAGGGCTGTGGCGAGGCGCTCGGCGCCCGCTACGCGATCGACGCCGCCATGCGCGCCACGAACCGGCAGATGGTGGCAGTCAACGCCACCGGTTGCCTGGAGGTGTTCTCCACACCGTACCCAGAGACGTCGTGGCAGGTGCCGTGGATCCACTCGCTGTTCGGCAACGCGCCCGCCGTCGCCACCGGGGTGACCGCCGCGATGAAGGCCAAGGGAAACAAGGATGTTCGCGTCGTTGCCCAGGGCGGGGACGGCGGCACCGTCGACATCGGGTTCGCCTGCCTGTCCGGCATGTTCGAGCGGAACGACGACGTGCTCTACATCTGCTACGACAACCAGGCCTACATGAACACCGGCGTGCAGCGCTCCGGCGCGACCCCGCCGGCCGCCCGAACCGCCACCACCCAAGCGGTCGGCCCGGAACCCGGGAACGTGTTCGGGCAGGGCAAGAACGTCCCGATGATCGCGATGGCGCACGAAATCCCTTATGTGGCAACGGCGACGGTGGCCGAGCTGCGGGACCTGGAGTACAAGGTCGCCAGGGCGATGGAGTTCCGCGGCGCCCGCTACCTGCACGTGCTCGTGCCGTGCCCGCTGGGCTGGGGTACTCCGGCGGCCGACACCATCCGCATCGCCCGGCTCGCCAAGGAAAGCGGGCTGTTCCCGGTGTTCGAGGCCGAGCACGGCGAGATCGTCGACACGTCGAAGATCCGCCGGCGAGTGCCGGTCGAGGACTACCTGCGCCCCCAGCGCCGCTACGCGCACCTGTTCGGCGACCCGCCCCGCACCGACGTCATCGCCCGCATCCAGGCCACCGCCGACCGCAACATCCGCAAGTTCGGGCTGCTCGAGGAGTCATGATGGACAAGCCGTTCGCGATCACACTCGGACCCGGCACCAGCCTGGCCAACAAGACCGGTACCTGGCGCACCGAACGCCCCGAGTACGTCAACCTGCTGCCGCCGTGCAACAACGCCTGCCCTGCCGGCGAGAACGTGCGGCAGTGGCTGTACGACGCGGAAGAAGGCCGCTACGAGGACGCCTGGCGGGCACTGGTCGCCGACAACCCGTTCCCCGCGATCATGGGTCGCGTCTGCTACCGGCCGTGTGAGACCGCGTGCAACCGAGGACAACTCGACGAGACCGTCGGCATCAACTCCGTCGAACGGTTCCTCGGCGACGAGGCTATTCGTCGCAAATGGACGGTTACGGTGGATGTCGAGTCGTCCGGCAAGCGGGTGCTCGTGGTGGGAGCAGGCCCGTCGGGTCTGTCGGCCGCCTACCACCTCACCCTGCTCGGCCATGACGTGACCGTTCGCGACGCCGGCAGCGCCCCGGGCGGGATGATGCGGTACGGCATTCCCGCCTACCGGCTGCCGCGCGATGTGCTCGACGCCGAGGTCACCCGTGTCGCGGATCTTGGCGTGACCATGGAGATGTCGCATCCGGTGACCGATGTACTGGGGGCGCTGCGGGAGTTCGACGCGGTGTTCCTGGCCGTCGGCGCGCACATCGCCAAGCGAGTGGACATCCCGGCCGGCGACGGCGCACGGATCCTCGACGCCACCACGCTGCTGCGGTCTATGACTGGTGAGGAACGGCCCATGCTCGGCCGTCGCGTCGCCGTCTACGGCGGCGGGAACACTGCGATGGACGCCGCCCGCACGGCACGCCGCCTCGGCGCCACCGACGCAGTCGTCGTCTACCGCCGCACCCGCGACCGCATGCCCGCCCACGACATCGAGGTCGAAGAGGCACTCGAGGAAGGCGTGACGATGAGGTGGCTATCCACAGTTCACCACGTCGACACCGGCCGCATCACGATCGAGAAGATGCGCCTCGACGACGCCGGGAAACCCCGGCCCACGGGCGAGTTCGAGGACCTGGGCGCCGACTCGCTGGTCCTCGCGATCGGCCAGAACGCTGACCTGTCGCTCCTGGCCGGGCTGCCAGGCATCGAGGAACAGGACGGCGTCGTCAAGGTCGGCCCGGATTTCATGACCGGCCATCCCGGCATCTTCGCCGGCGGCGACATGGTCCCCGCCGAACGCACGGTCACCGTCGCCGTCGGCCACGGCAAGAAAGCCGCCCGCGCCATCGACGCCTGGCTTCGTGGCAGTGTGCACGAAGAGCCACTCACCGCGCCGCTCGCCACCTACGACGGACTCAACACGTGGTACTACTCCGACGCACCCGCCACCGTCCGGCCGGCGTTGGAGTCGGCTCGCCGAACATCCACTTTCGACGAGGTCGTCGGCGGTTTGGACGAGTCCACCGCACTGTTCGAAGCCCGCCGCTGCCTGTCCTGCGGCAACTGCTTCAACTGCGACAACTGCTACGGCATCTGCCCCGACAACGCCATCCGCAAGGTCGGCGACCACTACGAGATCGACTATGACTACTGCAAAGGCTGCGGCCTGTGCGTCGCCGAATGTCCCAGCGGTGCCATCACCATGCTCCCCGAGAGGACGTGACAACCATGCGCCCAACCATCCTGGGCTGCGGTGTGCTGCTGCTCCTACTCGCCGCCGGGTGCACGAGTGAGATCGCGGGCACGCCGATGGCTGGCGGCGGTCCAACGGCACCGACGACTTCGGCGCAGCCCCCGGCGACGGCCACCTCGCCCCCGTCGGACACCACGTCCGAGCCAGCGACGATCGCGGTATGCACCGTGCGTGACGTCGACATGTCCCTCGGCGCCGAAGAGGGCACCGCGGGTACGGTCTACCGAGCACTGGTGTTCACGAACACGGGTGGCCGAACCCGCGTGATCCAGGGCTTCCCCGGCATGTCGTTCGTGACCGGCGACGATGGGCACCAGATCGGCGAGGCGGCGGAACAGGTCGGGCCGAAAGGCCCACCGGTAACCCTGAAGCCAGGTGGGACCGCCACCGCACCGGTCGGTTTCGTCAACATCGGTAACTTCGACGAGGCGACCTGCCGGCCGACAGCCGTGCGCGGGCTGCGGGCGTACCCGCCGCACGAGCGGAGAGCGGAGTTCGTGCCCTTCGAGACAACCGCGTGCGCCGGCGACCTTCCCGGCAGCCATCTGACCGTGCGGACCGTGCATGAGGGCTCCGGCTTGGCCGGAGTGGACGAACTCGGCGAAGGGCAGCCTCTCCGATAACTGATGCCGAAGCGGCTAGATCACCCGGCGCGGTTCCTTGGTCCGAAGTACGGGTACTGCCGAAATGGGAAGGGTTCATGCTGCTTACGAAGCGAGTGTTCCGGTGCGGTACCCCGCCGGCCCGGAACACTCGCCGCGACTCCCCATATGTCACCAGCCTGGTGGGTTTGCGGGATCGTTTCCAGGGCCTTTGGTCCAGCCTGACTGGTGAGAGCCCAGCTGAGGCAATTGGCAACGACACCCGTCTCGGCGTGCGGCATCTCTGGCCGGTCACTACGTGTGGCTGCGGTCGCGACGTTCATCCTGGGACCTTCGGCCTCGTCGTAGTGGGCCGATTGGTGCGTGGTTGGGGCCGTTCGGCATCTGGCGTCGGTCGTCACGCGAGCAATGGTTGTGGTGCTAGGTGGGGCCAGCCTCGCGGAGGGGGTGGGCCGTGGACGTTCGGCCGGATGCGTTCGTCGTGCCCGGTTCGTTGCCGGTCGCGTTGACGGTCAGGGGCGGGACTTCGATGTCGTTCGACAACGGTGATGGTGTACGCGGTCAGCACCGTGATCATGACGGTGACCTCGACCTTGTCCGGTTGTACCTGAACGAGGTCGGGTCGGTTCCGTTGCTGTCGGCCGAGGAGGAGATCCTGCTGGCCAAGCGTGTCGAGGCCGGGGTGTACGCGGCGGAGCTGTTACGTGCGGCGGATGCCGGGGAACGCCGGTTGTCCTTAGCGCGGCGTCGTGAGCTCGACTTGGTCGTCCGGGATGGGCGCGCGGCGAAGGAGAAGATGATCGTGGCCAACCTGCGGCTCGTGGTCACTGTTGTCCGGCGGAACTACCGGCGCCGCATGCCATTGCTGGACGCGATCCAGGAGGGCAACTTCGGTCTCATCCGTGCGGTGGAGAAGTTCGACTACACCAAGGGGTACAAGTTCTCCACCTATGCGGCATGGTGGATCCGACAGGCCATGGAGATCGGCGTCATGGAGCAGTCGCGCACGATCCGGCTGCCGGTTCACGTCATGGAGGCGCTGGACCGGATCGGCATCGCCGACCGGGCGTTGACGGTGCGCCTCCGACACGAGCCGAGCGTGGCCGAGCTGGCCGCCAAGACCGGGATACCGGCCCACCGGGTCGCCGACCTCCGTCGCGCCGGGCGGCGTGCGGTGAGTCTGGACGCCCCGTTCCGTGCGGACGAGGAACTGCGGCTGGGTGACGTGATCGAGGACGCCGATGCGGAGTCAGGTCCGGACGCCGCTGAACACCTGGCACTCGTAGCGGACGTGCATGCCGCGGTCGCCGCGCTGCCGCCGCGGCAGGCACGGGTGATAACCGAGCGGTACGGCCTGACCAGCGGCCGGCCGCGCACGCTGGTGGACGTCGCCGGCGAGTTGGGGATCAGCCGGGAGCGGGTGCGTCAGCTCGAGAACAAGGCGGTCAAACGGCTTCGCGAGGACGCGCGGGACCTGCTCCTGCTCCACTGGGCGGGCTGAGGCTCTGCTCACTGGAAGGCGTCGTGGATGTCGTGTTCGGTGGCGGTCGTGGCGACCACCAGGACGGTGTCGCCGGTGTGGAATCGGTAGTCGCCTGCGGGTACTACCGGGTGGGCGTCGTGGACGACAGCGGCCACCACGGTTCCCGCAGGTAGGTCGATGTCGGCGAGTACGCGGCCTGCGGCTTTCGAGTGGTCGCCGATGTGGGTTTCGATCAGGGTGACGCCGGCGTCGGCGAGCCGGACGAGTCCGACGGTGTCGGCGGCGCCGCTGGCCTCCTCGATGAGTGACACCAGGGGTGCGGCGCCCGGCAGCGCGACGTCGACGCCCCAGCGGGTGTCGAACAGCCAGGTGTTGTCCGGGTCGTTGACGCGGGCGAGGGTGCGGGGGACAGCGAACTGGCGTTTGGCGAGCAGGGCGATCACCAGGTTGTCCTCGTCCTCGCCGGTGGCGGCGAGCAGCAGGTCGGCGTTGAGCACGCCGGCGTTCTCGAGGATGTTCGGCTCACAGGCGTCGCCGTGCACGAGCCTGATCGAGCGATGGTTCTTCAACTCGGTGAGGCGGGTCTTGTCCTGCTCGATCACGGTGACCTGGTGGCCGGTGGCGGACAGCAGGTGCGCGGCCTGCTCGCCGAGCCGGCCCGCGCCGGCGATAAGGACCTTCATGACCCCAACTCCTTGTCGAGGAAGGAACGCAGCCGGTCCAGTGCGGTCGCGGCGACGGCGAGGCTCACGGTGTCGCCCGCCTTGGCGAGGCTGTCTACGGTCGGAAGAAACGAGTGGCCGCCGCGGGTGACTGCGACGACCCGGATCTGGCCGCTTACCTCGAGGTCGTGCAGCTGCCGGCCGGTGAACCAGGCCGGCAGGGTTTCCCGTACCAGCAGGGTTTCGCCGTTGCCGAAGGTGACGTCCGGGTCGAGGTAGCGGTGCCGGAGCAGTTGGCTTATCCTGTTGACCGTCCAGCGGACGCTCGCGACGGTCGGGATGCCGAGCTGCTGGTAGATGTCGGCGCGGCGTGGGTCGTAGATGCGGGCGATCACGTGGGGGACGCGGTAGTCCTCCTTGGCGATGCGTGCGCCGACGATGTTGGTGTTGTCCCCGGATGTCACCGCGACGAACGCGTCCGCCGTGCTGATGCCGGCCCGTTCGAGCAGGGCGCGGTTGTAGCCGTTGCCGACCAGGAACTCGCCGGGGAATGCCTTCGGCAGCAGCTCGCGGGACTCTGGGTCGCGATCGAGCACAACCACCTCGTGCCGGTCGGCGGACAGCTGGTGGGCGAGTGCGGCGCCGACTCGGCCGCAGCCCATGATGATCGTTTTCATGTGGTGGCCTCCTTGTGGCGCAGGAGAATCTTACGGATCTCGTCGGCGACGAGGACGAGCGCGCCGCAGGCGGCGACGAGGGTCCAGTCCATGATGGACAGTGGGGCAGTGTGGAAGACCGCCTGCAGGATCGGGACGTAGCTGATCGCGCACATGATCCCGATGCCGATCAGCCCGGCGCCGACGAGTGCGCGGTTGGACAGCAGGCCGAGCCGGAAGACGCTGTGCCGGTCGCTGCGCACGGTGAGGGCGTTGAAGAACTGGCTGAACACGATCACGGCCTGTGCCATGGTCAGCGCCTCCCGATAGACGGGATTGCCCGAGGTGAACTGGTCGAACGGGATTCCGGCGGTGTGGATGTGCCAGAAGAACAACGCGGTCGCGCCGGCCGCCTGAATGCTGCCGAGGAACAGGAACCGGCGCACCAGGGCCCAGGAGAACAGTCGCTGCCGCCGCTTGCGTGGGGGTACATCCATGGCACCGGGCTCTGGCGGCTCAGCGCCGAGCGCGAGTGCCGGCAGCACGTCGGAGCCGAGGTCGATGGCCAGCACCTGCATCGCGTTGATCGGCACGAGCGGGAACCCGGCGAGCGTCGCGACCAGGATCGGCACCAGTTCACCGATGTTGTGGCTGAACAGGTAGATCAGGAACTTGCGGATGTTCGCGTACACCGAGCGGCCGAGTTCGACGGCGGCCGCGATCGACGCGAAGGAGTCGTCGAGCAACACCATGACCGCCGCCTCGCGGGCGACATCCGTGCCGGAGGCGCCCATCGCGACACCGATGTCGGCACGCTTGAGCGCCGGAGCGTCGTTGGCACCGTCCCCGGTGACCGCGACCACCTCGCCGAGACCTTTCAGTGCTGCGACCACCCGCATCTTGTGCTCTGGCTTGACCCGGGCGAACAGCAGATCGCCGCGCTCAGCCAGCAGTTCCCGCAGGCCGGCGTCGTCGGCGGCGTCCAGGTCGGTGCCGGTGACCGTGCGCGGCGGGCCAGGAGAGGTCAGGATCCCGACCCGCCGGGCTATCGCCTCGGCGGTGAGTGCGTAGTCGCCGGTCACCATGATCACCCGGATCCCCGCGCGACGGCATGCGGCGACCGCCTTGACGACCTCCGGCCGCGGCGGGTCGAGCATGCCGACCAGGCCGAGCAACGTCAGCCCGCTCTCCGCGTCGTTCTGGTCGATCTGTCTACTGTGGACTTCACGGAAGGCGATGGCCAGCACCCGCAGCGCCGAGCCGGCCATGGCGTCGTTGGCTGCCAGAACCTGGCCGCGTGTTTCGTGGTCCATGGCCACGGCACCGGATTCGGTGCGGAGGTGGGTGCAGTGGGCCAGCAGTTCGCCCGGCGCGCCCTTGACGTACGCCCACGTTCGTCCGGTGCGGGTGTGCAGGGTGGTCATGAGCTTGCGGCTTGAGTCGAACGGGAACTCGCCGACTCTGGGCGCCGCGTCCCGCTCGGCGTCCACGTCCAGCCCGGCCTTCGTCGCGACGACCAGCAGCGCCCCCTCGGTAGTGTCACCGAGCACGCGCCAACCGTGCCCATCGTCCGGCGCCATCAGCCGAGCGTCACTGCACAGTGCCGCCACCCGCAAGAGTTCCCGCACCGGTTCGGGGTCGGACACCACGCCGTCGGGCACGTAACCGACACCGGTGACGTGGTGAGTGCGGCCTGCCGCCCAGACCTGTTGCACGGTCATTTCGGCTTTGGTGAGGGTGCCGGTCTTGTCGGTGCAGATGACCGTCGTGGAGCCGAGAGTCTCCACCGCGACCAGTTTCTTGACCAGCGCTTGTCGCCGCGCCATCCGTCGCACCCCGATGGCCATCGCCACCGACAGCGTGGCCGGAAGTCCCTCCGGCACGCAGGCGACCATCACCCCGAGCGCGAACACGAACGTCTCCACCAGCGAACCGCCGGCCGGCAGCCGCACCGCGAACAGCAGCACCCCCAGCGCGAACGCCGCACCGGCCACGCGTCGCGCCATGCTGGAGATCTGCAACTGGAGCGGGCTGCGGTCCGATGTGGTGTGGGCAGTCAACCGGTAGATCCGGCCGAACTCCGTGCCCTCGCCGGTGCCGGTCACCACCGCCTTACCCGTGCCAGCGGCAACCGCCGTCCCCATCCACACCAGGTTGCGTGCCTCCAGCCGCGCCACCCGGGGCGAAACCGGCTCGGCGGTGCGCCCGGACGGGTCGGCCTCCCCGGTCAGCACCACGTTGTTGACCGCGAGTTCGTGCGCCTCGACCACCCGGCAGTCCGTCGGCACCGCGTCCCCGGCCTCGAGCACCACCACGTCCCCGACGACCAACTCCTCGGCAGGCACCTCGACCCGCTCACCGTTCCGCACCACCCGCGCCCGGTGCGGCACCATCTCCCGCAACGCATCGGCGGTCCGCTCGGCCATGTACTCCTGCCCGAACCCGATGACCGCGTTCAGCACCACCACGGCGAGAATCGCGACCGTCAGCTGGAGGTTGCCGATATCCGGCGGGTCACCCAGCAGGTACGCCGACAACGTGAACACCGCGGCGACGAGCAGCACCACGGCGAACAAGTCCGTGAACTGCGCGAGGAACCGGGAGAAAAGCGGCCGCCCGACCAGCTGGGGCAGCGCGTTCCGGCCGTGCGCGGTGAGCCGTGCGGCCGCCTCCGCGGACGAGAGCCCGCGCGGCGAGGACCCCACCACCCCGAAAACCGCATCCGGCTCGACCTCCTGAACCGCGACCGCGCCGCGCTCGCCGGCCCCGGGCGACGTGGTGATCATGTGTGCCACCGGTCGGGCTTCCTTCCGTCCACAACGGACTCTTCGGACGGCTACGCAGTCCAGGGCAGCAGGACCTGGCTCCGTGCGGACTCCCGCAACGACGCGAGCCCGCCCCGTTCGAGCTGGCGTACTCGTTCCCGGCCGAGACCGATCTCGTCGCCGATCTCGCGCAGTGTCCGCGGCCGGTCGCCGTCCAGCCCGTACCGCCGCGTGATCACCAGCGCCTCTCGGGCGGGCAGGGTCGCCACCATGGCGCGCACGTCGGTGACGAGTGCACGGCGTTCCGCGACCTCCTCGACTCCCGGTGTCTCGGTGTCGGTGACCACGTCGGCCAACCGCAACTCGCCGTTCCTGTCATCGAGCGGGGCGTCGAGGCTGAGCGTGTCCCGCCCGACACGGCGCAGCTCCGCGACCCGCATCGCCGGGATACCGGTCGCCGCGGCCAGCTCCTCGACGTTCGGTTCGCGGCCCAGCCGCCCGCCGAGCTCGCGGTCGACCCGCTCGAGCTTGTCCAACTCCTCCATGACGTGCACCGGCAGCCGGAGCATGCGGGACTGCGCACTGCCGCGCCCGAGCGCCTGCCGGATCCACCAGGTCGCGTACGTGGAGAACTTGTAGCCCTTGGCGTAGTCGAACTTCTCCACCGCTCGGATCAGCCCGAGGTTGCCCTCCTGGATCGCGTCCGGCAGCGGCAGCACACGGCGTGGGTGCCGCGCGACGACCGCCACGACCAGCCGTAGGTTCGCGCTGATCATCCGGTCCTTGGCCCGCCGCCCGTCCTCGGCCACCGCCGCCAGCTCCGCCTGGCGCCCCGTCGCCAGACTCCGCCGGCCCGCGTCCGCCTGCCGGAGCAGCTCAGCCGCGTACACCCCGGCCTCGATCCGCTTGGCCAGGTCAACCTCCTGTGCCGCGGTGAGCAACGGCACCGCACCTATCTCGTCCAGGTAGCGCCGGACCAGGTCGGGCTCCCGACCATCGTCGCGCTCGGCTCGCCCCGACGCTTCCATAATCACCCCCGATCTCCGCGTCTCCCGATGTCGTTACGCCGCAACCCTTGTCCCGCTGTGCTTTCACCAGGAAGTGGGCTCGCGGCAGCCGCTCACCCGCTCACCGACCAACTCGTCGACGTCGATCCGGATGCCGTTCTCGAATGCGTAGGTCATCGCGAGCGCGATGCCGGTGTCGACCGCGGTTCGTGGCCGGTCTCGCTGCCCGAGTGGCCTCGCCTTCCCGGCACCGCGGACCACCCAGCGCTCCTGTTCGGCGGGGTTGTCCTGTTCGAACTGGACGGTGACCGGTCGCCCCGCCGCCGCGCGTGCGAGGGATTGGTCGGTACCGGTGGGGATCGCGATGTCCCCGTCGGGCAACGGGAAGCAGGCCACCCGCACCGGTGCCCGCCCGCCGACGGACACCGCGGCCATCCGGACGGGCCGGCGGCCGCGGATGAGCTCCAAACATTCTCTTCGGGTCAGGTCTCTCGACCGTGCGGATGCCATGCGTTCACCTGTCCCTGTTGGCGTTCCTGCCTCCAGCGTCATTCGTGAGCCAGCCATCGCCCACCGACTCCCGACCCGGCTTGACAGGGCACAAGGTCCCCATCCCTGCTGCTCGTGCTCAGGTCCTGTTGTGCAGTGCGGCGCGGCGTTTCGTCAGTTCTTCCTCGTCGATCTCGCCGCGGGCGAACCGTTCGTCGAGGATCTTGTCGGCGTCCGGTCCGCCAGCTGGGTGGTTGAAGCGGCGTAGGAGAATGATGACGACCGTGATGAGGCCGCCCCAGAGGAGCACCATCGTCACGATCATCGTGACAGCGCCGAGCCAGCCCCAGCCGTAGTCGTGGTGCCAGTACCACATGTCGAACCCTCCTATCTCAGCGCGCGGCGTCGACCGGTAGCGCGGTACGCAGGCGGGCCGCGCAGTCTTCTGGTCGGGTGGTGAGGACCGGGATGCCGGTCGCCACCTCGAGGCCGGCCGGTGTGGTCAGCCGGGGCAGGACCTGTAGGTGCCATGCCAGGAACGGCGCCGACGTCCATGTCGTCGGTGCGGTGTGCAGGACGAGGTTGTAGGCGGGGTCGACGAGCACGGCGCGCAGGGCGGCGAGGACCGTGCGCAGGCTGTCGGCCGCAGTGGCCAACTCGTCCAGCGTCGCGGCGCCGAAGTCCGCCCGGTAGGTGCTCGGCACGATCCGCGTCTCGAACTCGGTGGCGGGCGCGATCGGCACGAAGGCCGTCGCTCCGGCATCGGTGTGCACGACGCGTTCGCCGTGTGCCAGCTCGGCTTCGACGATGTCCTCGACGAGTCGCCGTCCCGTCCGGTGGTGGTGATCGCGTGCGACCGCGACGTTCCGTGCGGTGACCCCGGACAGCACGGGCAGCCCGAGCACCTGCGAGTGCGGGTGGGCCAGGGAGCTGCCGGCCGCCTCGCCCCTGTTGCGGAAGACCACGACCTCGGCGGCACCGGCACGCAGTGCGCGGTGGCGCACCTGCCACGCGGTCAGCACGTCCACGACTTCCGCCGTGGTCGCCGTGGTGAGGTCCCAGCCGTGCTGAGGGGACTCGATCACGACCTCGTGGTGGTCGGACAGCGCGTACCGGTTGGTGACCGCCCGAACGCGCCACCCCGAACCGTCTGGAGTGGACAGTCGCCAGCGTTCGGGTGGGGTGTCCTCGCCGGGGCCAGGGCAGAACGGGCACGCGCCGGTGGTCTCACGGGTTCCCGACGCTCGTGCCGGCGCCACAATGACCCACTCGTTCGTCCACGGGGCAAGGCGCAACTCCCCGCCGGTCCATTGCCGGATCGACATCACGGCACCCGCTTCCCGGGGCCGACACGGCCGACACACCCGCCCGTGCCGGCCTTGATGACGTTCAAGGTGGTCATGGCCAACTCCTGTGTCAGTGGGGAAACCCATCACCCAGGCAACCCCCGGCGGCGAGTGGCGGATAGGGACCGAGGGCCGTGACCTCCCGGTACTTCTGGCCCTGAAACGGGTACCGGCAGCCGTCGGTGGTGCGGGGGTACATGAGCCCGGCGAGTCGACGGTCATGGCTGGGCGCAGGTCGTCCGCGCCCCGGTTGGGCCAGCGGTGTCGTGAGGTCAGTTCCCGAGGTGTTGCGAACCTGTGCCGGGCAGGAGGCCGGTGATCTCCTCCATCGGCCTGCGCGGAGTTCGCGGGAGGGGTTCCGCGGCGACGGGTGCCCAGCCCACCCGCAGGATCAGTTGCGGCACGGCCGCGCCGCCGAGCACGTGCTCCTGGATCTTCGCACGCGTGTCGGCGACCTCGAGGGCCTGCGACAGCGGACAGGTGGCCAGCATCAGGTCGGTTGCGGTCAGTAGCACGGCGCTGGCCGCTTCTCCGGCCCGTAGCCGGGATTTCGGGTCGTCGGTCCGGGTGGCCAGCACGAGCAACTCTCCCGCGTCGTCTTCCTGATCCTCGCCGGGAGGTTCCGCGAGGATCCCGCCCGGGAATGTGCGCATCCGGGTGTCCCCGTGGATGCTGGACCGTCCCGGGGTGCTGCCGGCCAGCACACCGTCCGCGGCGAGCGAGCCGCGGCCGCTCCACAGCGCCAGTTCCGAGCTGTACTCGGGGCTGCTCTCCTGCCGGGTGGTGGCTTCGGCGATCGCGTCGGTGAGCTGGCACCGCAGGTCCGTGGTGACCGGGACGAGCAGCGCGCCGGCCTGGCGGGCGCGCTGGGCCATCAGCTCGAGATGGCCGGGCGGGACCGGCCAGGAGGAGAAACGCCTGCGGTCTGTCCGCCTGCGGGGAATGGCCGCGGCGAGCGCGATGTCCTGTTCGGCAGGTGGTCGCAGGTGTGGTTCGACGGCGGCGAGATGGGCGGGGTCGCCGCCGTTGGGGATGTGGTGCACCTTGCTGCCCCAGCCGAGCGCGGCCAGCGCGACACACAGATGGTGCAGCATCGCGCCACAGCTGATCAGCAGATCTCGGCCGTCCGGGTCGGTGGCCGGCAGGTGGCGGGTACGGTCGGCCATCAGGTGCAGCGTGTGGTTGCCGAGCAGCCACCGCCAGGGCTGGGTGTTGTGCACCGAGGGTGCACGGGAGGCCAGGGCGATCGCCCTGTGCACGGTCTGATGATCCGGGCGGGTCGCGGTCATCTGCGTCCTTTCGCCGGGTGGGCTGTGCTGGCTACCAGGGCGTCGGCGAGTTCGGCCGCCCAGAGGCGGATCTCGGTGTCGCCGGGCAGCAGCGCCGCCAGTACTGGGTGCGGGCAGCCGCAGCGGGGGCAGCAACCGTCCGCCGCGGTGCCAGCCGCGACGCCGGCCGTCACACGCACGACGGCGTCGTAGATATCGAGCAGAGGCAGATCGCGTTCATCGTGAACATCCACGGCCAATCCCCGGCCGGACATTTCCTCGTCGATAGCCCGGGCCGCGCTCCTGGCCGGTTCCGTTCCGCCGGCGCACACCACCAGCACTCGTCTCACACGACCACACTCCGCCGCCGGCGGCCGGTCCGGACAGGGCTGTTGTGCCTCAAGGTGCGGGGCGTTGGTCACTGTCGGAATACCCGGACGGTGATTCGGAACTACCTTCGGAGCAGTCAGTGCCGCCCGGACACGCGCAGCCGGGCTACCAGTGCGGCCACCTGGGCCCTGCGCCGCAGGCCGAGCTTCGCCAGGACCCGCGACACGTAGTTCTTGACCGTCTTCTCGGTCAGTGACATCCGGTCGCCGATCTGCCGATTGGTCAGACCCTCGCCGATGAGGTCGAACACGATCCGTTCCTGGCTCGACAGTGTGGCCAGTTGATCCGTGCGCTCCCGTTCTGACCGGACGCGATCGAGAAAGACGGTGGCAAGGTGGGTGTCGAGCAGCGACCCGCCGGCGCCCACCGTGCGGATCGCCTCGATCAGCTCAGCCCCGTGCACCCCTTTGAGCACCACGCCGGCAGCCCCCGCCATGATCGCGTTGAACAGCGTCGTGTCGTCATCGTCCGCGGTCAGCACGAGGCACCGCAGACCGGGCAACCGCGCACGAAGTTCCTGGCACAGTTCGATCCCGTCGCCGTCAGCCAACCGGACATCCAGCACCGCCACGTCGGCGCCGCTCATCGGCACCCGCTCCAGCGCCTCGGCAACCGAGGCCGCCCCTCCCACGACCCGCAGATCCGGCTCCTCAGCCAGGAGATCGGCGACGCCGCGCCGTACCAGCTCGCAGTCGTCGACCAGGAACACCTGGACTCCCATCGCCACCTCCTCGACAGCTCGGACGGTGTGGTCACCTTGTCCGATGCCGAGGTTATGCGCGGCCATCCGCCGGTGTGGTGGTCATGAGACCCGTCAGACCAGGGTACAAAGGCCCGTGAGGTCGAAGGGCCCCTGGGGAAAGAGACTTCCCGACCTTGGCGGCGAGTTCCCATCTCGAGAACGGTGGATGTGTGGGAGGGTCCCGCACGAAGTACGAGGTGTCACCATGACTACCGGACACGCCGGGCAGTTGACGGACGTGATCGACACGGCTCTGGCGTCGGCCGTCCGCGCGCCGTCCCCGCACAACACCCAACCCTGGCGGTTCGAGGTGCGCGCCGGCCGGATCGACGTGCTGCTGGACCGGAGCCGGATCCTCCGCGCCGCGGACCCCGAAGGCAGGGAGGCCCGGCTGGCGTGCGGCGCGGCGCTGTTCAACCTTCGTGTCGCCCTGCAAGCGGCTGGACAGGCGACCGCGGTGGACCTGCGCCCGATCGGGAAACCCGACCAACTGGCCACGGTGTGGCTCACCGGAGCATGCGTGCCGACTACGGAGGACCACATGCTGGCCGCAGCGGTGGACCAGCGGCACACCAACCGGCGGGTCTTCACCGAACGACCGGTGTCCGACGAGATCCGCGGTGCCCTGGCCCGTGCGGCGGCCCTCGAAGGCGCGCGGTTGCTGGTCGTGGACGACCCGGCCCGGCTCGACGCCGTCGTGGCCCTGCTGGCGGAGGCGGAGGACCGCCAGCGTCGGGACGCCGAGTTCTGTGTGGAGCTGTCCTACTGGGCCACCAGCTTCGCGGGCCGTGACGAGGGTGTGCCGGTGGCGTTGGGTGGTCCGCGCCCCAGGGCCGACGGTCTGGCCGACGCGGGGCCGTTCAAGCTGGACGCGGTCGCGCTCCGGCCGCTTCCGCTGGTCGGCGTTCTGGTGTCGCCGAGCGACATCAGCCAGGACGTGGTGCGAGCTGGACAGGCGTTGCAGCGCGTCCTGCTCACCGGTACGTCTTCTGGTGTGAGTGCGTCGTTCCTCTCCCCGTTGGTCGAGGTCGCCTGGGCGAGGCGCGCTCTTCGGGCCCAGGCGACCCGGATCGGCCAGCCACAGGCGGTGCTGCGGTTCGGGTACGGCCAGGAGACAGCGCCCACACCACGACGCCCGGTGCGTGCGGTCTGCCGGTATACGGGGGCGTAACCGATCACGGGCAAGTGATCGCGGTGTGGCCGAGCCGGCCGGAGACCGGCATGGCCGGCGCGAAAGCCGTGGTCACGATCGAGGCTCGCGCACCGATCACCGAAGTCGTCCGGCGGCTGGCCGAACGCGTGCGCGCCGGTTGCTGGTCGAGGACAACGAGCGACCGGCATCCCGAGCCGCAGCTGTACGTGCCGTACGGACGGTGCACGCCCTGCCAGGCGTGGTCGGCGTCGGCAACCGGTTCCGGCAGGACAGGAGGGAATGGGGGTGGTTCAGGACGGTGGGGGAATGCGCGTCCTGAACCACCCGGGTGCCGGCCCTGGCGGGAACCAGGCCGGTGGTCAAGGACCGAAGGTGTCGCGCCGTACCGGGCTGGCAGTCGCCAGGATCGCCCGGGCCGTGGGCGGTGTCAGGAGCCGAAAGGCCTCAGTTCATGGGAAACAGGTCATCAAGCCACTATGGACTTTCGGCCCGTGGCGGCCGGCCTGGATCAGGGGAGTGCGGCCAGGCGGTCGAGGTGTGCGCGCGAATGTGGCTGCGCTTGCCAGGCGGTGAGTTGGCTGCGTCCGTACGCGCGCAGGAGCGGCACGGCGAAGGCGTCCTGGATGGTGCGCCAGTCCGGTTCCGGGAGGTGCAGTTCGAGTTCGGTGAGTAGTTGTTGCCAGCGGTGGTTCCAGGCGAGGGATGCGAGTGCGGGGAACCGGGCGGGCAGGTGGTTGCGCAGCGCGATCCTGACGAGTTCGGGGGCGCGCCGCAGCAGGGTGCGCACCGTCGGGAGCACGATGTTGGGCAGTGAGTAGAAGCGTTGCATCGCGTGCAGTGTGGTGAGTTGCAGGTCGCGTGGGTGCATCTGGGCGGGTCGCATCACGGCGTGGTGCCCGTCGAAGTACGCCCAGTCGTCGGTGAAGATCCGGCCCTCGGCCTGTGCTCGCTGGTAGAGGCGGGTGCCAGGTAGCGGTGTTTCGATCATGAGTTGGATGGTGTCGATCCCGACGTGTTCGGCGAAGGTCACGGTGCGGTCGATCTGTTCGACGGTGTCGGTGTCGATTCCGGTGACGAACATGCCGTGCACCATGATCCCGTGGGCGTGGAACAGGTCGACGGCGTCGACGATGTCGCGGACGGTCTGTTTCTTGTTCAGCTGCCGCAGTGACTCCTCGGAGACGCTTTCGAAGCCGACCATCGCCATCGCGCACCCGGCGTCGTGCATCAGCCGCAGCAACTCGTGGTCGGGCTCGCGGGTCTTCTTCGACGCGAACACCGTCTCGGCGGCACGGACCTGTGCGAGCCACTGCGGAGTGAGGTCGTCGTCGATCATGCCGCGTAGCAGGTCGCGGGTGCGGTCCTTGTTGACCACGAACAGGTCGTCGTGGAAGAAGACGCTCTCGCTGTTCAGTCCGGCCAGTTCGGCGAGGATCTGGTCGGTGCGCCGGTAGCGCACGTGCCGGGAGAACATGGCGGTCACGGCGCAGAACTCGCAGTCGAACGGGCAGCCCCACTGGGTCATCAGCGGCTTGGTCGTCATGCGCTCGTAGCCGGCGATGAGGGACAGGTCGGGGATCGGCAGCGCCTCGAACTGGGCCTGCGAGCAGCGTGGGCGGGGTGGATTGTGGTGGGCCCGCCCGTCGCTGTCGCGCCACGACAGACCGCCGATGTCGGTAAGGGGCGCCTCCCGTTTCAGCGCGGCCACGAGTTCACGGATGGTCTGCTCGCCTTCGCCGCGTACGACGTAGCTGGCGTGTTCGAGTGCTTCATTAGGCAGGAAGGTCACGTGCGAGCCGCCGAGGACGACCGGGACGCCGGCGGCCTCGAACTCCTCGGCGAGGTGGTAGGCGTGGGGTTGGGTCGAAGTGGTGCTGGAGATCCCGATCAGGTCCGCCCGCAGGCAGTCCGTCACGTCCACCGGCGCCAGCACCTCGCAGTAGCTGAACACGTCGTGCCCCTGGTCGCGCAGCATAGTGGCCATCAGCGGGCAACCCAACCGCGGTAGCAGTGCTCGGTCGTACACGTGGTGGCCTGGTGGACGGGGTTCGATGAACCGGATCCGCATTCGGTGCTCACCTCCACTGGCGTGAGACTGATGCGTCCGAGCCTGCCGCTGGTGGCGCCACGGTGTTCAGGGTCGTTGGTCCCGACCCGGTGGGACCAAGGGATCTTCCTCAGATGAGCACACAGTGTGTGCCGCGGTAGATCGTGGGCATGCACTTGTTGCAGTGGGTGCACAGCGATGAGGTGTCCGGTGTGGACCGGAGGCGGTTCGGGAGGTCTGGTTCGCGCAGCAGTGCTCTGGCTATGGCGACGAAGGCGAATCCTTCGGCGATGGCGGCGTCCATGGTCTCCCGGCGGGTGATGCCGCCGAGCAGGATCAGCGGCAGTGTCAGTTCGCGGCGGTACTGCCTGGCGTGCTGGAGGAGGTAGGCCTCCCGGTAGGGGTATTCGCGCAGGAACGCCCGTCCGCCGATCCGCAGGCCCCAGCGCAGGGGCGGGGGGAACGCGTTGGCGAACTCGCGGATCGGCACGTCGCCGTGGAACAGGTACATCGGGTTGAGCAGGGAGCTGCCCGCGGTGAGTTCGAGGGCGTCGACCGTGCCGTCCTGTTCGAGCCAGCGGGCGACCTCGACGCTCTCGTCCGGGTGGAGGCCGCCGCGCACGCCGTCGTCCATGTTGAGTTTGGCGGTGATGGCCACGCGGGACCCGACGGCGTCGCGTACCGCACGTGCGACATCGAGTGTGAGACGGGCGCGGTTGGCGAGACTGCCGCCGTGGCGATCGTCGCGCTTGTTGAGCCGGGGGCTGAGGAACGCGCTCAGTAGGTAGTTGTGTCCACAGTGGATTTCGATGGCGTCGAAGCCGGACTCGGCAGCGAGGCGGGCAGCCTCGGCGTGTGCGTGGACGATCCGGTCGAGGTCGGCCTGGGTGGCCGCCTTGGTGATCCGGAAGCTCAGTGGGGACAGGCTCGTGCCGGGCCCGAGCGCTGGGAGGCGGTTGGACGCGGCGTTGGCCACCGGGCCGGCGTGGCCGATCTGCGCGGCCACCGCCGCACCCTCGGCGTGGATCGCGTCGGTCAGTTTCCGTAGGCCTGGCACGGCCTCCGGGCGCAGCCAGATTTGCTGGCGGTGCGTGCGCCCCTCGGGGGAGACGGCGCAGTAGGCGACGGTGGTCATCCCGACGCCACCACGGGCCGGCTGGCGGTGGAAGTCGATCAGCGCGTCGGTGACCAGTGCGTCGGGGGTGCGGCCTTCGAAGGTCGCGGCCTTGATGATGCGGTTGCGCAGGGTGACCGGCCCTAGGGACGCGGAGGTGAACGCGCCGGTCATCGGTTGCCGTCTCGGGACGTCTGGTTCACCGGCTCAGCACAGCACATGCGCAACAGGCGCTTCAAGCCGGCGGCACTCGGCCGCGGACACGCTTGTCCGTCAAGGCGTAAACGGCCACCGCTGTGCTGCGTCATGACGCTCTCCAACCATGATCCGATGATCCGACGGTACGCGGGAAGCTGGTGACCGGGCGGTGCCAGAGGTCTCGCGTACCGGGGACGAAGGACCGTTGAGTCGCCCTCCTATGTCGGGCAGCGTGAATGGTGGTCGCCAGGCCGCGTTCACGGTCCTGGAGGAGGAGATGCCATGACCGCCTCAGCGCACACCCGAACCGTCGATCTTCGCCAGGCATCCCATCGCTGCGACGCGTGTGGTGCTCCGGCGCGGGTGCTGGTGATCCTGACCAACGGCGGTGATCTGGTGTTCTGTGAGCATCACGCGCGGCAGTACCGGGACGCACTGAAACCGATCACGGTCCTGTTCGAGCACCTCCCGGACGGTCCTGGCAGCGCATGACGACGTTATTCCTCTGCGGGGACGTCATGACGGGCCGTGGCGTCGATCAGGTGTTGGCGCATCCTTGAGCCCGGGCAACCTGCCGGCGCTCGGTGTCGGCTGGTCGTATGTCTATGTGCTGGCGAACAACCACGTACTCAACTTCGGCCGGTGTGGTCTCCTCGAGACACTTGGGACGCGGCAGCGATCGTAGCGCGGGTGGTGGACGCGCAGGTCCGCTTCGCTCTTCGGCTCGTCGCGGGCGGCGTGGACATCGTGCACGGGCACCCTGGCCGGCCTACGGATGCTGCTCACGCGTGCGGAGCGGCTGCGGCAGGCGTCCACCAAGGACATCGACTGACCGGCCGACATGCTCGCTCGGACCAGCGGCCGGTTCGGCACGTGCGTCGAGCGCGGACCGGACGGCAAGCTCGTACCAGGCACCCGTGAACTGGTCGATGATCTGCTCGGCGAGTACTGGCCAGGTAGTACTCGCCAGTGATCAGCATCGAGATCTGGGCGGCGGGAGTCGTCACGGGGCGGTAGACGACCCGGCAGGCCGTCGACCGGCTCAATCTGACCGGGCAGCCGTTCGCGTTCTTCCACGATGCAGACTCCGGTCAGGCGTGCGTGCTGTACCACCGCTACGACGGCCACTACGGACTGCTCACGCCGGCGACCTGATCGGGGACACGGCACACCCGGTTGACGGGTCTGTTGCGGTGTGCATGAAGGACTTTCGTCCCTGCTCCGCCAGGGGTGTTGGTGTCAGCGTGAGGCGAACGCTCTTGACGGCGACCGGGAGAGGTGACTGGATGAGGCGACAACGAGCTGTGCCCACCGTCGCGGTTTCTGCCGATGGTCTGCGGGGAGCCGCGGCCGTCGCGAGGTGCTCCACGGACTGACGTTCGCCGTGGACCGGGGCAGTGTCACCGGGCTGCTCGGGCCGAACGGTTCGGGTAAGACGACCCTGATGCGTGCGATCGTCGGGGCACAAGTGATCGACTCCGGTTCGCTCGACATACTCGACCATCCGGCCGGGGCGGCGCCGCTGCGCCGCCGGATCGGTTACTCCACGCAGAACCCGGCGATCTACGCGGACCTCACCGTGGTGGAGAATCTCCGCTACTTCGCCTCTGTGCTGCGCATCTCTCCGTCCGATGTGGACCGGGTGGTCGTCGATGTCGGGTTGTCCGACAGTGTGCGGCGGTTGGGTGGTGAGCTGTCCGGTGGACAGCAGAGCCGGCTCTCGCTCGCGGTCGCCCTGCTCGGTACGCCGGAGTTGCTGGTCCTCGACGAGCCGACCGTCGGGTTCGACCCGCTGGTCCGCAGGGACCTGTGGGAGCTGTTCTACCGCCTCGCCGCAGGCGGGGTCACGGTGCTGGTGTCCAGCCATGTCATGGACGAGGCCGGTCGGTGCGAGCGCCTGCTGCTGTTGCGGGAGGGCCTGCTGCTCGCCGACGGCTCCCCGGACGAACTGCGTGACCGGACCGGCATCCACGACTTGGAGGACGTGTTCCTCCACCTGGTCGAGAAGCGGAAGCTGTCATGAACCCCGCCATCACACGGGCCACCGCGCTCCGGTTGCTCACGCAACTGCGGCACGACCACCGCACCGTCGCGCTGCTGTTCGGCGTCCCGGTCCTGCTCATGGTGTTGCTGCGGTACGTGTTCAACGAGACGCTAGTGTTCAACCACATCGCCCCGTCCCTGCTGGGCATCTTCCCGTTCACCGTGATGTTCCTGGTCACCTCGGTCGCCACACTCCGCGAACGGACCACCGGCACCCTCGAACGCCTGATGACCATGCCCATGGCCAAGCTGGATCTGCTACTCGGCTACGCCATCGCGTTCGGACTGCTCGCCGTCGTCCAGGTCGTGGTCGTCGTCGCGGTCACCCTGTGGCTGGGCCTTTCCATCGCCGGCTCGCTGTCGCTGCTGCTGGCGATCGCCGTGCTCGACGCCCTTCTTGGCACCGCGCTCGGCCTGTTCGTCAGCGCCTTCGCCCGAACCGAGTTCCAGGTCGTCCAGTTCATGCCCGCCATCGTCATGCCCCAGATACTGCTCTCCGGCCTGTTCGTGCCCCGCGAGGAAATGGCCCGACCACTGGAATGGCTCTCCGACGTGCTGCCACTGTCCCACGCCGTCGACGCCACCAACGATGTGACCCGCTCCGCCGAGTTCACCGGCGCCCTCGCCCGCGACCTCCTCGTGATCACCGGCGCCGCGGCACTCGCCCTCGTCCTAGGCGCCGCCACCCTGCGCCGCCGGACCCGCTGACAGAACCTCAGCGCGTCGTCGAGGCCTGCTGGAGTTTCGCGGCCAGCCGGTCACAGAGCTGGTCGATCGACGCCCGGGGGAAGTGTCCGGTGCTACCGACCCGGATCGAGCGGCCGTGCACCACCGCGGTCGCGTCGGCGAGGACCGCGGCGGGCATGTCCGGGGTGCGAATGAGTCGAGCCCGCAACGACTCCACCGGGTAGCCGGCGCACGCGGCCCGCAGCCGGTCCAGCGCGTAGTCGATCGCCGCCGGGTCCACTCCGGTGCCGGTCTGGACCTGTACGGAGGGAATCGGGTCGGCCGTCACTTGTGTCACGGGTAGCGATGATCGTGGGACAGGCCGCCGGCAACCAGGGCAGTTGGTCCCGGTTCCCCAAGGACCTGTGACTCCGCGGCCGCGGAAGGTCCGTGTGGCGGCAGGACTTTCGTCTCCCTTGGCGGCGAGGATGCGGGGGAAGGATCGTTGTCATGGCTGGTGATCGGTTGTCCTCGGTGGACAATTTGCGCACGCTGATGGTGGCGTGGGTGATCGGTGCGCACTCGTTGGCCGGCTACACGGTGGTCGGTGGCTGGCCCTACGACGAGGTCAACGAGGTCACCGTCGCACCGGGTGTGGAGGTGGCGCTCACGGTCGTGGTCGGCCAGTCGGGGCTGTTCGTCATCGGTGCGTTCTTCTTCGTAGCCGGACTGTTCACACCGGAATCGCTGCGACGCAAGGGAAGGCCGGAATTTCTGCGTGATCGCGTGGTCCGGTTGGGGCTGCCGTGGGTGGTGTCGGCCTTGGTCCTGTGGCCGTTGTCGTTGTGGGTCGCCTACCGCGCCGCCGGTCACGACGTGACGCCGTGGTGGGTGCTCACGCACCGGCGCCCGTTCCTGGACTCCGGCGCGTTGTGGTTCGCCCTGGTGCTGCTGGTGTTCTCGGTCGGGTACGTGATGTGGCCGGGGCGTGGACTGAGCCGGGCCAGGCGTCCCACCACCGGTTATCTGCTCCTGGTGGCCGCCGGTGTCGCGATGGCTTCCTTCCTGGTTCGTCTGTGGTTTCCGGCCAGGAGCGGCCAGCCGGGTGATCTCCACCTGTGGCAGTGGCCCCAGTGCCTGGGGTTGTTCGCGCTTGGGATCGCCGTGTCGCGGCATGGGTGGGGGCGGCGCGTGCCGGACCGGCAGTACCGCGTGAGCGGTGGGATCGCCGTGGGCACGATGGTGTTGCTGCCGCTGCTCGCGCTCCGGCTGGGGATGACCGACGCTGTCGACGGGGTGGGCCCGTTCCTGGGTGGGTGGCACTGGCAGGCGCTGCTCGCGGCGTCTGTCGAGGGTGTCCTGGTGGTGTTCGGTTCGGTGTTCCTGCTCGGGCTGGCGCAGCGGTCGTGGGTGTGGGCCGGTTCGTTGGCGACGGGCTGTGCCCGGGTCGCGTTCACCGCGTTCGTGCTGCAGGGTCCGGTGCTGGTGCTGCTCGCCGTCGCGCTGCGACCGCTCGCGGCGCCGGCCGAGGTGAAGGCCGTCCTGCTCGTGGCCGGTGCGATCACCGGGTGCTTCTCGCTGGCCTGGTTGCTGGCCAGGAGCAGGGTACGGGGCCTCACCGTACGGCTCAGCTGACCGGATGCGGTCGGGAAGATGGTGGCGGGGTGGGTGTCGAGCTGCGATCCGCCGGTGGCCACCGTGCGGATCGCCTCGATCAGCTCGGCTCCGTGCACCTGTCGATCCCGTCGCCGTCGGTCAATCGGATGTCTAGGACCGCCACCTTGGCCCGGTGCGTGCCATGTCCCGATGCGTGGGGATGTGACCGATGAGGGGGTGGTTCAGGACGGTGGCGGAATGCGGATCCTGAACCACCCCGGGTGCCGGCGCTGGCGGAGACCAGGCCGGTGGTCAAGGGCCCAAGTGCCGCTCCGCATCGGCCGGCAGTCGCCAGGATCGTCGCGGGCCGGGCAGGTGTCAGGAGACGAAAGGCCTCAGTTCAAGGGACACAGGTCTTCAAGCCACTATGGACTTTCGGCACGTGACGTCCGGTCCGTACTCCCGTTCAGGACAGTGCCGCCAGCAGGGAGGCGGTCCGATGAACCGGATCCGCCGCTGCTGGCGCCGTGGAGATCAGGGTTGGATGGGACCAAGAGGTCTCCGGCCGGGGCTGCGATGGCGACGAGTGAGCGACCCGGCCGGGACCGCCCGCATCCGGGGCGTCCGGCGTGGGCGAGGAAACATCCGGCACAACCGACCGGCGGGCAGCCGCCGATCTCAGCGACGGTCAACTGCCCGCGGTGGACCCAGTAGCCGATCATCGCGTCGAGCTCGTCGCGGGTCAGGTCGAGGTGGCGGGCGATGTCGTCGAGACGGGTGCCGGGACGGGCGGCGCGGATCTCGGCGAGCACCTGGCGCAGCACGGTCAAGTGATCAACCTCCCGATCTGGAACACGAGGGTGGCCAGCACCCAGGCGACCGCGAGTTGCATGCCGATGCCGATGCAGGTCCAGCGTGCGCCGATCTCCGCTCGTTGCGCGGCGACGGTGGCCATGCACGGGGTGTAAGCCAGCAGGAACACCAGGAAGGCGAGGGCTGCGGCGCCGATGTGGCCGCCGGAGGACTGGTCGAAGGTCGTGCGGAGCCGCGTGTCGAGGTCGCCGGTGTCCGCCCCGGAGGGCGCTGAGGCGCCGTAGGTCTGCGCGAAGGTGGAGACCACGGCCTCCTTGGCGACGAACCCGGTCACCAGGGCGCCGGTGGCGTGCCAGTCACCGAACCCCGCGGGGGCGAACACCGGGGCCACCACCGCGCTGATGCCGCCGTAGAGGCTGCCGGACACATCGACAGTGCCGAAACCACCGCCGCAGAGGGGGATCGCCGTCAGAAGCCAGACCGCGGTGACGGTGGTCAGGACGAGGCCGCCGGCCTTGCGCAGGAAGGCGACGAGTTGCTGCCAGGTCTGCGTGGCGACCAGGCGTGCGGTGGGCAGCCGGTAGGGCGGCAGCTCCAGCAGCAGCGGTTCGGGGACGTGGTGGCGGAACACGGTGTGCCGCAATGCCAGCCCCACCAGCACGACCAGCGCGACCAGCGCGACGGACAGTACGTACATGGCGAACACCACGCTGCCCGCGCGGTCACCGAAGAACACCGTGGCCACCAGCAGGTAGACGGTCAGCCGGGCACTGCAGGTCACGTAGGGCACCAGCAGGCAGGTCAGCAGCCGGTGCCGGGCGTCGTCGAGGATCCGGGTTCCGACGACGGACGGCACGTTGCAGCCGAACCCGACGATCAGCGGCAGGAACGCGCGGCCTGGCAGACCGAGCGGGCGCAGGAACCGGTCGGCAAGGAAAGCCGCGCGGGCCAGATAGCCCGAGTCCTCGAGCACCGCCAGGAGCACGAACATGATCACCACGAGCGGGACGAAGCTCAGCAACTGGCCGACGTCGGACACCATGCCGTCGAGGACCAGTCCGGCCACCCATGTTCCGGCCAGGTGCGTCACCCCGAGCAGCCACCGCACGGCGTCGCGCACCGGACCGTCCACAACAGACGTGAGACCGCCCCGCAGTGGGGCGGCCACCATGGTGGCCGCGACGAACACGCCCCACATGACGAGCAGGAAGATCGGCGGTCCCAGCCACCGCGAGGTGAGCACCCGGTCGAGCCGGTCGGAGACGGCCTGCCCGGCCCGGTCGTCACGGCGCAGACAGGCGGCGACCACCCGGTGCACCCACGCGTACCGCTGCTCGGCGATCGCGGTCTCCACGTCGTCCTCGACTCCGTTGTCCGCCCGCAGCCTGGTGCGCAAGCGTTCCGCCTCCAGCCGCAACTCCGCGCACGCGTCTCCACACACATCCCCGGTCAACAGGCCGAGGGCGAGCCAGCGGGAACTGAACCGATCCGTCATCCCGGGCGTTGTCACGATCCGTGCGATGAGCTCGCCGACCGCGGCCTCGATCGGCACGCCGAGGACCGGCGTCGCCGGTGCCGGGCCGCCGAGCGTGGCGACGACCGTCTCCGCCAGCCTGTTACGTCCGTCGCGAGCGCGGGGGCCCAGCGGGGCCACAGGCAACTCGAGTTGCTGGGACAGTGCCGTGTCGTCGACCCGGATGCCCCGGCCGGCGGCGATGTCCGCCATGGTGAGCGCTACGACGACCGGGATGCCCACGTCGAGCACTTGGGCGAGCAGGTAGAGGTTTCGGG
Source organism: Actinophytocola sp. (assembly GCF_009379765.1). Classification (GTDB taxonomy): domain Bacteria; phylum Actinomycetota; class Actinomycetes; order Mycobacteriales; family Pseudonocardiaceae; genus Actinophytocola. The sequence goes on along the minus strand of NZ_WHTD01000002.1, from coordinate 72,088 downwards.
ACAGGTTCGCCGCGTCGACGATCACCACCACGACGTCGGGGTGCCCGGGTTGGGTCCGGTCGACCAGCAGGTCCCGAACGAGCTGCTGGTCGGGTGAACGGGGTTGCAGGCTGTAGGTGCCCGGCAGGTCCACCACCTCGACCGGTCCGGCCGGGGTGACCCAGCAGCCGGTTCCGATGTGGACGGTCGTGCCCGGCCAGTTGCCCACGTGTCGGTGCGACCCGGTCAGCGCGTTGAACACCGTCGACTTGCCGACGTTCGGGTTGCCCACCAACGCTACCCTCGCCACGGGTACGACTCCGTGCCGGGGAAGCCTCCGGTCGCGCGGCGTGTGCGAGCACCACGGCGCTCGGTTCACCGTCATGGCCTGGGCTCGACCACCAACGCCGCACCTGTACGAGCATTGAGCGCGACCCGTGTGTCCTCGACAGCTACCACGAGCCCGCTCGCACCATGACGGCCGACGACCCGGATGCGCGCGCCTGGCACGAATCCCAGCTCGACAAGACGCAGTCGTTCGCGACCACCGGCCACTACTGCCCGCAGCGTCATGTCCGCGCCCGGCGGGCAGTCTCGGAGCACCACCATGATCGCCTCCCCGACATACCCACAGATGAGGTAAGGCTTCCCTCAACCAAGCCTTGCTCACTCATCGCCACGAGCCAGGGGCCTTGGCCCTGTCCCGGCAGGGACCATCGGCTCGGCCTTCGCACTCGGGCCAGGAAGGCGGCGAGCAGACAGGGACCAATGCCCTGCGGTGGCGGGCCCAACGGCTGCGGCGCCAGCTCAGGTGGGAGGGGCATCGTCGACGTAGACAGGTTCAGACGGTTTCTCGGAAGCAGGTGAGGTCGTGAGCTACGGCGAGGCGGTGCGGGAGGTACTGCGGGCGCCTACTCGCGCGTTGCGGCAGGCGATTCCCAGTGTGTACCAGGGGTATCGGGAGTTGCATGACGCCGCGTTGGCGCCGGGTGCGTTGGATGTGAGGACCAAGGAGTTGATCGCGTTGGCGATCGCGGTGAGCAAGGAGTGTGACGGGTGTATCGCCGCGCACGCGCACGCGGCTGTCCGGCACGGCGCGAGCCCGCAGGAGGCGGCTGAGGCGATCGGTGTCGCGTTCCTGATGAACGGTGGTCCGGCCACTGTCTACGGGGCTCGCGCGTTCGCCGCGTTCACCGAGTTCCAAGCGCAACGCGCCGAGCAGGACGGTGGCGGATGATGCGCTTAGGGGTTGCCGCGGCGCTGGTGGACGGCGTGTACCGGCGTGGTGACGTCGAGATCGACGACACCGGCCGGGTCGCCGCGGTCGGGGTGCCGGGGCGCGGTCGCGGTCTGGCAGTGCCGGGGTTGGTCGACCTGCAGGTCAACGGGTTCGCCGGCGTGGACTTCTTGACCGCGGACGTCGAGGGTTATGTCGGTGCCGGGGCCGCGCTCGCTCGCACCGGAGTGCTGGCCTACCAGCCCACCCTGATCACCAGCGCGCCCGAGCAGACCATCGCAGCGCTCACCATCGCTGGCAAGGCAGAGGCGGAGACGACACAGGGTGGGGCCGTGGGCGCCCGGATCCTCGGTGTCCATCTGGAAGGCCCGTTCCTCTCCCCGGAGCGACCCGGCACCCACCCGACGGAGTTGCTCCGGGCTCCCGACACCACGCTCGCACGCCAACTGCTGACCGCGGGGCCGGTCACCCAGATGACGCTCGCGCCCGAACTGCCCGGTGCCCTGGACGTGATCACCGCGTGTGTGCGGGCCGAGGTGCTCATCTCGTGTGGGCACAGCTACGCCACTGCCGCCCAGGCCCATGCGGCGTTCGACCACGGGGCGCGGATGGTCACGCACTTGTTCGACGCGATGCGCCCGTTCACCCACCGCGATCCCGGCATCGTTGGCGCCGCGCTGACCCGCGGCGACATTCTGCTCGGGCTGATCGCCGATCCGAACCATCTCGCCGCGGAGACGATCCAGTTGGCGTTCCGTGCCGCGCCCGGCCGGGTCGTGCTGGTCACCGACGCGCTGGCCGCGAGCGGATGCCCGGACGGGCACTACCGGTTGGGTGAGGTCGAGTTTGACGTCGCCGAGGGTGTGGCCCGACGCGCGGACGGCACACTGGTCGGCTCGACCATCACACTCCTCGACGCGGTCCGGCACGCCTGCGACGCCGGGGTGCCCTTGGAGTCGGCCGTCACCGCCGCGACCCACACCCCCGCCGCCCTGTTCCCCGGCCAGGGCGTCGGCCTGCTGCGGCCCGGCGACCCCGCGGACGTACTCGTACTCGACGACAGCCTGACCGTACGCACCGTCCTCCACCACGGCGCTCCGCTCGACACGGAGCCGTAGCAGAGGCTGAGGGTCGCTTCGGTATCTCCGCCCGTTCATACAGCAGGATCTCCCGGGAGTGGATGGATCATGAGCCCCTCGTCGTCGGGTGTCCAGACGGAAGCCTGGGAAGTGCGACCAAGCCCGTCCGCTTCGAGCGTCAAGCGTCGGGGTACGCGGCAGCAGTCGGCGATCCTGGCGCTGCTGGCGGACATCGGCGAGTTCCGCAGCGCGCAAGCTCTTCATGACCTGCTCCGCGCACGTGCCGAGAATGTCGGTCTGACAACGGTGTACCGAACCTTGCACGCGCTCACCGATGCCGGTGTGCTGGACACAATTCGCACTGGGCGAGGTGAGGTGCTCTACCGGCGGTGCAGCGCGGTCCACCACCACCATCTCGTGTGCAGGCATTGCCGGCGCACGGTCGAGATCACCAGCCCGGCTGTGATGCGGTGGATCGCCCAGGTCGCTGCCGAGCACGGCTACCGGGACGTCGAGCACGAGCTCGAGATCACCGGTACCTGCCCGGGCTGCGACCCCGTGTCGGCTACCTGGTCGTGCCGGTGGCATCGGCCCGCCTTAGGGCCTGACGACCCGCAACCGAGGGACCATCGGCACTCGGTATCCCCTCCGGATCGCGTTAAGCAGGGGATACCCAAAAAGGACTAGCGTGGAGGTGTTCTGCGATGGGAACGGTGGGACAGGAGATCGTCGGTATCCACGCCGAGGAGATCATTGACCTGCTCAACCAGGGGATCGCGGCCGAACTCAACGACGCCTACCGGTACCTGCTGCTGTCCAAGCTCGCCTCGGGAATCCACAGTGGACCAGTCGCTGACCTGTTCGCGCGGACTGCCGCCGACGAATGGCACCATGTCGGGATGCTGATGGATCGCGTCGTCCAGCTGGGCGGCGAGCCGATGACCGGTCCCGCCGACGCGGCCGGCCGCTCCTACGTCGACTACCGGCCCCCGCCGGCCGACCCCACCGACGTGCCGGCCATGCTCGCCGACAGCCTGGCCGGAGAACGAGCCGCGATCCGCTTCTACCGCACCCTGTTCGAAAAGACCCGCGACATCGACCCCATCACCGCCGAGATCGCCCGGCGGGCCCTTGCCGACGAGATCGGCGACGAGGACGACCTGGAACGCCTCCAGACCGGCCGGCCGGACCGCTGACCCCGCCATGTCGACCCTGGGCTGGGTCATCGTGGCCGGCGTGGCGATGACCGTGCTGGCGCTGTCGGGCAGCATCGCCCTGCTCCTGCCCGACCGGATCTTCAACAAGATCGTGCTACCCCTGGTCGCGCTCGCCGCGTGGCGCGGGCCGGGGCTGGGGCCGGATAGGGGCCGACAGTTGGACTTCGGTCCGAGCGAACGCTTCGTCCGGCTACCCGACCGGGTGCTGAACGCCCTCGGCATCGCCACCGTGGTCTACGGAACCTGGCTGCTCATCGCCATCGCCAACCAGAACTGACGTCTCAGGCGACTCGGCCCGGTCTCCTGTGGTGGCCGGGCCGGAAGTCCTTGCCAGGGTCGCCGTACGACTCTGCCACGGGTCCGAATGCCGGCCTACCGTCGAGTATGAGAACTCCAGAGATGGAGCGTGGTAACGACCACGCGAGAGGAGTCCACGTCATCGTGGGGAGGAGCCGATGAGCACCTTGACCGTACGTGATGTCATGACCGACGACGTCGCCTCGGTTCGTGCGGACACGCCGTTCAAGAGCGTCGTGTGGGCCTTGGCGACCCGCCAGGTCAGTGGGGCGCCGGTGCTCGACGCCGACCGTGTGGTCGTCGGGGTCGTGACCGAGGCCGACCTGCTGCCCAAGCAGACCCGCGAGCGCCGCGTCGTACGGTGGCCGTTCTCCTCCCGAGCCCGCCGCCTGCGGGCCAGGAAGGCGTGCGGCCTTGTGACCGGTGAACTGATGAGTGCGCCCGCGGTGACCGTCACACCGGACACCCCACTGTCGGACGCCGCGGTGACGCTCGCCCGGTACGGGGTCAGACGGCTGCCGGTGGTGGACGCCGCCGGCCGCCTGGTCGGTGTGCTCAGCCGCCGCGACGCGTTGCGTGCCTTCCTCCGCGCGGACTCCGGCATTGCCCTGGAAATCGAGCGCGACGTGCTCAAAGAGGCCATGTGCGTCGACCCGGCCTCCGTCTGGGTCCAGGTCCGCGACGGCGTGGTGACCCTGAGCGGCCAGCTCGAGCACAAGGGCATGGTGGCATGCGCCGAGGAGTTGACCCGTGCCGTCGACGGGGTCGTCGACCTGGTCAACGACCTGACCTACGCCCGCGATGACACCACGGCTCGGCCGGGCGTCCCGCCGAGCTTCTGGCCCCGGCACGAGTCGTCATGACCGGTCTGGCGGTTGTGCCGTATGGGTGTCGTCGTGGGTGAAGGTGAGTTGGGTGTCCACGTCCACGACACCGTCGACCCGGCGGACCAGCGACTTCGCGATGGGAACCATGCTTCTGCGTGCCAGTTCACCTCGGAGGGCCACCACGCCGTCGCGGACCTCACGGTGATCGTGGCCGGATCGACCGCGATACCGAGGTTGAGTTCGAACACCTCGTGGGCGATCTCCTCGTCGATGTCCTCGTTCTTGCGGAGGAAGACGCTGAGCAGGCCCTTGCGGCTGACGATGCCGACCAGTCCGCCGGACTCGTCGATGACGGGCAACCGTTTGATGCCGGAGCGGTTCAGCAGCTTGGCGGCGTCCACGACGGTCGCGTCCGAACCGATGGTGTGCGCAGGCAGGGGTTGATGCGGTCGGTGTAGAGGACCGTGATGACGCCGATGGCGAGTACGGCGCCGCTGACGGCGGCCAGCGCGGGGAGGGTCGCGGCACCGGCGGTCGCGCAGCTGGCGGGCGACCGGCACGATCCCGCCTGCGCTTTCGGCGTGCACGAACGCGCGCAGCGGCGAGACGGCCACGGCCGTCACCCTTTGGTCGGGCCAGCCACGATCCCCTGTCAGCCTTTCCCGGTGTCCACGACCGCCATGTCGTTCGCGATGGCGATCCATTCGTTCGCGTGGACTCTCACAGAACATTGTGCCGAGGCGCAGCCCTGTTCCACCGGATGGCGGGTGTTCGCGGCGTTGTCGCTCGGGGCAGAAGTCCTGGGCCGGGAGTGACATCGGGCCCTTACCGGCACCGCACGGCCGCAGGGAGCCTGGAGACACCACGAATCCTGCCGACCTACCGGCACCGACGTGCTCGGCAGGTATTGGCGGAGAACGGGGAAGGGGCGTCGGGTCATGACGTATCGCGTCGTCGTCGGCGTCGACGGCTCACCCGCCTCGGCGGCGGCGCTTTCCTGGGCGACCGAGGAAGCGGGGCTGCGCGGCGCGGAACTGGTCGCCTGGACGGTCCTGGACCGACCGGAGTCGCGGCTCGCGGCCGACACGGTCGGGGGGCAGACGTCTCGTCCGTCGTCCGGGGAGTCCGCTGGTGGCTACCCGGTAGCCATCCGCCAATCCCATGGGGACGCAGGCGCCGAGTTGGTCGCTGCGTGCGCGGACGCGGACGCGGATTTGTTCGTGGTCGGGTCGCGTGGTCGTGGTCCGCTGGCGGGGCTGGTGCTGGGATCGGTCAGCCGGACCTGTCTGGCGCACGCACCGTGCCCGGTGGTAGTGGTCCGCCCGCAGCCCGAGCAGCCGCCGTCCCACCGGCGGGTGATCGTGGGCGTCGACGGCTCCGGCCATGCCCGCCAGGCGCTGCGCGTCGCGGCCGAGGAGGCCGGGTTGCGCGACGCACCCCTGGCCGTGGTGCATGCCGTGTACTGGGACAACATCGGCACCGAACTGCTGACTCCCACAGTCGAGCAGCTCGTCGAGTGGGGCCACAAGCTCGTCGCCGTGGAACTTGCCGCGACCGGAGTCACGGGCACACCCGTCGTCGAGCATGGCCACGCCACCGAGGTGCTGGTGCGGCACAGCGCCGATGCCGACCTGCTCGTGCTGGGCTCCCGCGGACACAACCCCGTCGCCGGTCTGCTGCTGGGCTCCACCAGCGAGCACTGCGCCCGGTACGCGCACTGCCCGGTCATGGTCACCCACGCCACCGGAAAACGGCCGGCCGCCGGCCGGGCGCAGGCTTTCATGCAGGGAGAGGTGAAGTGATGAGCACGTCGGTGTCTCCGTCTGCGACCGCGCACCACGGGCTGGCCGCTCACGAGGTTGTGCTGTTGCTGGAGAGCGACCCGCATCGCGGCCTGGCCGGTCAGGTGGTCGTCGAGCGGTTGGCGCGGTTCGGGCCGAATACACTCCCCGCCGCCAAGGGTGCCGGTCTGCTGGTGCGGATTCTGCGCCAGTTCCACCACCCTTTGATCTACGTGCTGATCGCCGCGGGGGCGATCACCGCCGGTTTGGGTGAGTACGTCGACTCGGCGGTGATCTTCGGTGTGGTGGTGATCAACGCGATCATCGGGTTCATCCAGGAGTCGAAGGCCGAGGCTGCCCTGGAGGGCTTGCGGTCGATGGTGCGCACGGAAGCCAGGGTGGTGCGGGACGGCCACGAGCGGACCGTGCTGTCCGACGAACTGGTGCCCGGTGATCTGGTTCTGCTCGACGCGGGCGACAAGGTGCCCGCCGACCTGCGGTTGATCCGGTTGGCGGAGCTGCGGGTGAACGAGTCGGCGCTGACCGGCGAGTCCGTTCCGGTGACCAAGGACGAGGTGGTGCTGCCCGAGGCGGTTCCGGTGGCCGACCGGCACAACATGGCCTACTCGGGCACCCTGGTCACCACCGGCGGCGGGGCCGGGATCGTGGTCGCGACCGCCGCGGAGACCGAGCTGGGGGAGATCCACCGGCTGGTCGGCGCCGCGGAGACCCTGGCGACACCGCTGACGCGGAAGCTCGCCGGGTTCAGCAAGATCCTCACCGTGGGCATCCTTGCCCTGGCCGCGGTCACCTTCGGGGTGGGTCTGCTGCGGGGGCAGGACGCGGTGGAGACGTTCACCGCCGCGATCGCGCTCGCGGTCGGCGCGATCCCAGAAGGGCTGCCGGCGGCGGTCACCATCACCCTAGCCATCGGGGTGGCCCGGATGGCTCGGCGGCGCGCGGTGATTCGGCGGCTGCCGGCGGTGGAGACGCTGGGCAGCACCACGGTGATCTGTTCGGACAAGACCGGCACGCTCACCGAGAACCAGATGACCGTGCGCACCGTGTGGACCCCCGGCGGCGAGTTCGAGGTCACCGGCTCGGGCTACGCCCCGGACGGGACCCTGCACGACAGCCACGGCACGCCGCCGGTGCTGGACTCCTACCCGGCGCTGCGTTGGTCGCTGCTGGCCGGTGCCGCCTGCAACGACGCCGCCCTCACCGAGCACGAGGGGCGGTGGGACGTCGTCGGTGACCCCACCGAGGGCGCGATGCTGGTGATCGCCGCCAAAGCGGGACTGGACGCCGGCCGGGTCGCGGACCTGCTTCCCCGTCTGGCGACGATCCCGTTCAGCTCCGAACGCCAGTACATGGCCACCCTGCACCGCGACACCACGACCACCCACCCGACAAGCCAGGTGGTGCTGGTCAAGGGCGCGGTGGAGCGAGTGCTGGACCTGTGTGGCGCGCAGATGAACACCGACGGCACACTCGGGCCCGTGGACCGGGCCGCCGTGCTCCACACCGCCGACGACCTGGCTGGCCGGGGACTGCGGGTACTGGCGACGGCCATACATCCGGCCACTGGCCCGGACGAGTCCGATCCGGAGGAGTTCGGCGAGGAGACGCTGTCCGGCAGCATGGTGCTGACCGGGTTGCAGGCCATGCTCGACCCGCCCCGTGCCGCCGCGACCACCGCGGTGGCCGCCTGCCACACGGCGGGCATCGCGGTGAAGATGATCACCGGTGACCACGCCGCGACCGCCACGGCGATCGCCGGCCAGGTCGGCCTGTTCGACCACGACGGCCAGGCCGGCGACCGGGGCGCGGTGCTGACCGGCGCCGACCTGGCGGCGCTGCCGGGTGAGGAGTTCCCCGAGGCGGTGGAGCACGCGGTCGTGTTCGCCAGAGTCTCGCCAGAGCAGAAGCTGCGGCTGGTCGAGGCGCTGCAGGCCCGCGGGCACGTGGTCGCGATGACCGGCGACGGGGTCAACGACGCCCCCGCGCTGCGGCAGGCCGGCATCGGCGTGGCGATGGGGGAGAGCGGCACCGAGGTGGCCAAGGACGCCGCGGACATGGTGCTCACCGACGACGACTTCGCCACCATCGAGGCCGCCGTCGAGGAGGGTCGCGGCGTGTTCGACAACCTCACCAAGTTCATCACCTGGACTCTGCCCACGAACATCGGTGAGGGCCTGGTCATCCTCGCCGCGATCATGGTCGGTGCCGCACTGCCGATCCTGCCCACCCAGATCCTGTGGATCAACATGACCACCGCGGTCGCGCTCGGGCTGATGCTCGCGTTCGAGCCCAAGGAAGCCGGGATCATGACCCGCCCGCCCCGCGACCCGGACCAGCCGCTGCTCACCCGCACGCTGATGGTGCGGATCCTGCTGGTGTCCACGCTGCTGGTCGCCGGGTCGTGGTGGCTGTTCCAGTGGGAACTCGCAGGCGGTGCAAGCCTGGCCGAGGCGCGGACCGCGGCGTTGAACGTGTTCGTCGTGGTCGAGGCGTTCTACCTGTTCAGCTGCCGTTCCCTGACCCGCTCGGCGTGGCGGATCGGCATGTTCTCCAACCGGTGGCTCATTGTCGGTGTCACCGTCCAGGCGGTCGGCCAGCTCGCCATCACCTACCTGCCCGCCATGAACACGATCTTCGGCACCGCCCCCATCGGCGGGGACGTGTGGCTGCGGATCCTGGCCATCGCCGTGGCGGCAAGCCTGGTCGTCGCGGTCGACAAGCGGCTACGGCGAGGACGCGCATGACGATCGCGGACGACTGCTCGCTGTGCGCCGTGGCCGACAGCGAATGGCTGCTCACCTACACCGGCATCGATCCCGCCGCGGAGGGCACGAGGGAGGCGTTGCTGACGGTCGGCAACGGCTATCTGGCGACCAGGGGCGCGGCGCCGGAGGCGACTGCCGACGGCATCCACTACCCGGCCACCTACGCGGCGGGTGTCTACAACCGGCTGGACTCCGGTGTGGACGGTCGAGTGCGAAGTGACGAGAGCCTGGTCAACCTGCCGAACTGGCTGCCGATCACGTTGCGCGCGGGCGACGAGGGCCCGTGGTTGGCACCGGACACCTGGAAAGTCGTGCACCACCACGTGGCGCTCGACCTGCGCCGAGGGCTGCACTTGCGGGAGCTGGTGGTCGAGGACCCACAGTGCCGTCGCACCCGTATCCGCCAGGAGCGGCTCGTGTCGATGGACCGCCCGCACCTGGCGTGCCTGCGGACCGCTGTCACCCCTCAGAACTGGTCCGGCACGCTGCGGGTCCGCAGCCTGCTGGACGGGCGGGTCCGCAACGACAACGTCGCCGAGTTCGCCGCCCTGGCGAAAGACCACCTCGCCGAGCCGTTGACCGGACATCACGGCGACACGTGCTGGCTGGTCACCGAGACAAGGCAGTCGAGGATACGTGTCGCGGTCGCCGCGCGTACGACGGTGAGCGACGACAACCCGGGCCGCTGCGAGGTCGACAGCCCCGGACGCGTCGGTCACCAGTGGACGGTGCTGGTCGAGGCCGGTGTTCCGATGACGGTGGACAAGACCGCCGCCGTCTTCACCTCCCGCGACAACGCGATCTCCGAACCGGTGGACGCCGCCAGGAAGGAGCTGGCCGACGCTCCCGATGTCCCCGCGCTGCGCGCGGCGCACATGCTGGCGTGGGAACACCTGTGGCAGCTGCTGCCCCTGTCCTTCGACGCCGACCTCCGCAGCGGAGAGGAGATCGGCGCGCGGCGCGCGGTCAACGTCCACCTGTTCCACGTCGCGCAGACGCTGTCCCGGCACACCGCCGACCTGGATGCCGGCGTGCCCGCGCGGGGCCTGCACGGCGAGGGCTACCGCGGACACGTCTTCTGGGACGAGCTGTTCATTTTCCCGCTGCTGAACCTGCGTGTCCCGGAACTGACCCGTGCGCTGCTGCTGTACCGGTACCGACGGCTGCCGCAGGCCCGCCGGCTGGCCCGCCTCGCTGGTGCGGCGGGTGCGTTGTTCCCGTGGCAGAGCGGCAGCGACGGCCGGGAGGAAACCCCCGAGTATTTCTACAACCCCCGCTCGCGGCGTTGGATGGCCGACAACTCACGGCGGCAGTACCACGTCAACCTGGCGGTTGCCTACAACGTCTGGCACTACTACCAGGTCACCGGCGACATCGATTTCCTGGCCGCCTACGGCGCGGAGCTGCTGGTCGAGATCGCCCGGTTCTGGGCCGCGATCGCCGAGCACGACCCGGTGGCCGACCGCTACCACCTGCGCGGGGTGATGGGGCCCGACGAGTTCCACGACGGCTACCCCGACCGGCCTGGCGCCGGAGTGGACGACAACGCCTACATCGCGGTCATGACCTCCTGGGTACTGGCCCGAGTCCTCGACGCCCACGAGGTGCTGGGCGGGCACCACACCGAAGACCTGTGGCTACGCCTGGGCGTCACCGACACCGAACTGCGGCACTGGGACCACCTCAGCCGCAGGTTGCACGTGCCGTTCCTGTCCAGCGGGCTGCTCGCCCAGTTCGACGGCTACGGCGACCTGGACGAACTGGACTGGGACGCCTACCGCGCCCGCTACGGCGACATCGGCCGCCTCGACCTGGTCCTGGAGGCGGAGAACGACACCACCAACCGCTACCAGGCGTCCAAACAGGCCGACGTGCTCATGCTGTTCTACCTGCTCAGCGCCGACGAACTCACCGAGATCCTGCACCGCCTCGGCCACGACTTCGACCCGGCCACCATCCCGGACACCGTGGCCCACTACCTCGCCCGCACCACCCATGGCTCGACGCTCAGCCGCGTCGTGCATGCCTGGGTGCTGTCCCGCCGCGACCGCCCCGCGTCCTGGCGGCTGCTGCGCGAAGCACTCGACGCCGACCTGGCCGACACCCAGAACGGCACCACCCGCGAGGGCATCCACCTCGGCGCCATGGCCGCCACCGCCGACATCCTCCAGCGCTGCTACACCGGCCTGGAAACCCGAGGCGACACCCTCCGCCTACACCCCCGGCTCCCCGACGCACTCACCCAGCTCGACTTCGACCTGCGCTACCGCGGCCACTGGCTCCGGTTCCACCTCACCCACGATCTCGTCGACATCCACGCCCGGCCCGGCGCCGCCGCACCGATCATCATCACCGTCGACGACGAGACACACACCCTGCACAGCGGCACCCACCTGCGAGTGCGGCAGACCCGACCCCCGGCCGAGAACACCGGACAGGGAGACCGGGCCCCCGCCGACGGGAAAGGAGCGTGACGCCGATGGCCATCGCACCACCGCGCCGGATGCTGGTCGCGACCGATCTCTCCGAGCAGACGGGCCTGGCCGAGCACAGGGCCGCGCAACTCGCCGCACAGCACAACGCTCACCTGACCGCCCTGCACGTGCTACCCGCCGGGCTGGCCACGGAGCTGACCGAGTTCGCCCACGCGTGCCTACTCTCTCGTCTCGACCGGTTCGCCCATCTCGCGGTCGCGGAGGCCGTCGTCCGCCACGGGACCGTGGTCCACGAGATCCTCGCGGAGATGACTGATCGTGGCGCGGACCTGCTCATCGTCGGCCCGCACGGCGGCCACCGGCTGACCAACCCGCTGCTGGCCAGCACCCCCGACAACCTGGCGCGGGCGAGCCAGGTACCGGTCCTGGTGGTCAAGAATCCACCCGAGGGGGCGTACCGCACGGTCGTGCTCGCCGTCGACAGCACCCCCGTCTCGGCCGAGGCCATACGCGAACCACATCGTCGTACACGTCGCTGTCGTGGTCGGCGAGACGCTGATGCGCATGCACGGTGCCAGCGAGGAACTCCTGGCCCAGCTGCGTGAGGCCAGCATCGAGCAGGTCCGGGGCGACATCGAGAACGTGGCCAGCGAGCTGACACCAGCGGCGGCACGGGTGGTGATCGAGTTCGGGCGTCCGCAGACGCGGCTGCCGGAGCTGAGCCGCCACCATGCCGCCGATCTGGTCGCCCTCGGCACCGGAGGCCGCTCTTCGCTGGGTTACGCCCTGCTCGGCAGCGTTGCCCAACATGTGCTTCGGGACGCTGCACCGGATGTGCTCGTCGTACCGGTCGCCGGGGAGGGCTGACCGTGGAGCTGCACGCGTTCCCGCTCGTCGCGGTCATCCTGGCCATCGCCGCCGCGGCCGGGCTGCTGGCCGTGCGGCTGCGGCAGCCGCTGATCGTCGCGTTCATCGGCGTCGGCATCCTGGTCGGCCCGGTCGGCATCGGCTGGGTCGACGCCGACAGCACCATCGAACTGCTGGCCCGGATGGGCATCGCGATCCTGCTGTTCCTCGTCGGACTGCGCCTGGACCTGCACCTGATCCGCAGCACCGGGCCCGTCGCGCTGGCCACCGGCCTCGGCCAGGTCGTGTTCACCTCGGTGTTCGGCTACCTGATCGCGATCGCGTTCGGCATGGACAGCGTCACCGCGCTCTACGTCGCGGTCGCCCTCACCTTCTCCTCCACGATCATCATCGTCAAACTGCTGTCCGACAAACGCGAACTCGACCAGCTCCACGGACGCATCGCCGTCGGCTTCCTGATCGTCCAGGACATCGTCGTGGTCCTGGTGATGATCGCGCTCACCGCGTTCGGGCAACCCACCAGCGACAACCTCACCCTCAGCATCACCCTGATGCTCGGCAAAGGACTCGGCCTGCTCGCCGGTATCGGTCTGCTCATGCGCTACGTCCTGCCGTGGCTGCTGCACCACATCGCCCGATCCCAGGAACTCCTCGTCCTGTTCGGCGTCACCTACGCCGTCTCGATCGCCGCGTTCAGCGAATGGCTCGGTTTCAGCTCCGAGGTCGGCGCGTTCCTGGCCGGCGTGTCCCTCGCACCCACCGCCTACCGCGACGCGTTGGGCGCCCGGCTGGTCAGCCTGCGCGATTTCCTGCTGCTGTTCTTCTTCCTCGACCTGGGCGCCAAACTGGAGTTCACCAACGCCGCCCAGCAGATCACCGAAGGCGCCGTCTTCTCCGCCTTCGTGCTCGTCGGCAACCCGCTCATCGTCATCCTCATCATGGCCGCCCTGCGCTACCCGGTCCGTGTGGGCTTCCTCGCCGGACTCACCGTCGCCCAGATCTCCGAGTTCTCCCTCATCCTCGCCGCGCTCGGACTCAGCCTCGGCCACATCACCAACGCCACCGTCAGCCTGATCACCGTCGTCGGCCTGATCACCATCGCGGCTCGACCTACCTGATCATGTACTCCCACCAGATCTACCAGCGCATCCACCGCTGGCTCACCGTGTTCGAGCGCGCCCGACCCAAGCCCGAAGAACCTCCCGGCCAGAACGCGGATGTCGATGTGATCCTTTACGGGCTCGGCCGTTTCGGCAGCCACCTGGCCGACCGGCTCACCCAGACCAGGCACGGCGTCCTCGCGGTGGACTTCGACCCCCACACCGTCGCGACCGCCGCCCGCGAGGGGATGAACACCGTGTTCGGCAGCGCCGAGGACATCCACCTCCTGGAAGCCCTACCCCTGACCCACGCCCGGTACGTGATCAGCACGATTCCCACGCGAGAGACCAACCTGACACTGCTGCACAACCTGCGCCACCACCACTACGACGGCACAGTCGCGCTCACCGCGCACACCCGCCACGACGCCGACCAACTCCGCGCCGCCGGCGCCGACACCGTCCTCGAACCCTTCGCCACCGCCGCAACCGCGACCTCGGATGCACTACGCGACCTGCTCAGCACAGATCACGACCCCGGTCACGGGATGGACCTCGATCATGACGCACCGCGTTGATCAGCCGCGACGAGCAGAAGATCGGGCAGGGCTCCCACCGATCCACGGAGCACTCCGGGAGTACTCCCGTCATGAGTCGTCGTCGAGCAGGCGGCACGTCATGAGGTGGGAGCCGAAAGACCCACCGGTTGAGGGACATCGGTCCCTTCTCCGAGCTGACACCAGACATGCACGATCAGGACAAGTCGGGCAAATCGGTGGACGGTGTCCGCGACGAGCACCGCCGACATTCCGTGATGGAGCCGTTGTTGCCGGACAGACGTGAGGAGAGGTCTGATGGCGAATGTTGCGACTCGGCCGGTCGTGGTCGGCATGGACGGGTCGACCTCGGCAACACAGGCCGTGCGTTGGGCCGCACGTGAGGCGACCCGCCGTGATGCGCCGCTGGTGATCGTGCACGCGTGGCCACTGGTTCCCGTTGCCGTGCCGCACGCGGCGACGCTGCGCCCCTATCAGGACGCGCTGGCCGAGCAGGGCCGCGAGTGGCTCGTGGAGGCTGCTGCGGCAGCCAAGGAAACCGCACCCGATGTGGTGGTGAGCGCTGAGCTGAGCAGCGGCTGGGCAGCAGCGCAGTTGATCGGGCGGTCGGCCTCGGCCGAGTTGGTGGTGCTCGGTTCGCGAGGGTTGGGTGGGTTCAGCGGCTTGGTGGTCGGGTCGATCGCGGTGGCGGTCGCCACCCACGGGCACTGCCCGGTCGTGGTCGTGCGAGGAGCAGACCCACATGCCGAACCTCGGCAGGACGGTCCGGTGGTGGTCGGCGTGGACGGGTCACCGACCAGTCAGGCGGCGATTCTTTTCGCTTTCCAGGCCGCGTCAGCCGGAATGTGCCTCTGGTGGCTGTGCACGCCTGGAGCGACCTGCCCCTCGCGACCGTCTGGGAGCTGACGGCGGACTGGCGGTCGATTCAGGACCAGGAGTCGACGGTGCTGAGCCAGCGGCTGGCCGAGTACCGGGCACGGTATCCGGACGTGCCGGTCGAGCAGGTCGTGGCCCGTGACCGTCCGGCCCACATTCTGCTTGACCACGCCAAGAGGGCCCAGTTGGTCGTGGTCGGGTCCCGCGGTCGCGGCGGGTTCCGCGGTCTGCTGCTGGGAGCCACCAGCCAGGCCCTGATCCACCACGCCGCCTGCCCCGTGGCCGTTGTCCCACCACCCCGACCATGACCGCCCCGACAACCACCGCGCACACGCGGCGGGGCAGCGCGGCGTGCCGGACTGTGTGAGCCCTCAGGTTGTCGGCGATGTCGAACCTCGACCTGCCGAACTCAATCCGGCCGAAGAGGTCTTCCCAGGACCGGCCGGGCAGCCCGCCGTAGTCGTAGTCCGCGCGTTTGGTCGGGTGCGACAGCACCGCGTATGCCTCGGCGATCTGCTTGAAGCCGTTGCTCGGCGGCACGTCCACGGCTTCGGTCGGGGTGGTGTTTCCTGGCCAGGTCGCGGAAGGCAGTTTGATCGTCGTGGTGTCGGCGTCGTGGGGGATGCCCAGCACCTCGTAGTAGTCGTGCGCCGTCCTGAGCACCTCCTCCCTTTTCACCTCGAACGTCCGCTCCCGCCGAGTGGGGACGGTAGGGACGAAGGGCTCTTGCTGTTGAGGAAGGAGGGTGGTGGCCGGTTCCGGGACCGGGGTCTTTGCTGAGGTGTATGACCAGTCCGTTCGGGGTGTGTGAGTCGTCCACCCCGTCGAGGTATGTGATCGATCCGGCGGCGAACGCGACCGATGACGTCGTCGCTCGCGCCACGCTGTCACCGGACCGGCCGGCGTTCGCCCGCGAGGTCGATGGCGAGTGGCGCACGGTGACCTGGGCGGAGTTCGCCGGGCAGGTCACCGCGCTGGCCGGGGGCCTGATCGCTGCCGGGGTGGAGCCGGGTGATCGGGTCGCGGTGATGTCGGGCACCAGCTACGAGTGGGTGTTGTGCGACCTGGCGATCTGGACCGCGGGCGCGGTCAGTGTGCCTGTCTATGAGACCTCGTCGGCGGCTCAGGTGTCCTGGATCCTCTCCGACTCGGAGGCGGTTGCGGCGATCGTGGAGAACGAGCGCTGCCGAGCACTGGTCGAACAAGCGGCCCCTGAGCCTCTTCGCCAGGTGTGGCAGATCGAGGGCGGTGACCTGGACACGCTGGCGCACAACGGCGAACGGGTCTCAACCGATGCCATCGAGCGGCGGCGGCGTGGTGTGACCGCCGAGTCGCCTGCGACGATCGTCTACACCTCCGGCACGACCGGGCGGCCCAAGGGTTGCCTGCTGCGCCACGGCAACCTGCTCGCCGAGGTACGCAACCTCGCGCTCGCCGACGGCATCAGGGAGCACGTGCTCGGCGAGCACACCTCGCTACTGCTGTTCCTGCCGCTGGCACACATCTTCGCCAGGATGGTGCAGCTCACCGCGATCCACAACGGTGCCATGACCGCGCACACGAGTGACGTGAAGACCGTGGCCGCGGAGCTTGAGTCGTTCCGGCCGACGCTGGTGCTGGCAGTGCCGCGGGTGTTCGAGAAGTTCACCAACGCCGCCCGGCGCACGGCGGCGGCCAGCGGACGTGCTCGCCTGTTCCGGGCCGCCGAGAACACGGCCGTCGAGTACAGCCGCGCCCTCGACCACGGCCGGCCCTCACGCTGGCTGAGAGCCAGACGACGGCTGTGGGACCGGCTCGTCTACCGCAGGCTGCGTGCCGCGTTCGGTGGTCGGCTCGCCTGTGCGGTGTGTGGGGGAGCGCCGCTGTCCGCGCGGCTCGGTCACTTCCTGCGTGGCATCGGGGTGCCGGTGTTGGAGGGTTACGGGTTGACGGAGGCGACGGCGGGGGTCACGTTGAACCTGCCGGCCGCACAGCGGATCGGTTCGGTGGGGCGTCCCGTCCCGGGCTGCACGGTGCGGATCTCCACCGACGGTGAGGTTCTCGTGTCCGGCAGCTCTGTCTTCGGCGGCTACTGGCACAACGTCCAGGAAACCCGGGTCGCTCTCGACGACGGGTGGCTGCGCACCGGTGACCTCGGCGAGTTGGACATCGACGGGTTCCTGACCATCACCGGCCGCAAGAAGGACGTGATCGTCACCGCGTCCGGCAAGAACGTCGCCCCGGCGGTCCTTGAGGACACGGTGCGCCAGCACTGGCTGGTCGACCAGTGCGTCGTCGTCGGCGACCGGCGGCCGTACATCGGCGCACTTGTCACTCTGGATCGGGACGCCTTGGCTGAGTGGAAGCGTGAGCACCACATCGATCCCGACGCCACCATCGCGGAACTCCGCGGCCACCCCGAGCTGTTGACGGCTATCCAGGCCGCTGTCGACGACGCCAACCGTGCCGTGTCGCACGCCGAAGCCATCAAACGGTTCCGCATCGTGCCGGTGGACTTCCTGGTCGGCGCCGAACTGACCCCCACCGAGAAAGTGCGCCGTGACTACGTCGTCACGACCTTCGCGCACGAGATCGACGCGCTCTACACAGACCCGGCATGAGGCATGTCGGAAGCGTCGAGTCGATGTGAGAGCTCGGCCCGGCGCTCGTCCTGGGCATGCAGCCGAGCCGACAGCACCGCTACCTGTGTCCGCCGTCGCATCCCCAGCTTGGCCAGCAGGTGCGACACGTAGTTCTTCACGGTCTTCTCGGTGAGGCACAGCCTGTCGCCGATCTCCCGGTTGGTCAGTCCCTCGCCGATCAGACCGAACACATCGCGTTCGTGTTCGGTCAGCACGGCCAGGGGCTCCTTGGTTTCACGCTCCTGGTCGAGCCGCTGTAGCAGTGCCACCGCGGTTCGGCGGTCGATCAGAGACCGGCCACGGGCGACCGTGCGCACCGCGTCGAGCAACTCGCTGCCACGTGCGCTCTTGAGCACGAACCCTGACGCACCCGCCGTGATCGCGGCCAGCAGCGCCTCCTCGTCGGGGTAGAAGGTCAGTACCAGACAGCGCACCTCGGGCAGCCGTGACCGCAACTGCCGGCAGAGTGTCACGCCATCGCCGCCGGACATCCGCACGTCGAGCACGACGACGTCGACGTCGCCGTGCGGGACACGGGCCAGCGCCTCGTCCGCCGAGGACGCCTCCCCGACGAACTCCAGGTCCGGCTCGTGCGCGATGAGGTCAGCGACACCGCGCCGGACGATCTCGTGGTCGTCGACCACGAACACTCGGATGGGCATTGGTCGCCTCCTCGACACGATCCGATGAGTGCAGGTGCGCGGCGAGGAGAGCGGCCTGGGTCCGCCGTTGCAGGCCGAGCTTGGCCAGGACGTGTGACACGTAGTTCTTCACGGTCTTCTCGGCGCGGGACATCTGCTCGCCGATCTGCCGGTTGGTCAGTCCTTCGCCGATCAGCTCGAACACGGCCCGTTCCTGTTCGGACAGTGCCGCGAGGGGGTCGGTGTGTTGGCGTTCTTCCCGGATGCGCGCACAGAACGCGGTGGCGGTGCGGGCGTCGAGCAGCGACCCGCCCGGGCCGATCGTGCGGATCGCCTCGATCAGGTCCGCGCCGCTGGTCTGCTGGGGCAGGAACGCCGACGCTCCGGCCATGATCGCGTCGAACAGGGCCGAGCCGTCGCCGTTCGGGGTCAGCATGAGGCAGCGCAGGCCAGGCAGTTTCGTGCACAGGACACGGCACAGCTCGATCCCGTCGCCGTCGGGCAGCCTGGTGCCGAGCACGGCCACGTCGGCGGCGCTCGCCGACACCCGTTCCAGGGCGTCGGCGACGGACGCGGTCTGGCCGACGACCGCCAAGCTCGGTTCGTCGTCAAGAAGTTGGGCCACTCCGCGTCGCACCAGTTCGTCGCCGTGGACCAGGAACACCTGCAGTCCCATCACACCTCCTCGTCAGTATTGACGCTATTCGCGGTGTGGCCCGTGGTGCCGTGGTCGAGAGGTCCGTCCGCACAGGGTCCAAAGACCGTTGTGCATGGGACGAAAGTCAGTGGCTGTCGGGAGCATCGAGCATGAGACAAGCCTGCGTTCGACTCTCACCGCCGGAGTCGATCCGCGTGATAGTGGAGATGTAGAACAGGAGTCTCGAGCACAGCAGGGGAACGTGATGGCTGTCCGGGATGCGGCTTTCGTGAGGGCCGGCTGGATGCCGACCGCGTTGGCCGCTGTCGCCGTGATCGACCTGGCGCGTCGTCCACCGGAGGAGGCGCGAGCATACCGGCCTTTGTGGACTTCGATCGTCGTGGTGATCTATCTGGATTGGCTGGCATATCTGCGGTGGAACTCGGGATTGTCCAATCTTGGTCGGGGAGATGTGCCGTGACGGTGGGGCCGCGCACAGAGGGAAGGCGTTCGTCCCGATCTGTCAGTGCCTTTGGTCCGCACTGTGCCGAACACGACGAGGATGAAGGTCTCGGGAAATGGAGACCTGCCGATCTTGGCGATCTGGTTCTCCCGAGAGAGGGTGGAGTCGGGCAGATCGAAGCAAGAAGGGACATGCGATGCCGGTACGGGCGACGCTCGGCGAACGCGGGCTCGACACGGGAAAGAGAGGCAGGCTGCACCGGCTTCTTCACGAGCACGGGCAGCGTAACGGGACCGCTCTTCTGCTCCAGTACGACCAGGGTCTCGAGCACGGGCCGAGGGACTTCTTCGTCAGTCCCGCCGCAGCCGATCCCAGGTACGTCATCAAGTTCGCGGTGGACGAGGGATTCAACGGAATCGTGCTGCACGCCGGACTCGCGGAGAAGTTCTACTGGGACTTCGCCGGCGAGGTCCCGCTGGTGCTGAAGCTGAACGGCAGGACCGAGATCCAGACACTCCTCGCGAAGTACGGCAGCACACCATGACCACCGGACACAGTGAACTCCTCAGGGAAGCGACTGACACGGCACTGGCCGCGGCCATCCGAGCACCATCTCCGCACAACAGCCAGCCGTGGCGGTTCGAGGTGTGTCCCGGTCGGATCGATGTTCTACTTGACCGGTCCCGCGTGCTACAGGTCGTTGACCCGGACGGCAAGGAAGCCCGGATCGCGTGCGGCGCGGCGCTGTTCAACATCCGCGCGGCCCTGCGTTCGGCTCGACTGACAACGACAACGGAGCTGAAGCCGGCCACGGAGAATCCCGACCTGCAGGCCACGGTACGGGTCACCGGTCAACCGTATGAACCCACCGCGGAGGACCTCTTGCTGGCCGCGGCGGTGGAGTTCCGGCACACCAACCGATACACCTTCACCGACCGACCCGTGTCCGACGAGATCCGGAACGAACTGGTGTACGCGGCGCGGGAAGAAGGCGGACAGCTCGTGACGCTGGACGAGCCCGCCCAACTGGATGCCCTCGCCGGCCTGGTCAGCGGGGCGGACGAAGCCCAGCGGCGGAATGCCGGGTTCCGTACCGAACTCGCGCGCTGGACGACACGTCTCGGTGAACGCGACGAGGGTGTGCCGATCGAAGTGGGCGGCCCACGACCGTCGACCGACGGCCTGTTCGCGGTCGGTCCATTGAGGACGAACGGCGACGCCGGCCGAACCCGCCGGCCGCTCCCGCTGGTCGGTGTGCTGACCACGCACACCAACAGTGACGAGGACCTGCTTCGGGCCGGCCAGGCCCTGCAGTGCGTCCTGCTGACGGCCACGTCGTGGGACGTGCGTGCCGCGTTCTTGTCCCAGCCCGTCGAGGTGGCCGAGACCGGGCGTGCCCTCCGGAATCTGGTGGCCGCGACCGGTCAGCCTCAGGTGGTGCTGCGGTTCGGCTACAGCAGCGTGGCGCTACCCACGCCACGACGCCCCGTGTCCGCCGTATCGCGATACCTGTAGACCGGTGGTCGAGGTGGTTACCAGTTCGGTGACGCGGCTCCCTTGCCCTCAAGCGGATCGTGGGCCGAGAGGGCCCGACCGAGGTGTCCGCGGCAGTGGTCTCGATCTGGTGCGGCTCTACCTGCGCCAGATCGGGGCGGTTCCGTTGCTCACGGCGGCGGAGGAGGTGGAACTGGCCAAGCGCATCGAGGCCGGGGTCTACGCGGAGGAACTGCTGCGCGCCGCGGACGCCGGAGAGCGGTGTCTGGAGGAGGGCCGGCGGCGAGACCTGGAGGTGCTCGCCCACGACGGTCACCGGGCCAGGGAACACCTGATCCGGGCCAACCTGCGGCTGGTGGTGACCGTCGCCAGGAGGTGCGTCCGCCGGGGGATGCCGCTGATGGACGCGGTCCAGGAAGGCAACATCGGGCTGATGCGGGCGGTGGAGAAGTTCGACTACACCAAGGGATGCAAGTTCTCCACCTACGCGGCGTGGTGGATCCGGCAGGCTCTGCAACGGGGCGCCGCCAACCAGGCGCGGGTAGTCCGGCTCCCGGTCCATATCGTGGCGGAACTGGACCGGCTGCGCAGTGCCGATCGGCAGCTGACCGTGCGCCTGGGACGGGCATCGGAGATCGAGGAACTCGCCGCGGAGGCCGGCATGTCCGTGCCGCGGGTCATCGAGTTGCGGCGGGCCGGCCGAGACGCGATGAGCCTGGACAGGCTCGTTGGGGACGACGCGGACACGCGCATCGGGGACCTCTTCGAGGACATCACGGCACCGTCGGCCCCTGAGGCCGCCGAACGGCAGGCACTCGCCGAGGACGTGCGTACCGCCGTCGCGCACCTGCCGCCTGAGCAGGCTCGGGTGATCGCCCGGCGCTACGGCTTGCGGGACGGTCACTACCACACGCTGGAGGACGTGTCCGCCGAACTGCGCGTCAGCCGAGAGCGGGTGCGTCGGCTCGAGCGCACGGGGCTCACACGGTTGCGGGAGTCCGAGCGGGACCGGCTCCTGGACTGGGTGGGTTGACGCTGTTGAGAACCGTTCGTGTCACCTACGCACGATCGAGTCGTCCGCCAGTCGCGCGCGGTTGCTGTCGCTGATCAGGAACACGCCGATCGCGGCCACGATCAGCCCGCCCACGACGTCGGCGGTGAACCCCACGACGATGCCCGCGCCGACCACGAGGCCGCCGAGCACCCGGCACACCCGAACCACGATGGTCGTGGCACGTTCGGCGTCGAGGCGGTGCCGCGGTGCCGCGTAGAGCATCTGCCCGCCGTCCGCCGACACACCGGGCAGCAAGTTCTCCAGCACGACCAGGCCGTGGATCACGGCCAGCCACGCCAGCGCGGCCACCACGATCGGCGCGAGCCCGAACTCGGCGGCGACACCAGCGATCGTGAGCAACAGCGTGCCGATTCCCAGAGTTGCCGCGGGCCCGGCCGCGGAGATGAGGAACTCCGCCTTCGCGCTGCGCGGGGTGGCCGCGAGGTCGGTGATCCCGCCGCCGAACCACAGGGTGACCCGCCTGGTCCGAACGTCCCAGTGCCGCGCAACGGCGACGTGCGCCAACTCGTGCGCCAGCATGGAAGCCGCGAACAACACCGCCATCACGACCCCGGCTACCCAGTAAGCCACGACTGGGTAGCCATCAGCGGTCGTCGGTACGGCCACGACCGCGATGACCACCACCAGCGCGCCGGTCCCCAGCACCGACCAGTGCAGCCGGACGGGAACGTGCACGGTTCTGCCGATCAGGATGTTTACTGTCACAACCCTGTCCTCCCAGTGATCCGGCTCGTGCACTACTGGACGGGTTGGCTGTCGATAGTCAGTTGGTCCAGCCAGTCGGGAGCACCGATGTCGACCACTGTGCCGTTGACGGCGACCGTGGGCGTGCCGAACGACATCCCGCCAACGGCGGGGCGCTGCAAGGCGGGGTCGGCCATCGCGGTGGCCAAACTGTCGTGAATCGCCCGGTCGTAGGCGCCGGACGCGATCTTCTCGGCGAACCGTGCGTCGTTGATCCCTAACCGCCGGCCAAGCTCCACCAGTTGTCCGGTGTCGTAGCCCTGAGCGCCTTCCTTGGGTTGTGCCGTGAGCAGGCTGCGGTAGAAGTTCAGGAACTTCTCTGGCGCGACATCGGCCGCAACGAGCGCGGCGTTCGCGGCCCGCAGCGAGTAGCCGGGTGGGTCGGAGCGGTCGTCCAGCAGGTTGACCAGGTGGTAGCGGACCTGGATCGCACCCGAGGTCAGCTTCGCCGCCATCTGCTTGCCGTAGGACTGCTCGAACTGCTGGCACGCCGGGCACAGGAAGTCCTCGTAGACGTCCATCGTCACGGCCGACGCCCGGCCGACGACTGCGGTGGCGGTGTCCCGGTCCAGCGACACCGCCAGACCGTCCGGCGCGGACGTGACCGCCGGGATGGGCCCGGACGACTCCGCCGTCTTATGTGCGGTCACCCACAGGGCGCCGCCGATCACCACCACGGCCAGCACCAGCACGATCACGAGCCCCAGCACGATACCGGTACGGCCGGGCCGGCCGGCCCGAGCAGCCGCCACGGCCCTCGCACCTCTCTGCCGGCGATGAGTGCGCCTACCCATCCGAAACCCTCCTTAGTGGACGGTCGCGGCTCGCCCGAGGGCGACGGGTTTCCCGTCTTGTGACGGTAGGTCAAACCTTGGCACGCGAGCCACCGAAACCGAACTCCGCGCCCCCGGGCGGGTCACCAGGTTTCCCCTGGCACGACCGAGGATCTGCCTCCCACACCGGCTACTAGCAGAGCATTTGGTCTCCGAGTGGCGGGGCGTAGGACTCCGGTCCGACCGGGCGTGCGGTGTGGACCGTCCCCGGAGGCGAGAGCTCGCCGCACCAGAGAGCATTCCCCGAGGACCCTGGATCTTCCGGATCGCGCTCGCCTCCGGGCCGGCAGCACGACCTTGTCCTGCGCGCCAAATCCGGACCAGAGCCCAAGGGCCTGGTCCGGATCGGACCTTCGGACCGGTCTGAACCTGCGAGCCCTGCTCTGACCGCGACAGATTTGCTCCGCAAGCTCCGTTCAGCGACGTTACGGAGACTTTCGTCGTGGTGGACAGGGTCCTTGTGCCTCTGGAGCCGGGAGTTACGCCGGGTAAGGCTGGAGGAAGACGGGAAGGCGGTGATCCTTCGTGCGGTTCACTGACCGAGGTGACGCCGGTCGCCAGTTGGCCGACCGGGTGGGGTTCCTGCGTCTGCCACGACCCGTGGTGGCCGCTGTTCCGCCGGGCGGTGTTCCGGTGGCGTTCGAGGTCGCGCAGCGGCTCGGGGCGCCGCTCGATGTCGTAGGGGTGCGCACACTGGGTGCGCCGTTACAGCCGGGAGTCATCGTCGGCGCGGTCGGCGAATGCCGCGTTGTGGTGCTGAACCAGCGCCTGGTGAAGCAGCTCAGCATCGCGAAATCCTGGTTGAACGCCGAGGCGAATCGTGCCACGGCGGCAATGACCGGGCAGGTCGGACGGTTGCGCAACGGCCTGCCCTCCCCGCCGGTGCTCGGCCGCGTGGTGGTTCTCGTCGACGACGGGACGGCCAACGCATTGACCGTGCACGCGGCGGTCGACGTCCTGCGCCGGCGCGGTGCGGCGCGTGTCGTGCTGGCCTCCCCGGTCGTGGCCGTGAACGCGCTGCCGGCCCTGCGCCGCCATGTCGAGGACGTGGCCCGCCTCGAGCAGGTGTCGACACGGCAAGCTGTCGGGCGCGGCTACCGTGACTTCCGCCCGGTCAGCGACAACAAGGTACGCCGGCTGCTGTCCGTGGCTGCGGGCCTGCAGCCCGACCTGGCCTGCGAGATCGCCGTGCGCGACGGCGATGAAGGGCCGCTGATGGGTAACCTCGCGGTGCCGGTGGGCGCGATGGGCCTGATCATCTTCGCGCACGGTCCAAGTGACGGCCGGCGCAGCCCCGAGCGCAGGACCCTCGCCACACGTCTGGGGGAGGCAGGGCTCGGCACACTGCTCGTGGACCTGCTCACCGAACGCGAAGCGACACGGCCGCGCGCGGCCCGAGACGTTCGGTTGCTCGCCGACCGGCTCATCACGGTGACCCGGTGGGTCGCCAAGAGACCGGAACTGGGCCACCTCCCGATCGGCTACTTCGGTGTCGGAACCGGAGTCGCCGCGGCGTTCGTGGCCGCCGCGGAAACGAAGCTGGCCGACGCGATCGTCTCCTGCGGTGGCTACCCCGACCCGGCGACCGGCTGGCTGCCCCAGGTGGCCACGCCGACACTGCTCATCATCGGCACCCGCGACACCGCGATCCGGGCCGCGAACATCCGGGCCCAGTGCGCGTTGCGGGGCGTGGCCGAACTGGAGACGGTGCCCGGAGCCACCTATCCCATCGGCGGGCCAGCCACCCGCCAGCGAGTGGGTGACCTCGCCGCCACGTGGTTCGTCGACTACCTGCGTCCGCTGACCGCCGCTGCCGGCTGAGCTGGTTCGCCGTCTGAGAGCTAACCAGTGTTCAGGACGGGTGGTGCCGTGGCGGGTGGTGTGGGTAGTGCACCGGTGAGGTAGCGCTGGATGGTTGGTCCGATGGCCGCCGCCACCCAGTCGATGGTCGCGCTGGCGATCGGCTCGATGCGCAACAGGTACCGGGCGAGGACCAGGCCAGACAGCTGTGAGGCCAGGAGGGCTGCCCGCACCGATGCCTGTGCTGGATCCACGCCTACCCGCTCCACCAGCGTGGTGGTCACCGCCGGTGCGATGTGTTCACGCACCAACGTCCCGAACCGCTGCTCGGTGACCGCTGTGCGCAGCAACGCGCTCGCGGTCGCGCCGGCATCGCCTTCCCACAACCGCAGGAACCGCGTCACCAGCCGCTGCCCGAGTTCGTCCGCCGGCCCATCGAACAGTTGCGACAGCAGCTGCCGCCCGTCCACCGAGCTGGTCAGCACAGTACGGAACAGCTGGTCCTTCGAGCCGAAGAAGTAGAGCACCAGGGACGGATCCACCCCGGCCGTCGCGGCGATCTGCCGGATCGTCGCGCCGAGATAGCCCCGCGCCGCGAAAGTCTCCCGCGCGGCCCCCATCACCGCCGCCCGGGTCTGGGAGTTGGCCGGACGCCGCCCCCTGCGTGTCATCGTGCGGCCCCCTTTCCTCCTGCGACAACAAGCCTGCCGTGCCGAAGTCGCGGTCCGACAAGTGCTTTGGTCCTGACACGCACGATCGTTGGGCCTCCGTGTGTGCGGCCCTAACGCCCCCCGTGCGTCGGGTACTTCGGCACGGCACGAGGTGCGTTCGACTCTCACCACCCGGAGTGGCCCGCGTGATGGTGGAGGTGCGGAAGGAGTTGGAGGAGCGATGACACAGCAGTGCACATCACCGGTGATCGAGGGACTGCCGCCGGAGAACATTCCTACGGCGATCCTCGCTGACGTCCGGGCAGGCGGCCACCCGGACGAGGGGTACGACCGGGTCGTCTTCGACTTCCGGGACAGCACCTCGACGCCGGGGTTCTCAGTCGGTTACGTCGAGCGGATCGTCCAGGACCCGTCCGGTGAGCCGTTGCCGATGTTGCTCGGTGCGAAGTTGCTGGTCGCGATGCGGTGGGCGGCGGCGCACGAGAACGGTGACACCACCGTGCTGCCCGGCGATCTCGACCTGCGCCCGGGCCTGGGCCGGATCAAGCACGTGAAGCTGGCCGGCGACTTCGAGGGAGTGCTGTCGTTCGGGATCGCCGTCGACCCCGCGGACGACCCGGCGCCGTTCCGGGCTTTCGCGTTGTCCGGCAACCGGTTGGTGGTCGACGTAGCGCACGCCGGCAGGAACCCGTGGTATTGCGGTGAGGTCTTCTTCGGTGACCGCCACAAGATCGCGGCCGGGATCGACCCACCGGTAACCGCGGTCGAACGGCGCCTCACCAAGCCGACGGTGGCCGGTGCGGCGCTCCAGGAACTGTTCAAGGGGCCGAACGAGGCCGAACGGGGACGTGGTCTGGTGTTCGTCGACAGCCACGCCACCGGGTTCACCGACCTGCGTGTCAGTGAGTGGAAGGTCGCGCACGTCCGGCTGCTCGGGCCGATCAGCAGCGACGGGTCGGCGGTGATCACGATCGCCTCGGAGATCATGCCGACTCTCAAGCAGTTCCCGACCGTCGACTGGGTCAAGGTCTACGACGAGGACGGCAAGACCGAACAACCCGACGGGCCGGAGGACTCCATCCCTGAACAACTCGAGCCGTGATCGGCTGATGCTTCGCGAGGTTCTCGGAAAGGGGCCAGGCCATGCATGCAAAACCGGGTGACTGGTTGATCGTGGAGATCGCCGGGACCGATCAGTCAGCTCGTCGCGCCCGGATCGAGGAGGTCAGCTCTCCGGACGGTGCGCCGCCGTTCACCGTGCGGTGGCTGGACACCGGCCGGAAAGGGCTGGTGTTTCCAGGGCCGGACGCTCATGTCATGACACAAGAGGAGCTCGACGAACTGGACGCCCGGATGGCCGACCGAGCCGCCGGTCCCGGGCATCGAGCCGCACCCCAACGGGGGCGACCATGACCCCGCCACCGGCGCGTGCCGTGCGGTTGGTTCGACTGCTGCGACCGGGCGGGAACCCGCTCGCGCGCGGCGTCGACCGCGTGGAGGGCACAGCGATGCTGCTGTCCGTGCTGCTCGCGCTGATGCTGGTGCCGGTCATGCTGACACTGGGGTCGGTGACCCATGCGGACCTCGCCGAGGACAGCGCACACCAGGCCAGCACCCGGCACGAGACCGTCGCGATCCTGACCCACGACGCGCCGGCGGTCACCTTCGGCGCGGGCGGCGAGATCGTCAGCGGCAAGTCGGACGTGCGAGCCCGGTGGCGGCTGCCGGACGGGACCGTCCGGACCGGCCTCGTGCCCGCCGAGGACGGTATGAAGGCGGGCACCGAGGTTCCGGTCTGGCTCGACGAGTCGGGTAGTTCCGTGGATCCACCGATGTCCACCGCCGACGCGGCGGCGGTGGGTGTGCTGGTGGCCGTGGGCGGCTGGGCCGCCGTCGCCGGACTGCTCGCGCTCGCCTGCTGGGGCCTGCACCACACACTCGACCGGCGCCGGCACCGGGCGTGGACAGCGGAATGGGCCAAGGTGGAGCCGGACTGGCACGACAGGCGACGGTGAACCAGCCGCAGCCGGCATTGGTGGGAATGAAGGGAGAACACCATGACACGTAAGCATTGGCGCGACTTGAGCCCGCACCAGCGTGGGGTGTTCGTGGCCGCGAGCGCTCTTCAGATCGGGCTGGCCACGGCAGCGTGGACCGACCTGGCGTGCCGGCCCCAGGAGGCGGTCAACGGGCGCAAACCGTTGTGGGCACTCGCCATCGCGGTGAACTTCGTCGGCCCGATCGCCTACCTGTGCTTCGGCAGGGTGAGAACTCGGCTCACGTCCTGACCGGGCTTGCCCGGTCGCCGGTGGTCGCGGCCGCGAGGAAGTCCACGACCGCACGCAGGTTTCCGTGCGCGCGCAGCGCCGCGCGTTGCCGGGCCGCGCCGCCGCCATGTGCTCGTAACCAGGCCAGGCACCTCAGCACCACGTCCAGATCGCCGAGCACCGTCAGCGCCGGGCGGACATGAGCCAACAACGTGTCCACCAGAGCCCAGCCCGGCGCGGGACTTCCGGTGAACGGGTCGAGGCACTGCCCTTCCAGGCCGGCCAGCGCGGCCTGCTGGCACGCCGAGAGCAGTACCGCGTTGGGAACGCATGGCGTTGGTCGCCCTAACTCCAGTGCGGTGGTGACGAGGGCGCGGGTCAGTGCGGCTTGGAGGACGGTCTCTTCGACGGTGGCCGGTACGTCGGCGACGCGGACCTCGACGGTCGGTGCGTGCGTGGACGGCCGGACGTACCAGTAGACCATGCCGGCGTCGAGGATCACCCCGGTCTCCACGAGCCGGGACACGTGCGCTTCGTACTCGCTGGTGGAGCGGAAGTGGGGTGGGATGCCGGTGGCTGGCCAGCGGGCCCACATGGTCGTGCGCCAGCTGGCGTGTCCGGTGTCGTGACCGTCGAAGAACGGTGAGTTCGCACCGAGGAGGAGCAGTGCGGGCAGCCACGGCCGCAGCTGGTTGCTCGCTTGCACGGCATGCTCGAGATCCGGCACGCCGACATGCACGTGACAGCCGCACACGCCTTGGTCGTCGGTGAGCGCGCCGTAGGTCTCGACCATCTGCCGGTAGCGTGGCGTGTGGGTGACCGGTGGTGGTCCGGGCCGGCCGAGCGGTGGGGTGCCGGTCGCGATGAGCAGGGCCCCATGGCGCCGGGCGGCCTGTGCGAGTGTGTGGCGTCCCCGCAGCAACTGTTGCCGCAGTTGGTCGAGGCCGGTGCACACGGGTGTCGCGAACTCCGCCTGCGCCGGCGAGAGCTCCCGTTGGAAGTCGGCATCGGACAGTTCGGTGACTGTCGTGGCCCCTGCCGGCACCGGACGCCCTGTGGTCTTGTCGACGAGGAGGTACTCCTCCTCCACACCGAGCGTCGGGGCCATGTCGCCATTGTCGTCTGCATCGTGGGGGCAGGATGCGGACCTTCGGCCCTTGCGAGGGGACCGGAGGTCACTGCTGTGGCACCAGAGCGGGACGGAACCTTCTGTCATGGCAAGGAACAGGAAGAACTTCGTACGTGGGGCTGACATCCGGTACCGATTTCGGCGTGGCGGCTTCGACTTCTGGCTGCAGTGGGCGCTGGCCTGTCAGACGCACGGTGGCAGCGAGGCAGGGGAATGCTTCTCCGTGGCGTCGCGGATCCGGGACGGTGACCCGGACAGTTGGGTGCGGGCCTGGTCGGCGATGGGGGAGAGGCTTGAGGAGCATGCGGTGTTGGCGCTGGACCGCGGGCACGTCGTCAGCGCCCGCGAGGGCATACCTGCGGGCCTACACCTACCAGCGGCTCGCGCTGCTGTACCTGCCTGTCACCGACTCCAGCTACCAGTCGTGGTGGCAGCAGGCGGTCCGCTGCTTCCGGGACGGTGCGGCCCTGCTGGACACCCCCGTCGACCCGGTCACCATTCCCTTCGACGGCACCGTGCTGCCCGGGTACTTTCTGAAGTCTGACGACTCACCCGGCCGGCACCGGACGCTCATCATGGTTGGCGGCGGCGACACCTTCGTCGAGGACCTGTACTTCTACATCGGTCCGGCCGCGGTCAAACGCGGTTACCAGGTGCTGATCGTCGACCTGCCCGGTCAGGGCGAGCTGCCGTTCGCCGGCCTGCCGATGCGCGCCGACGCCGAGGCGCCCATGGGCGCGGTCGTCGACTACCTGCTCGACCGGCCCGACGTCGACCCGGACACATTGGCCGCGTTCGGCGTCAGCGGCGGTGGATACTTCGTCCCCCGCGCCGCCACCCGCGATCCCCGTATCAAGGCGTGTGTCGCCGCCAGCGCGATCCCCGACTTCCGCGAGTACACGACGCAGGGCGATCCAAGGGCCGAGCGCTACGCCCGCCGGCTCGGTTCCTCGCTCTACCAGTCGATCCTCGCGCTGATGGGCCGGCGCCTGCGTGCGCGGCTCATCCTGGTCGAGACCTACCAGTGGCGGTGGGGGGGTGGACACCGCAACCGAATGGCTGGAGACGTTGCGGGCGTTCACGTTCGACCCGGGACAGATCAGCTGCCCGCTGCTGCAGCGCATCGGGGAGTCCGAGTACGGCACGGCCCCGGTCAGCCGGGCGCAGCAGCACCGCTGCCTCGACCAGGCGCGTAGCTCCCGCAAGGGCCTGATCGTCTGCTCGTACGCCGACGGCGGCTGGGGACATGCCTTGGTCACCAACCTCAGCCTGATGAGCCGCCTCGTGTTCGACTGGCTGGACGAGGCATTCGCGTCAACCGACCTATCCGTCTCCAGCCGGGCAAAGGGATGACATGACCACCTCGTCATGTGTTCGCGCGCCACGCTGTTACCAAGCGCTACGGAGTAACCCGGTGGCGCGAACTCTCGGCTGCGGTGCTAGCGGCCGGTGGTGGCACGGTGAGCACCGGTATCTCGGCGAACTCCAGAATGCGCTGGCTGTGGTGGCCGATGTAGGGCTCGCCGGGACCGAGATGGCTGGTGCGGCCGAGGACGACGAGGTCGGCCGGCCAGGACCGGGCGTGGTCGAGCACGCACCGGGCGGGCTCGCCGGTCACGTGTTCGGTCCGCACTGGCACGCCGGCGTCGGACGCCAGGCGGGCGACATGGGTGAGCAGCGACTCCGCGGCGGTGGGCCGGGGTATACCGGTGCAGGCGGCGGCTCGCAGCGCAGCGGTGATCTCGCTGTTGACCAGCACGTGCAGCACCTGGAGTTCCGCTCCGGTCGCGGCGGCGATCTCGATGGCGGTGTGGGCGGCGGCGAGTGCGGCTTCCGAGTCGTCGACCGCGAGCAGAATTCGGCGGATTATGGTGTCACCTCCTTGGTTCGGCGCTGGGCTCGGCGGCGGGTCAGTCCCTCGGCGCGTTCCTGTTCCTCCAGTGCCAGTTCCAGGTCCGTGGTCGCCTGGCGTAGTTGGGGGATCCAGCGGCGGTTGAGCGCCCGCACCCGCTGCCGGGTGGTGGTGATCTCGTGCTCGACCACTCGCAGTGCCTCGAGCACGGTCGCGTGCCGCACCGCCGACTCGAGCGCTGTGCGGTACACCTGCTCGGCCCGCACCAGCGCCCCACCACCGATGACGGTGATCCCGGGCGGGCGATGGGGCGGCTCGTAGGTCGCCTCGACGGGGTAGGTCACGCCCATCGAGGTGGTCCAGGTGATCGTGACGGTCGCGAGGTCGGTGGTGGTGGCGAGCCGTAGCCCGCGTTCGCCGCCGGCGAGGGCCGCCCGCAGTCCCCAGGTCTCGGCGTCGGCGACGTGCTCCGCCCACTGTGCGCCGGTGTGTTGGGCACGCAAGGAGAGCCGGCGGTGTTCCTCACGCAGCGTGCGCAGTTTCTGCTCCAGCAATGTCGTCGCGCGGGTGGCGGCGGCGAGGCGCCGACGCAGCCAGAGCCGTCCGGACCGTCCGGGTGGGACCCTGATCATGGTGGATCACCGTGTGTGGCAACGAGTTCTGCCGGGAGCATCGTCAGTTCGCGGTGGGGTAGCCGCAGCAACACCTGCCATGCGCGGTCGAGGGTGTCGTCGATCTTGCGTGCCTCGTCGTGTCGCTGGTCGACGAGTTCGGTGCGGAAAGCCTCTTCGAGGTCCAGGTAGCACCGGTCGGTGCGGCTGAGCGCGCTCTCCCCGACGAGGTCGGCGAGTTCCCGTACCTGGCGGGCTCTGGCCAGCGCGGCGAGCAGTTGCGCGGCGATGTCGAGGTGGTCCTCTCGGGTGCGGCCGGGGCCGGCGCCGTGCCGCATCAGCCGGGACAGTGACGACAGCGGCTCGACGGGCGGGTAGGTGCCGGTCGCGTGGACCTGCTCGGACAGCACGATCTGTCCTTCGGTGATGTAGCCGGTGAGGTCCGGGACGGGGTGGGTGAGGTCGCCGGCCGGCATGGTGAGGACCGGGACGATGGTCACCGAGCCGGGCACGCCTTGGATGCGGCCGCAGCGCTCGTACAGCGAGGCGAGGTCGCTGTAGAGGTAGCCGGGGTAGCCGCGCCTGGCGGGGATCTCGTCGCGGGCGGCGGAGACCTCGCGCAGTGCTTCGGCGTAGCTGGTCATGTCGGTGAGCACGACCAGCACGTGCCGTCCGCCGTGAAATGCGAGGTGTTCGGCGACGGTCAGCGCGACCCTCGGGGTGATGATGCGCTCGATGACGGGGTCGTCGGCGGTGTTGAGCAGCAGCACCAGCTCGCCGGCCGCCGACCGTTCTTCGAGGCCGTCCCGGACCAGTGCGGCGTCGGCGCGGGTGAGGCCCATGCCGGCGAACACGACGGAGAACGGTTCGCCGCCGACGTTCGCCTGTGCGGCGATCTGGGTGGCGAGTTCGAGGTGTGGCAGGCCGGGCACGGAGAACACCGGCAGTTTCTGTCCGCGCACGAGCGTGGTGAGGCCGTCGATCACCGACACCCCGGTGCTCACCGGGTCGGCCGGCGGCTCACGGCGGATCGGGTTGAGCGGGTAACCGGTCACTGGCGCCCGTTCGGCGCCCAGGATCGGTGGGCCGCCGTCGATCGGCTCGCCACGGCCGTTGCACACCCGACCGAGCCAGCCGGTGCCGACGGGGATGTGCAGTGGCTCGCCGGCGAACTCGACTCCGGTGCCGCCGGTGGTCATGCCGCTGGTGCCCTCCAGCACCTCGACCACGGCGAGGTCGCGGTCGACCTCGAGGACCTGGCCGTGCCGCCATTCCCCGCCGGCCAGGCGGATGCGGGCGAACTCGTCCCAGCCGACCCCGGAGAGCCGGTCCAGCACGAGCAGCGGGCCACGCAGCTCCCGCACCGAGGTGTACTCGATCATGTACCTACCTCCCGTACGTTCGCCAGAACACTGACACGATGGGCCCACACGGCCTCGACATCGTCCGGTGCGGTCTCCTCCCTGGCCCGCACTAGCGGCGAGAAGTCGACCTCCTCCAGCTCCCCGGCCGGCGTCCCGGCGGCCACCGCCTCCTGCGCGGCGTCAACGACGGCCAGGACCGCGTCGACGAGCGCGGCCGTCTTCGCCGCTGACGAGAACGCATCCTGTGTGGACAGCGCGCTCTGCTGCAGCACGGCCTCGCGCATCAGGCGGGCGCCCAGCAGCACCATGCGCTCGTGCCCGGGCAGGGCGGCGACCCCGACGAGGTCGGCGATCGCGGCGAGCCGGTCAGCGTCGGCGAGCAACCCCACCACGCGGCCGCGCCGGGTCGCCCAGTCGGGATCGCCGTGGCGGGTGTGGTGGGCGCCGATCGCGGTGACGTCCCGGGAGAACGAGCCGGACCAGGACACCCGCCGGGTAGTGGCGGGCGTAGGCCAGCTCGCGGTCGAGCGTCCAGCGGCAGCGGACGAACCGCTCGGTCAGCGCGGTCACCGGCTCGGTCATGTCCCCGCCCGGCGGCGACACCGCGCCAACCACGGTCACCGACCCGTGCCGCCCACCGAGCGTCTCGACCGCGCCGGCACGCTCGTAGAACGCCGCCAGCGCGGAGGCCAACTCGGGAGGATAACCCTCCTCGGCGGGCAGCGCGCCGGTGCGAGAACCGAACTCCCGCAACGCCTCCGCCCACCGGGACGTCGAGTCGGCGATCAGCACCACGTGATGCCCCATGTCGCGGAAGTACTCCGCCACGGTCATTCCCGTGTGGACACTCGCTTCCCGGGCCATCATCGGCATGTTCGAGGTGTTGGCGATGACCACCGTGCGGTCGGCGAGTGTGCCGCCGGTGCGCGGGTCGGTCAGCGCGAACAGGTCGGCCATCACGTCGGCCAGCTCGTTGCCCCGCTCACCGCAGCCGACGTAGACGATCACGTCGGCGGCGCACCACTTCGCGAGTTGTTGCAGCAGTACCGTTTTGCCGGTGCCGAAACCGCCGGGAACAGCCGCTGAGCCGCCGCGCGTGACCGGGAAGAGCAGGTCCAGTGCCCGCTGCCCGGTGTGCAGGGGCTCGACCTCGTCGAGGCGACGCCGGTAGGGCCGGGGCCGGCGCACCGGCCACTCCTCGACCAGCCGCACGTCCGCGCCGGCCACTCGGGCGACGACGGTGTCCGAGTTCCCTGTGCTCGCAAGGAGTTCGACCGGGCCGGCGACGGGCGCTAGGACGCGATGGGGCACCGGGCCGGCGCCGGTCACCTCTCCCAGCGTTGTGCCGGGGTCGACCTCGTCGCCGGTTGCCACGCATAGCTCGAAGGTCCACGTCCGGCTGTCAGTGGTCGTGCCGGCGCCGGGTCGGAGGAAACGTCGGTGCGATGGACAGCGGGCGGAGCAGCCCGTCGAAAACCTGGCCGAGCAGGCCCGGCCCGAGCCGCGCGGACAGCGGATGACCGCCCGGCTCGGCCGGCGCCCCCGGTATGAGCCCGCCCGTGTACTCGTACGCCTGCACCGTCACCACACGGTCCCGGATGGCCACTACCTCACCCGGAATCCGGGCCGGCCCGAGCGTGACCATCTCGTGCATGGCCAGATCGGTGTCCACGTCCAGCTCGACCAGTGGACCGGACACGCGCCGAACCAACGCGGTCATGGTTCCCACAACCCGTCCAGCTCCGGGCCGAGCGCGGCGACAGCCCGTTCGGCGAAGGCGTCCAGCGAGCAGTCCACCCGTGCGCCGGCGGTCCGGCCGTACACCCCGCCACCCAGCGCATCGGTAATCTCGGCGTCCGGGCCGAGGAGCCGCCGGACCTCGGCTACCAGCTGCTCCCGCAGGCGCGGGTAGCCCGGCTCGTCACGTAGCCGTCGCACGGCCGCGACCACCTCGGTGCGCAATCTCTCGTAGGCAGCGGCACGGGCGGTCAGGTCGGCGGACCGCACAGCGCGACGGGCCCTGGCCCGCATGGTGGCGAGGACCTCCTTGGCCTCCGCCTCGCCCTGCGACCGTGCCCGTTCCGCCAGCTCCGCTGCCTCCCGCTCCGCGGTACCGACGACCTCGGCTGCCTCCTGGCGAGCCCGCGTCAGCGTCCGTTCGGCGTCGGCTTCCGCGCGCCGCAGCAGTGCGTCCCGCAACGGCTGCAGGGCTGTGGTCAGCTCCGTCATGACGGCATCACCACCGTCAGCGGCCAGTCGTGTGTCAGCTCGTCCGCAAGGATCTCCGCCGCGGCCGGGGTGAGCACGACAACCGCCACGTCGCGGTCGAGCGACCGCCACGCCGAGCGCACCTGGTCGGCGTCGTCGGTGCCGGCCACGACCGCGCCGGCCAGCGACCAGCCGCGAACCAGGGCCCGCTCGCCAATCACCGCGACGGTCGCCATCAGGCCCTCCCGATGAGAATGATGGCCACGATCAGGCCGTAGATCGCGATGCCCTCGGCGAGCCCGACGATCACCATGGCCCGGCCGAAGATCTCCGGTCGCTCGCTCATCGCGGCGAGCGCGGCGCTGCCGGTGTAGGCCACGGCGATGGCCGCGCCGATCGACGAACCCGCCACCGAGATCGCGGCGCCGATCAGCGCCGCCCAGTTGCCGGACTGATCGGCCTGGGCGGCCACCGTCTCCGCCACAGCCGGCCCGCCGGACAGGGCCAGCAGCAGCACAACCAGGGCGCCGGCCAGCAACACGGCGTTCAGGCCGAGCAGGATCGCGATCCCGGAGCGGCGCCGCCCGCGCAACAGGCGGACGACCAGCAGTGCGGCCGCGACCAGCACGGGTAGCCCGATGAGCCAGACACTCATGTTTCCTCCTCCAATGGCAGGTGCCACGGCCGGAACGGCTCGCCCTCGCCGGTGAAGATCCGGGAGAACAGCTCGTAGAACTCCAACCGCAACGCCTGGATCCCGGCCACCAAGGCCTCGAGCGCGAACGCGAGGACGTTGCCGGCGACGAATACGGCCACCCCTGCGACAGCGGCGAGCCACCCAGACCCGAGCAACCCGGTGGTGCCGCTCCACACGAGCCAGCCCAGGGCGGCGTGGGTGAGCCCGAACGCGGCCAGCCGCGCGAACGAGAACAGGTTGGAACCGAGCCGGATCACCGTGTCGAACAGCTCGACACCCGCCTGCACCGCGCCACTGGCACCACCACCGGCCTCGGCGTGGAACCCCACCGCGGCAAGAAAGAGCCCAGCTGCGGCGACCACACCACCGGCCCCGGCAAGGAGTCCAGAGCGTAGGTACAGCCCACCGGCCACGGCACCGAGCCCCAGGAACACGGCCAAGCCGGCGACCCCCGACGATGCGTACATCGCGAGCCGGGGCCCGCCCTCGCGCCACCGGTTGACCACCGCGACCCCGTATGCGGCGGCGAGCAGCACGGCACCGACCGCGACGGCGGCGGTGAGCAGCCGGACCGGGTCGTCCAGCGGCGCCACCCACAGCACCGGCAGCACCCCGGTCGGGCCGAAGAACTCCCCGTACAGCGCGCCGAACACGATGGCGGCGAGCCCGGCCGCACCGACGAACGGCCACGCCTGGCGCAACGTGTGGGAGCGCCTCGGCAGCCCGGCACGTAGCAACACTGCTGCGACGAGCAGCAGCAGACCGTGGCCTGCGTCGCCGAACATCATCCCGAACATCAGCACGTAGGCGACGCCAGCAAGCGGGGTCGGGTCGATGTCCGGGTACGGCACGGTGCCGTACGTGCTGACCAGGGACGAGAACGCACCACGCACCTCGCCGCCGGACCGCAGCAGGGTCGGCGGGTCGACGCCACGCGGCGTCGGCAGTGGAACCAGCGCGGCGCCGTGCCCGGCCAGTCGCTCGGACAACGCCGGCAGGTCGGGCTCCGGCGACCACCCGGTTAGGGCGGCGACTTCCCCGTGCCGCACTGCGATTTCGGCGTACTCCTCGACCTGTGCCTCGCCGGCGACCAGGTCGGCCCGGTCGGAGCGCTCCAGTTCCGCCAGGTCCGGCGGCTCGGCCGTGAGCGCTGGCTCCGTCGGGTTGGTGTGCAGCCGGCGCAGCAACGCACCGGCCGGGCCCGGCGCGGCCGGATTCTCGGCGGGCCGGTCGAGCTGGACCGTGCCCGCGACCGCGACGGTGACCAAAGCAGCACGCAGGTCGTCCCGCGGAGCGGCGAGTGCAACGCGCCGCATCCGGACTGTGTCAGGCAAACGCATCGAACGCCTCCTCCGGCTGGCCACCACGTGCGGCGACCTGGAGCGCGGCTCGCGCCCGCCACGCGTCAAGGGCGAGGTACGCGACGATGCCGACGACCGGGCCGCGCCCGGCTCTTGGCGCGGACAGCAATGCGGCGGCGTCCCGCTCGACCCGCGCCCACCAGCCCAGCTCGGCATGCCACAGGTCGTCCGGCCCGGTGCTGCCGGCGAACGGCCAGCGCGCGTCGGTGTGCAGGCCGTCGACGTAGTCCTCCCAGGTGCTCGCGGTGGCCGCCGGACCGAGCAGGACGTTCGCCCGGACCGCCA
This sequence comes from Actinophytocola sp., assembly GCF_009379765.1. Taxonomy (GTDB): domain Bacteria; phylum Actinomycetota; class Actinomycetes; order Mycobacteriales; family Pseudonocardiaceae; genus Actinophytocola. The sequence continues at coordinate 34,297 of NZ_WHTD01000002.1, read as the reverse complement.
CGGGCTCGGGCAGCTCCTCGAACATGGCGAACCGGGTTCGTGCGATCACCAGCGCCGCGCCACCCTCCGCCCACGCACGTGCCTCCGGCACGGCCGCCGCGACCCGAGCGGCCCAGGACAGTTCCATCGACGCCGCGACGGCCGCGGGGGTGGCCGCTCCGGGGTCGTCCCATGAGGTGGTCGCGAGCACCTCGCGCAGTTCCGTGCCGGTTCCCGTGGCCATCAGCCGCGACCATGCGGTGGTGAGCCGGCCGAGCGTGTACCGCGGACCGGCCGGCAGCCCCGCGAGCTCGCGGGTGTGCTCCACGACGTTCGCGAGCTCGAACCAGCCAGCCAACTGCCGGACGATTTCGGCACCGGCACGCGGCTGCCAGCCGGCGAGCACCCGCAGGTGCCAGAGCGCGGCGGCGCCCACCGCGTACTCCACTTCGGCCAGCTGCTGGCGGGTGTGCACCGTCCGTCCGTACGGCCCAGCGGCCAGCGTGGCAACCGCGGTCGCCAGCGACGGGCTCGCCGCGAGCCGGCGCGCACCATCCGCCCCGAGCCGGCGGCTCAACAACGCCCTACCCCGCACATCTCCGGCCACCCAGCCGGCGCCCCCGGTCATGGCGACCCTGCCCGGGTGGTACTGAGTTCGTCCACCGCCAGTGAAACGGCACGGGCGACGAGACCCGGCAACCGTTCGGCGGTGCGGTGTCCCTGCTGCTCGGTCATGTTCAGCGTGGCCTGCCGTGCCCGCACACGCTCCCGCTCGGCCGAAGCCCTGGTGTGTGCGGCGGCTGCGGACCGCAATGCCTCGGCCCGCAGCCGCGCCTCGGCCACCACCGCCTCGGCCTGCAGTCTCGCGTCCTTTCGCACGCGGTCGGCCTCGACCGTGGCTCGCTGCCGGATCTCCTCGGCTTTCTGTTCGGTCTCGGCAAGGGCGGCGAACAGTGAAGTGAGTTCCGATTCCCGCTCAGCGGCTCGGTCAGCAGGCACCCCACGTCGCCCAGGCGCACCGGGAGCGGCCGCCGGCCGAAACCGGTTCAGGGTGTCACGCAGGCCTGCCATCGCCAGCCCTTCGCCGAGGGGTGTCTGCTCGCCAAGAGGTGGAGCATCTGCTCCGATGCTCTGCCCGTGAGTGGAGGACCGGCCAGAGACGAAGTCCCCGCGGTGTAGGGACCTTCAGCCCTCCCCCGCACTTGCTACGGGAGCGACCGTGGCTGGTAGGACACGAGTGCGGAACGGAGGCCGAACCATGAACGGCACCATCCCGCTGGGCCGCTACGCCGGCATCCCGATCCGCGCGCACTGGTCGGTCATGCTGACCGTGGCGTTGCTGACCGTGCTGATGGCACAAGACATCCTGCCAGCGGCCGCGCCTGGTGCCACGGCGGTGGCGTACTGGCTCACCGCTCTCGCCGCCGCGATGTCACTGATCGCCTGCCTGCTGGGACACGAGCTTGCCCACGCCGTGCTGGCCCACCGGTTCGGCGTTCGGGTCAAGAGCATCACGTTGTGGGCGCTCGGCGGCGCCACCACCTTCACCGACGAGCCGTGCACCCCGAAAGCCAGCGCGCTCGTCGCGGTTGCCGGGCCCGCCGTTAGCATCGTCCTCAGTGGACTGTTCATGCTCGTCACGATGATCATGAGCCCGGCCTGGTTGGGCGGGTTGCCGGTCACCGGCTTCGCCTGGCTGGCCGTGGCCAACCTCGTGCTCGGTGTGTTCAACCTGCTACCCGCTGCCCCGCTGGATGGCGGCCGCCTGCTGCACGCATGGCTGTGGCACCGGTCCGGCGACAAGGAACGCGCCACGGTTCGTGCCACCGCGGTTGGCCAACTGTTCGGCTACCTGCTCGTCGGGCTCGGCGTCGCCGAACTGTTCGCCGGCGACACACTCGGCGGCGTGTGGCTCGCCCTCATCGGCTGGTTCGTCGCGAGCGCCGCGTCCACCGAAGGTCAGCAGGCACAGGTCCTCGCCGGACTCGAGGGCGTCCGCGTCCGTGACGTGATGACACCTGACCCGGTCGTCGCGCCCGGCTGGTGGACCATCGACGCGTTCGCCGACCACGTGGCCACCGCCGGCATACGGCACCGCGTCTTCCCAGTGCAGAGCTTCGACGGCAAGCCCACCGGTCTGGTCAGCCTGGCCGACCTGGCAAGCACACGTGCCCAGAGCCAGCGGCAGACCCGGCTGCACGACGCGGCCCGCCCGCTCGACCCGGACACGACGGTACGGGCCGGCGAACCACTCGCCGACGTGCTGCGCCGGGCCGCCCCGCGCACGAACAGTGCGTTCGTGGTCGTGGAGAACCACGTCCTGGTCGGCATCCTCACCACCGCCGACATCATGCGTGCGGTGGAGCTCGCCCGGCTCGGCCACCGGCCGGTCCAGCCGACCGGCCCCACTCAGTGGTGACCGCCGGCCCGGATGGTCCTCTCGTGGTCGAGATCGACGGCGAGTTCGGCGACGCCGTGCGAGATCAGGAGTTTGGCGCCGCCTCCGGCATGCGTGAGCATCGCCTCGATCGGGCGGTTCTGGGCCAGGTACGAGGCGCCGAAGGAGTGAAAGCCCCGCTCCAGCGCGGCCTCGGCCAGCAGTTCGACGAGCATGGTGGCCAACCCGACGCGCCGCCACGCCGGGTCGACCGCGACGGCGATCTCCGCGACCCCTTCCTCCTGCAGCGGCTCGAAACGGGCGATCGCGATCCCGCGCCCGGTCGCCGGGTCGAGTGCGACAAGGGCGAGGCGGCGCTCGTAGTCGACGGTGGTCAGCCACCTCAGCAGCTTGGGTGTGAGTCGCGGTGGCGAGCCGAGGAACCGGCGGCGCAACGTGTCAGGGTCGGCGGTGCGGATCGCCTCGGCCAGTTCCGGTGCGTCGGACGGCAGGATCGGTCGCACCCACACGTACCGCCCGTCCCGCAACCGCAGCCATCGTTCGAAGGCCACCGGGTAGCCCTCCGGCGGCTCGCCATTCCGCAGTGGTCGTGTGGTCATCTCACACAGGCTTCCGTGGGGGCACATGTTCGTCGCCTTCCTCCTTCGTCTGAACCGCCCCGGTAGATCTTTCGACCCGGCCTGCCGGTGACTTTCGGTCCCTACCCGACACCGGTCGGCTTGATAACGATGTGGTTCGGCCACGGGAGGATCACCATGACCGACCGAACCGCCCTATCCACCAGAATCCGAACCGACCACTCGGTTGACACCGTTCGCCTCCGCTACATCGCCGCTCAGGCCGAGAACTTCACGACGGTGCTCGACGACCTCCATAGCCGTCTCGCGACAGCGACGCTGCCGCTCGCGGAGGACCGTCACATCACCGCGATCGTCGAGCAGGCGGCCGCCGCCGCGGAGGACCTCGCGATCACTGCGGCCATCGCCGCCGACACGATCACCACACTGACGTGGGCACGCTGTGACGTGGCCAGCGTATGTCCTACCGGACGCGTGGTGGCTGGGTGATGTCGATCGTCATGTCACCGGGGATGCGGTGGTCGCGGGTGTCGTCGTGGCGGTAGGTCATCGAGACGGTCACGTCGACCACGCCGTCGATGTGGTGGGTCATGTCCTCGACCAGGGAGAGTTGGCTCTTCAGGTCCAGTTGGCCGGTGAGGGTGACCTCGCCGTTGTGGACGTCGACGGTGACCGTGGCCGGGTTGACGGCCATGCCGATGCCGTGCTCGAAGACATGCTCGACGATCTCGTCGCGGATGTTCTCGTCCTTGCGGAGGAACACGGTCAGCAGGTCCTTGCGGCTGACGATGCCGACCAGCGTGCCGGTCTCGTCGACGACCGGCAGGCGCTTGATGTTGTGCTCGGTCAGTAGCCGTGCCGCGCCGGCGACGGTCGAGGCAGCGTTGACGGTGATCGCAGGCTTGCTCATCAGCTGACCGGCCGTGGTCGCGGCGGCGCGGCGCGCGTGGCGCCGGTCCCGCCACCAGCTCAGCAGCGAGCGGGAGAACTCGATCTCCTGTGTGCCCTGCTTGATCAGCAGGTCTGCCTCGGACACCACGCCCAGCACACGGCCGTCCTGGTCGACAACGGGCAGGGCGCTCACATCCCGCCGGGCGAGTGCGCGGGCGACGTCCTTGAACGGCGTGCCCTCCCGCACTGTGGCGACGTCCGTGCTCATCACGTTCTTGACTTTCCGGTGGCTCATCGCGACCTCCTCCACTTCCTGCCCTCAGCGTGCGGCCGGGCGGGCCGTCCTCGCTGCGGTCTGTTGGCCCGGGGTGGCGGGGACTTCCGTCCCTGTCAGGCGCGGCCCCGGCCGGTGAGGCTGGAGGGACAACGGAGGAGGAACGCTGTGCCTGGGATCGGGCGCGGTCGGTTTCGTGCTCGTCGAGGCGGACAAGGCACTACGCGCCATAGGCCGGACGGCCGTGGAGTCGCCCGCACGTGGTCATGGCCGACCATGGCTCGCCGCCGTGCGATGAGACACGGCCGAAGGTCCCGGTTCGGCGGGGACTCCTCGCGGGACCTTCGCCAGCGCAGGCGTTGCCTCCGCCTCTGATCAGGAACTCCTTGTGCGGCAAAGCTTGTGTCAGACGAAGGAGGAGGCGTGATGAAGGCAGCAGTCGTGACGGCGTTCGACCGACCGCTGGAGATCCTGGACCGGGCCGTGCCCGAGCCGGCTGACGACCAGGTGCTGGTGCGCGTTGTGGCGAGCGGGTTGTGCCACACCGACATCCATGCGGCACGTGGAGACTGGCCGCTCAAACCGACGCCGCCGTTCGTGCCGGGCACGAGGGCGTCGGCGTGGTCGAGCGGATCGGTAGCCGGGTGACCGGGGTCGCAGTGGGGGATCGCGTCGCCGTTCCGTGGCTCGGCTACGCCTGCGGAGGCTGTGGGTACTGTGTGGACGGTCGGGAGGCGCTCTGCGAGTCGCAGGTCAACACCGGCTATGGCATCGACGGCGCACACGCCGAGTACGCCGTCGCGTACGCCAGTCACGTCGTGTGCGTGCCCGAGGGCGTCAGCTCGCGGGACGCCGCACCGCTGACCTGTGCCGGTGTCACCACCTACAAGGCCATCAAGGTGTCCGGGCTGCGGCCCACCGAGCGGGCGGCCATCTTCGGTATCGGCGGGCTCGGTCACCTCGCGTTGCAGTACGCGCGGATCTTCGGTGCCGTGACCGTCGCCGTCGACGTGACCGAGGCCAAGCTCGCGCTCGCCACCGAACTCGGGGCCGACCACACCGTGAACGCGGCGGAGACCGACCCGGTCACCGCGATCCGTGAGTTGGGTGGCGCGGACGTGGCCGTGGTGCTCGCCGCGACGCCGGTGGTGCTCGAGCAGGCGCATGCCGCGCTGCGGCGCGGTGGCCGGCTGGTGCTGGTGTCGCTGCCCAAGGACAACATCATGCGGCTGCCCGTGTTCGAGACCGTCCTTGGCGGCATCTCCGTCATCGGGTCGATCGTCGGCACCCGCGTGGACCTTGCCGAGGTCTTCCACCTGCACGCCGCCGGCCGCACGAAGGTCGACGTCGAGGTCCGCAAGCTCGACGAGATCAACGACGCCATCTCCGACGTCCTCGCCGGCCGCGTCACCGCCCGGGTGGTGTTCGAGCCGTGACCGCCACCGTGAGGAGCGTGATGACCCGCTGCCCGATCTCGATTCGGCCCGGTGTCCCGTTCGCCACCGTCGCGGCGATCCTGTCGCGTAACCGGATCAGCGCGGTCCCGGTCGTCGACCGCGAAGACGTGTTGATCGGCGTCGTGTCCGAGGCCGACCTGCTCGGTGGCCGGGACGGCGCCGGGGTGACCGCGCGGGAGCTGATGAGCCGGCAGCCGCGCACGGTTACCGGAGATACGACGTTGCCGGCGGCGGCCCGGCTGCTGGCCGACGCCGGGGTGCGGCGACTGTACGTGACCGAGCACGGCAGGCTGGCTGGTGTGGTGTCGCGCCGGGACCTGCTCACGACCTACCTCCGCGACGACGACGCGATCCGCGAGGACGTCGAGCGCGTGCTGGCAGATCTGTTGCCCGCGCAGCGGCCGGTGGGGGTGAGTGTGCGGGACGGAGTCGTCCTCCTGCTCGGCCGCGTCGAATGGCACAGCACCCGCGCCGTGATCGACGAACGTGTGCGGGCGGTGCCGGGCGTGGTCGAGGTGCTCGACCGGCTCGGCTACATCGTCGACGACGGCGCCCGGCCACGAGTCGCGGAGAACGTCCGATGAGCGCCGCGATCAGCCCGAACGGGGTGCGGGCGCTGCTGGCCGACGGCCGCGTCGTCATGGTTCGGACCATCACGTCCGCCGATGCGGACGCCGTTCTGTCACTCCATATGAGACTGTCAGAACACGACAGATACCTGCGCTTCTTCGGCACCGGCACGCGGGTGCTGGACGCCATCACGCGCCGGATCGCCCGTACGGCGAACGGCACGCACGCGGCCGTCGGCGCCTGGCTCGGCGAGCAGCTCGTGGGAGTGGCGAACTACGAGGCGATGCTGGGCGCCACGACCGCCGAGGTCGCGCTGGTCGTCGACGGCACGGTGCAGGCACGCGGGCTGGGCACGCTGCTGCTCGAGCACCTCGCGTCCATGGCGCGCCACCACGGCATCACCCGGTTCGTGGCCGAGGTTCTCGCCGAGAACCGGCGGATGATCCAGGTCTTCGCCGACACCGGCCTGCCGTACCGGATGTCCACGCTGGAACCGGAACGGCACGTCGAGATCTCGCTGACCGCGGACGAGCGGTTCGCCGCCGCCGTCGACGAGCGGGACCGGGTTGCCGACGTCGCCAGCCTGGCGAACATCCTGCGCCCTAAGGGCATCGTCGTGGTCGGGGCGGGACGGCGGCCCGGCTCGGTGGGCCACGCGGTGCTGCGCAACCTGATCGACGGCGGGTTCACCGGCCGGCTCACCGCGGTGAACCCGCACGCGGACGAGATCGCGGGTGTACCGTGCCGGCCGTCGGTGGCCGAGCTGACCGAGATCCCTGACCTGGCCGTGGTCTGCGTGCCGGCGGCGTCGGTGCCGGACGCGGTCGAGGAATGTGGCCGGGAAGGTATTCCAGCGGTGGTGGTGATCTCTGCCGGGCTGTCCGGCACCAACCTCGCCACGCATGTGCTGGCCTCCGTTCGGAGACACGGCATGCGACTCGTCGGCCCGAACTGTGTCGGCGTGGTCAACACCGACCCGGCGGCCCACATGAACGCCACCTTCACCCGGGGAGACGTGCCCGAGGGCGGCGTGGGGATCGTGACCCAGTCCGGCGGTGTCGGCATCGCGCTCGTCGAGTTGTTGCGCCAGCTCGGTCTTGGTGTCTCGACGATGGTGTCGACGGGCGACAAGTACGACGTGAGTGGCAACGACATGCTGCTGTGGTGGCGGCAGGACCCGAACACCGCCGCAGTCGTGCTGTACCTGGAGTCGTTCGGCAACCCACGCAAGTTCAGCCGCCTCGCCCGCGGTCTCGCGCGGACCAAGCCGATCATCGCCGTCCGCTCTGCCGAGAGCGATGTCGTCCAGCGGGCCGCCGCCTCGCACACCGCTGCGGCCGCGACCCCGGCTGTCACGAGGGACGCGTTGTTCGAGCAGGCCGGTGTCATCGCGGTCGACACGGTCAGCGAGGTGACCGACGTGCTCGCCGCCCTGGCGTGGCAGCCGTTGCCCGCCGGCAACCGGGTCGCGATCCTGTCGAATGCGGGTGGCGCCGGTGTGCTGGCCGCCGATGCGTGTGTCCACAACGGACTCGTCGTGCCGCGGCTGAGCCAGATGACTCAGGTGGCGCTCGCGGAGCTGCTGCCGGCACAGGCCAGCCTCGGCAACCCGATCGACACCACTGCGGGTGTCGATGCTGCCACGTTCGGCGCCTGCCTGGAGGTCCTGCTCGCCGATGACGACATCGACGCGGTACTCGCCGCCGGCGTCCCGACCGCGCTCGCCGACCCCGTCACGGCGACGGCGACGCTCGCGATGAAGCGGCGGAAGACCGTGTTGATGGCCCGCCCTGGGCAACTCGCCTCGGTGACCGGATTCGGCGACGGCACCGGCCCCGCCACGGCCAGCTTCGCCGACCCCGCTGCTGCCGCGGCCGCGCTGGGCCGCGTCGCCGCCTACGCGCGCTGGCGCCGGCAGCCCGTGGGCACGGCCACCGAACCGGTGGACATCCAACTCGGTGAGGCGTGGACGCTCGTGCGGGACTTCCTGCGCGCCGAGCCCGATGGGGGCTGGCTGGCGCCGGACACGGCCATGCGGCTGCTCGACCTGTTCGGCATCCCGGCAGTGCGGTCGATCATGGCCGCGGATGCCGACTCGGCCGTCACCGCTCTGCGCGAACTGGGCGGACCGGTGGCGGTCAAGGTGGTCGCGGCGGGCGTGCTGCACAAGGCCAGAGCCGGCGGCGTCACGCTGAACGTGGCGACCGAGGAGGAACTGCGAGCCACGGTCGCCGCGTTCCGTGACCGTTTCGGCGACGCCGTGCAAGGCGTGCTGCTCCAGCCGATGGCGATGCCCGGTCGAGAGCTGATCGTCGGCGTCGACTCCGACGACACGTTCGGCCCGCTGGTCCTGTTCGGCCTCGGCGGCACCGACACCGACCTGATCGCCGACCGCGTTGCCCGCCTCACCCCACTGTGCGATGTGGACGCCGAGCGGATGGTGCACGGCCTGCGCTCGTCCACCGCGCTGTTCGGCGGCGACCACCCGCTGCCCACCGAAGGCATCGTGGACGTCCTCACCCGGATCAGCCGGCTCGCCGAGACCATCCCCGAGGTCGCCGAGTTGGACCTCAACCCGGTCATCGTCCGCCAGCACGGTTGCCAGGTGCTGGACGCGCGGGTGCGGCTCGTGCCCCGCGAACCGGCTGACCCGTTCCTGCGCCGGCTGCGCGCCTGAATCCCAGAAGGAGACGAGGAAACCATGCGTGCACGCGACATCATGACCGCGCCGGTGATCACGGTGCGGCCCGCGACCACCATCAAAGAGGCCGCTGCGCTGCTCGCCGGGCACGGCTTCACCGCCCTGCCGGTGCTGGACGACGACCACCGGCTGATCGGCATCGTCACCGAGGCCGACCTCGTGCGTGACCGCGTCCCGCGCGACCCCCGCGCCCTCATCCACCCCGGCCACAGGCCCGTTCCCGGACCGGTCACGACCACGGTCGGCGAGGTGATGACCACGCCCGCGGTCGCGATGGGACCGGGCACCGACGTCGCTGTCCTCGCCAAGGCACTACTCGACGCCGGGCACCGCAGCATGCCGATCGTCGAGGGCTCGACTGTGGTGGGGATCGTGACGCGGCGTGACATCGTGCGCGCCATCGCTCGGGATGACGACACGATCGCGGCCGACGTCCGGCACCGGCTGGAGATCTACGGCAGCGACCGGCGCTGGCAGGTCGAGGTGCAGGACGGTGTGGTGTCCATCGCCGACCAGTTCGACAGCCACCAACCCAACGCTGAGACCGACCGGCATGTCGCCACGGTGCTCGCCGAGGCGGTGCCCGGCGTCGTCCGTGCCACCGCGTTCGCCGCACGTGCGGAGGACGATCGATGAACAAGCCGGTGGTGGTCGGGGTGGACGGGTCGGAGTCCGCGCTGCACGCGGTCCGCTGGGCCGCCGACGAGGCCCGGCGCCGGCAAGCGCCACTACACCTGGTGCATGCCTACGAGATTCCCGTAAGCTACCCGCCCGGGTTCGTCGACTGGCACGCCCTGCACGAGGCGCTCGTGGCGCAGGGGAAGTCGTGGCTCGGCCAGGCCCGCGAGATGGCCGAGGAGGCCGTGCCAGGGCTGGCTGTTCAGACGGTCGAGGTGAAGGCCGGGGCCGTGCCGACGCTGGTGAAGCAGTCGGCGGGCGCGGCTCTGCTGGTGCTCGGCACCCGTGGCCTCGGTGGCTTCACCGGACTGCTCATTGGTTCGACGGCCGTGGAGTTGGCGGCACACGCGCACTGCCCGATCGTGGTCGTCCGGGGATCGGATGCTGAGCGCAGCTTGCGGAGCGAACATCGACTCGGCACGGGCCCGGTGGTCGTGGGCGTGGATGGCACGCCGGTCGGTGAGGCGGCGATCGCGTTCGCCTTCGCCGAGGCCTCAACACGCGGGACCGGCCTGGTCGCCGTGCACACCTGGACCGACCTGCTGCTGGAGACCGCGTTCGCCGGGGCGGCGGCGCAGCTGGACTTCTCGGTGCTGGCGCAGCAGGCCGAGGAGATGCTCGGGGAGCGGCTGGCCGGCTGGCAGGAGAAGTACCCCGACGTGCCGGTCACCAGGCACGTGAGCCGGGAACGGGCAGGCCGCGCGCTGTTGCGGCACGCCGAGGGCGCTCAGCTCGTGGTGGTCGGCAGCCGGGGACGCGGCGGATTCCGTGGCCTGCTGCTCGGTTCGATCAGCCAGCACCTGCTCCACCACGCGCCGTGCCCGGTGGCCGTGGTCCGCACCACTCCGGAAGCCGAGCGTTAGCACCGGTTGCCGCGCCGGATACGCTGAGGACCGGTTCACCCGTACGTCACCGGGGTCGGTTTCGAAAGCGGGGTCAGGAGATGTCGGACGTCCCTGGCGAAGCCAGGTCGCGGTCGTCGGTTGGCGTGTCGTTGACCGGTCTTCGGTTGGACGAGCTGCTCGCGGAGATCGGGAAGACGCGGGATCGGCTGCAGGGTCTGCTGGACGCCGTCGTCGCGGTCGGCACTGGGCTGGAGTTGGCCGGTACGTTGCAGCGGATCGTGCAGACCGCGGTCGAGTTGGTGGACGCCCGGTACGGCGCGCTGGGTGTGCTCGGTGACCAGGAAGGGCTCTCGGAGTTCGTCTATGTCGGCATCGACCCGGAGACGCGGGCGAAGATGGGGCACCTGCCGGAGGGCAAGGGGCTGCTCGGGCACCTGATCTCCCACCCGTTCCCGATCCGGCTCGCGGATCTGGCCGAGCACCCGTCGTCGGTGGGGTTCCCGGCCAACCATCCGCCGATGCGGAGTTTTCTCGGTACGCCGGTGCGGGTGCGGGACGAGGTGTTCGGCAACCTTTACCTCACCGAGAAGAAGGGTGAGGCCGAGTTCAACGACGACGACGTCGTCGTACTCGAGGCTCTCGCCGCAGCCGCCGGCGTGGCCATCGAGAACGCGCGGTTGTTCGAGCAGGCTCGACTGCGGGAGCGGTGGCAGAAGGCATCGGGCGAGGTGAACGCGCTGCTGCTCGGCGGGGCGTCCGGGGAGGAGGCGTTGGCGCTGATCGCGGAGCGGACCCGTGAGTTGTCCGGCTCGGACTGCGCGTTGATCCTGCTCACCGACGAGACGGGACAGATGCTCACGGTGGAGGCCGGGGCCGGGACCCGCAGTGAGGAGATGGTGGGCCGGCACCTGTCGGCCACCGCGCCGGCGATCGCGACGGTCATCGGTGACCGCGAGCCCACCGTGTACGTGGACTTCGCGGAGGCGTTGGGGACCGAGGCGGACCTGTTCGGCGAGTTCGGGCCTGCGGATGCGGTGCCGTTCGGGTCGGTGACCGGGGTGAGCGGGGTGCTGCTGGCGTTGCGGAACAAGGGTGGCCACCTGTTCGGGCAGGAGCAGTTGCCGCTGCTGGCCTCGTTCGCGGCGCAGGTGGCGCTGGCGCTGGAGTTGGCGGACAAGCAGCGGCAGCAACGCATGCTGGACGTGCTGGCCGATCGGGACCGGATCGCCGGTGACCTGCACGACCACGTGATCCAGCGCTTGTTCGCGGCCGGGATGAGCCTGCAGGCCATCGTGGGCCGGATCAGGGACACCGAAGCGCGTAACCGGGTCACCGGTGTGGTCGGGCAGTTGGACGAGACGATGCGGGACATCCGGACGTCGATCTTCGACCTGCACACCGCGGGGGAGGAGAATCCGGCCAGCCTGCGGCGCCGGATGCTGGACCTGGTGGCCGAGGCCAGCGCGAACACGGACATGTCACCCGCAGTGCGGATCTCCGGGGCGGTGGACACGCTGGTACCGCCCGCGATCGCCGAGCACGCGCTGGCCGTGCTCCGCGAGGGGGTGAGCAACGCCGTCCGGCATGCCCGCGCCACCGACATCGTGGTCACCGTTGAGGCCGGCATAGATCTGGTCATCGGCGTGACCGACAACGGCGTCGGCATGCCCGCGGACGTCGCCCGCAGCGGGCTGCTCAACCTCGAGCGGCGCGCTCAGGAGTGTGCCGGCGTGACCACGGTGGCTCCGGGTCCGGAAGCCGGTACCCACCTGGTCTGGCGGGTTCCGTTGCCTCAGCCCTGATCGTTGTTCGACTTGCGGGCCCGTAACTCGGCGGCGAGTGCTGCTGCCTGGGTTCTGCGTTGCATGCCGAGTTTGTTGAGTAGGTGGGAGACGTAGTTCTTGATGGTTTTCTCGGCGAGGAACATGCGTTCGCCGATCTGGCGGTTGGTGAGTCCTTCGCCGATGAGGTCGAATACCTGGTGTTCCTGCTCGGTGAGCTTGTTGAGCGGGTTCTGGTCCTCGCGTTCACGCCGGATGCGGTTCATCAGCGCTGCGGTGGTCCTGGGGTCGAGGAGGGAGCCGCCGGCGCCGACGGTGCGGATGGCGTTGAGGAGGTCGAGGCCGAGGACTTGTTTGAGGACGAAGCCGGAGGCGCCGGCCATGATGGCGTCGAACAGGGCGTCGTCGTCGGCGTAGGAGGTGAGCATGAGGCAGTTCAGGTCTGGTATCGCGGACTTGAGGTCACGGCAGAGTTCGATGCCGTTGCCGTCGGGCATCCGCACGTCCAGCACGGCGACATCGGGGTTGACCTGGGGCGCGCGAGCCAGCGCCTCGGCGACGCCGGACGCCTCGCCGACGACTTCGAGGTCCTCGGCGGTGCCGATCAGGTCGCCGATACCCCGGCGCACGATCTCGTGGTCATCGACCAACATAACTCGAATCACCGGTGCCTCCTCGACATGTCACGACCAACGGTATGCCCTCTGGCAACGCCCTGCCGTGGCCCGTTGGGCATCAATCAACAGGGACGAAAGTCCTCACGCGACGGACCGAACTTGTCGGGCAATTTCCACGTCCTCGCGGGCGGGTACGACGAGCGTCCGAACCGGAGCGCCGGCTGCGGTGATGTCGCTGTCGCCGGCCTTGGTGGCTGTTTCGTTGGCGCTGGCGGAGATCCGGACGCCGAGGAACGCGAGGCCATCAGCGGCCGCGGCTCGCACCGGAGGCTGGTGCTCGCCGACGCCGCCGGTGAAGACGAGCACGTCGAGCCCGTTCATCGCGGCGGCCATCGCAGCGATCTCCCGTCGCAGCCGGTGCAGATAGACGTCCAGCGCGAGGATCGCGGTCGGGTCGTCACTGCCGACGATGTCACGCAGATCTCCGCTGCCGTCACTGAGTCCGGCCAGGCCGCTGCGGTGTTCGAGCGCGTCGGACAGTTCCTTGGAGTCGACACGGTTCAGCAGCCACAACAGGAGCCCTGGGTCGACGTCGCCGGACCGGGTGGCCATCACCAGCCCGGCCAGCGGGGTGAAGCCCATCGTCGTGTCCACTGAGTGTCCATTGTGGATTGCCGTGAGGGAGGCGCCGGAGCCGAGGTGACAGCTGACGATCCGAAGGCCGGGACCGACCAGCTCGGCCACCCGCCGGGCAACGTGCGCGTGCGACAGCCCGTGGAAGCCGTAGCGGCGCAACGACCACCGCTCGTTCCACGCGCGGGGCAGCGCGTAGGTCGCCGCGGCGGCCGGCAGGTCGTGGTGGAAGGCGGTGTCGAAACACGCGACGGCCGGCACGTCCGGCAGGACGGTGCCCACCGCGTCGATGCCGGCCACGCCGCGTGGCTGGTGCAGTGGCGCCAGCTCGGCCAGGCTCGCGATCTGGTCCCGGACGTCGTCGTCCAGCCGGACCGGGCCGGTGAACGTGCCACCGCCGTGCACGATGCGGTGGCCGACGGCGTCGACACGGGGAAGACCGTTGACGAACGCCTTGATGTCCTCGGTCTCGTCCCCGCCGGTCCACCGGTCGAGCATGACCGAGTCGACCACCTCGTCGGCGCCGTCCAGCAACGCGAGCTTGAGGCTGGACGACCCGGTGTTGACCACCAGCACGTGGGTCATCAGTACGGCCACACCCAGTCAAGGACCTCGGGCAGGTCCTCGCCGTGGGTGCGGGTCCACTGGTGGTGGCGGGTCCGCAGGTCCATCATCCGCTGGCGGACCAGCGCGGCACGCGCGCCGAGCGTTGGCACCCGGTCGAGCACGTCGATGACGAGGCGGTACCGGTCCATGTCGTTGAGTACCAGCATGTCGAACGGTGTGGTGGTGGTGCCTTCTTCTTTGTAGCCGCGGACGTGGATGTTGTGGTGGTTGCGGCGGCGGTAGGTGAGGCGGTGGATGAGCCAGGGGTAGCCGTGGTAGGCGAAGATCACTGGCCGGTCCGGGGTGAACATCGCGTCGAACTCGGGGTCCGTCATGCCGTGCGGGTGCTCGGTGTGCGGCTGTAGACGCATCAGGTCGACCACGTTCACCACCCGCACCGTCAGCTCGGGCAGTTGCTCACGCAGGATCGCCGCGGCGGCCATGACCTCCAGTGTCGGCGCGTCCCCGGCGCAGGCCAGCACGACGTCCGGCTCGCCCGTGTTCGAGCCGCTGTCCTCATTGCCGGCCCAGTCCCAGATACCTGCACCGCGGGTGCAGTGCAGGATCGCCTCGTCCATCGGCAGCCAGTCCGGGCTCTCGTTCTTGCCAGCGACGATGACGTTGACGTAGTCGCGGCTGCGTAGGCAGTGGTCGGCCACGGACAGGAGGGTGTTGGTGTCCGGTGGCAGGTAGACGCGGATGACCTCGGCTTTCTTGTTCATGACGTGGTCGATGAAGCCGGGGTCCTGGTGGGAGAAGCCGTTGTGGTCCTGGCGCCACACGTGTGAGGTGAGCAGGTAGTTCAAAGAAGCGACTGGGCGCCGCCAGGGCAGCTTCTGGCTGGTCTTGAGCCATTTGGCGTGCTGGTTGAACATCGAGTCGACGATGTGGATGAACGCCTCGTAGCAGGAGAACAGGCCGTGCCGGCCGGTGAGCAGGTAGCCCTCCAGCCAGCCCTGGCACAGGTGCTCGGACAGCACCTCCATCACACGACCGTCGCTCGTGAGGTGTTCGTCGACCGGCAGGATCTCGGCTTGCCACTGCTTGCCGGTCGTCTCGTAGACGGCGTCGAGCCGGTTGGAGGCGGTCTCGTCCGGGCCGAAGATTCGGAAGTTCCGCGCTTGCGCGTTCTCCCGCATGACGTCCCGGAGGAACCGGCCGAGCACGCGGGTCGGTTCGGATGTGCTGTTGCCGTGCTTGCCGACCTCGACGGCGTGGCGGCGGAAGTCGGGCAGGTCGAGTGGGCGCAGCAGCAGGCCGCCGTTGGCGTGCGGGTTGGCGCCCATCCTGCGGTCATCGTCCGGGACCTGACCCAGCAGTTCGGGCACAGGCCGGCCGTGGGAGTCGAACAGCTTCTCGGGCCGGTACGAGCGCAGCCACTCCTCGAGCTGGGCGAGGTGCTCCGGGTTGTCCCGCACACCGGCGAGGGGCACCTGGTGGGCGCGCCACGTGCCCGTCACGGGCACACCGTCCACAAAGGACGGACCGGTCCAGCCTTTGGGGGAACGCAGGACGATCATCGGCCAGCGGGGCCGCTTTCGCTCACCGGCCCTGGCCTGGTGCTGGATGGCGGCGATCTCGTCGAATGCGCCGTCGAGCGTGGCGGCCATGTCCTGGTGCATCTGCTCGGGGTCATCGCCGGTGACATACCGGGGCGCATAGCCGTAGCCACGCAGCAACGCGTCCAGCTCGTCGTGGGGGATGCGGGCCAGCACGGCCGGGTTGGCGATCTTGTAGCCGTTGAGATGTAGGATCGGCAGCACCGCCCCATCCGTGGCGGGGTTGAGGAACTTGTTGGCGTGCCAGCTGGTCGCGAGCGGTCCGGTCTCCGCTTCGCCGTCGCCCACGACGCAGGCCACGATGAGGTCGGGATTATCGAATGCGGCGCCGTAGGCGTGGGCGAGGGAGTAGCCCAGCTCGCCGCCTTCATGGATGGAGCCGGGGATCTCGGGGGCCACGTGGCTGGGCACGCCGCCGGGGAAGGAGAACTGGCGGAACAGTTCCCGCATCCCTTTCTCGTCGCGGGGCACGCCTGGGTAGGCCTGCGAGTAGCTGCCCTCCAGCCAGGTGTTCGCGAGCATGGCCGGGCCGCCGTGTCCGGGCCCGATCACGTACATCATGTTCAGCTCGCGGGCCCGGATCACCCGGTTGAGGTGGGTGTAGAGGAAGTTCAGGCCCGGGGTGGTGCCCCAGTGGCCGAGCAGGCGTGGCTTGATGTGCTCACGGCGCAGCGGCTCGGTCAGCAGAGGGTTGTCCAGCAGGTAGATCTGGCCGACGGACAGGTAGTTCGCCGCCCGCCAGTACGCGTCCAGTGCCCGCAGCTCCTGGTGGTCGAGTGCTGCCGCCATGGTTTCCGTCACTGGTCTTCTCCCTAGTTCTTTCTCGCCACGTGGTTCGGGGTGCCCGATCGGGCGGTTCTTACGCGTGGTTCTGCTGGCCACTGTCGGGTGGCCAGCAGAACCTTTGTCGGGTCGGTCGTGTGCTCAGCGCAGCCACGGGTTCTTCTTGACGAAGCCGAGGTTCGCCCAGATTTTGCCGAAGCCCCAGATGTTGCCGGCGGCGATGATGGCCAGCCAGATCAGCACGAGGGCGTAGACGATGTGGTAGTCGAGGATGGGGTTGGTGGACATGGTGGGCTCGCCGGCGTCGGTGAACCGGGCCAGCGGCCACTCGGCCGCCCACATGAGGAGCATCATCAGCGTGCCGGACACCGCGGCGATGCGCAGGCCGACGCCGAACAGCAACGCGATGCCCACGCCGGCCAGGCCGAGCATGAACAGCCAGTCTGCCCAGCCGTCACCGGCCCAGCCGCGGAACATCGCGGCGAACGGGCCGTGGTCGAGGTTGCCGAGGAAACCCTTGGTCGGCGAGCCGCCGTTGACCCACGCCCGCTCGGCGGTGGTGGCGTAGCCCCAACCGAAGGTCTTGTCGAGGAACGCCCACGCGAACACCAGCCCCATGACGATCCGCACTACGGCCGCGAACGGTGCCGCGGCGCCCGGCCTGGTCGCGGTGGCCGGTGTCCCGCCGGTGTCACGTTGCACCGGAATGTTCTCGTGCTCCTGCGAGTGGTCCTTGATGGACATCACTTACCTCCTTTTCCGCTTGGGTTCGGTCTCAGTCTCGGCGCGCGTGGCCGCGCGGTCTGGAGTCCAAGGTCCTTCGTGCCAGCAGCGTTGGTCCCTGGTTGATGGCCCGCTCCGCCGCGACGCTGGTGTGGTGACCGAGAACAGGCCGTTCGCCGCTGTGCGCGAAACCCATATCGGCGTGGTGTTCCTCGTCGGGGACCGGGTGTACAAGCTGAAGAAGCCGGTGAACCTGGGATTCCTGGACTTCAGCACGCCGGAGCTGCGCCGCGCCGCGTGCCACCGTGAGGTCGAGCTGAACCGGCGGCTCACGCCCGACGTCTACCTCGGCGTCGCCACTGTGTCCGATGTGGACGACGCGCCCGGTGAGCCGCTGGTCGTGATGCGGCGCATGCCCGACGACCGCAGGCTCAGTACGCTGGTCCGGGCCGGTGTCCCGCTGTCCGACGAGATCATCCGGCTGGCACGCGTGCTCGCGGCGTTCCACGCCGGCGCCGAACGCGGGCCGCACATCGACGCCGAAGGCACCTGCGAGGCCCTGTCCGATCGCTGGGAAGCGAGCTTCGCCCAGGTCTACGAGGTGGGCGCCGGCGTCGTCTCCGACGAGTCGCGGGCCGAGATCGTCCGGCGGACAAGGGAGTTCCTCGCCGGCCGGGAGGCGCTGTTCGCGTCGCGGATCGCCGAGGGCCGGATCGTCGACGGGCACGGCGACCTGCTCGCCGACGACATCTTCGTGCTCGACGACGGGCCCAGGGTGCTGGACTGCATCGAGTTCGACGACCGCCTGCGCCGGCTCGACGGCCTCGACGACATCGCCTTTCTTGCGATGGACCTGGAACGGCTCGGCGCCCCGGAGCTCGGCGAGCTGCTACTCGACCGGTACGCGGAATACTCCGGGGATCCGGCGCCCGCGGCACTGCGTGCGCACTACGTCGCCTACCGGGCGTTCGTCCGGGTGAAGGTCGCCTGCCTGCGCCACGCCCAGGGCGACGCCTCGGCCGCCGAGGAAGCCTGCGTGTACGCCGACATCGCGGTACGGCACTTGCGGCGTGGCGAGGTCCGGCTCGTGCTGGTCGGCGGGCTGCCGGGCAGCGGCAAGACCACGATCGCCGGGCTGGTCGCCGACGAGCTCGGCGCGGTGCTGCTGTCCAGTGACCGGCTGCGCAAGGAACTCGCCGGCCTCGACCCCGAGCGGCACGCAACCGCCCCCTACCGGTCCGGGATTTACGCGCGGGAGCACACCGAGCGCACGTACACCGAGCTGCTCCGGCGAGCGGGTGAACTGCTGGAGCGGGGCGAGTCGGTCGTGCTGGACGCGTCATGGTCGGGTGCCGGGGAACGCGAGCTGGCCAGGAAAGTGGCGGAGCGGACGTACAGCACGTTCGTGTCCCTGCGCTGCACCGCACCCGCTGCGGTCACCGAGACCCGGCTGCGCACACGAACCGGATCGCTGTCGGACGCCGACCCGACGATCGCGCACGCCATGGCGGCAGACGCGGCGTCCTGGCCCCAGGCCGTCGACATCGACACCTCGGGCACGCCGGCGGCAGCGCTCACCGAGGCGTTGCGGATGGTCCGGCCGCGTTAGCCCGGCCGTTTCGCAGCAGGTTGTCGAGCCGGCACACGGTCGGCGGGTCCAGCCTCGGCGGGGGCTTCTTCGGCCCCGCGGTGACCGGTGGCTCACCGGGTGGCTCGCGCCCTTCGGCCGCGGTCAGACCGAGCATGTCGAGGAGTTCCGCCAGATCCTTCGCGTCACGGGCGTGGCCGGCGACCGTGCGTGCGGCATGGTGCCGCTGCCACGCGGGCGATGTCGACGTGATGTCGTAGTCGGCTGCCATGCCTCCACGATCGACCGGTGGGGCTGGGTTGGACAGCGACGAAAGTCCTTGCCGGCATGGCCTTTCGACCGCTTCGGCGGGCGTGCCGAGCGCGCACCATGGCGGCATGACGATCATGCGAGAACTCTTCCAGGAGCGGTACTACGAGCGGTACGCCGACCACGCGGTGGCCCTGGGCCGCTACGTCACCTATCTCGCGGGCAGGGACGTGCTCGACCCGGCCGCGCAGACCACGACGGCGTGACGCCATGCGTGCGAAGCAGGCTGTCGAGTTGCCGGAACCGATCCTGACCGTGCGGGGCGACTTCGGTGAGGGGCTGGCGGAGCTGGTCGCCAATAAGCTGGTGGCCATCGCAAGGCACGCGCACGAGCCCGTGCTCGCGATTCGTGTCGAACTGGACCGGCATGCCGATCCAGCGGTCACCCGCCCGGTGGCCGCGCGGGTGAACGTCGACTTCAACGGCAGGCAGGTGCACGCGGCCGCGACGCGCCGAACCGCGCGCGACGCCGTGGCCGAGACGGTCGACCGGGTGATCCGGCAGATGGACGACCGGCCGCACGTGCGGCGCTGGCGCCGGGGGAGACGCCGGCACCGGTGACCACGGCCGTTCCCTGTCCGGTGTGGATGGTGCATGCGAGGTGCCGCCGGATCCGTGTCCGGCGGCACCCTTTCTCGGGATCAGACGGCGAGGTGGGTCGGCTGGTGCGTGATCGCTTCGATGTCGGCGGCCGTTGCCTCCAGCAGTTGGTGTGCCAGGTCGGCCAGTGCGCGGGCGACGGCGAGCTCGTCGCCGATCTCGGGGACGCCTGTGTCCGCCGGGTTCAGCCGTGCGATGCCGACGCCGACCAGGCCGGTCTCGTCGCGGTTGTGCAGCCGGGCCCTGGCGCGGGTCCGTTCCTCGTGCTCGTCGATGTGGATGTCGATCGTCCAGTGCTTGGCTTCCGTCACGTCGTCCTCCTCGGTCGGGTCTCCGATGTTCTGATCGTCGAAGCAGTGGGTGGCTGTCCGGCACCGGCGAGTTTCCCTTTCTCACCATGACGTTCGGCGGCCACGTCGGGGGCCTTTGGTCCCTCCCGCGCGGGCGTTGGTGCTCTGTGCCGGCACCGCCGGACCGGCTTTCCTTGAATCGAAGCCGAAGGAGGAGGCCGTGGTGGACAAGATGACCGTCGCGTCGGTGATGACGACGAACGTGGTGACCGCCTTGCCGGACACGCCGTTCCGGGAACTCGTCTTGGCGATGGCGGACAACGAGGTCAGTGCGCTACCGGTGATCGACGGCGATGGCCGGCCGATCGGCGTGGTGTCCGAGGCGGATCTGCTCGCCAAACAGGAGTTCCGCGGTGGCCAGGACGAGTTGCCCCACGGCGACCGTGCCGGCCGCGATCGGTGGTACCGGGCCCTGGGGCACAACGCGGCCGAGGTGATGACCACCCCGGTGCGGGCGGTACACGCTGACGAGCCGGTGAGCGACGCGGCACGGCAGCTGGCGAAGGCCGGCATCCGGAGGCTGTTCGTCACCGACCGGGACGGCCGGCTCATCGGCGTGGTGTCGCGGCGCGACCTGCTGGGGGTGTACCTGTGCGGCGACGAGGAGTTGCGTGCCCGGACCGCGGAGCTGCTTCTGTTGGCCGGTATCGCACCTGGTGCCGTGGATGTCCGGGTCGATGCGGGGGTGGTCACTGTGGACGGTGAGGTCGTCAGGCCGGGCTTGGCCGACGCGGCCGTTCGGCTGGTGCGGGCGCTGCCCGGTGTGGTCGGTGTCCGCGACAACGTCCGCCGCCCGGTCGGCGAGGCGGTGTGGACCGGGTTCAAGCCTTGAGAAAGGAGAGCGTGATGTGGGAACCCACCGTTGAGTCCGTGATGACCAAGGAGGTCGTCACCGCGCGACCGGGGACGACGTTCAAGGAGTTGGTCGCGCTGATGAGTGAGCACCGCGTGAGCGGGCTGCCTGTGGTGGACGAGGCGGGCCGGCCGGTCGGTGTGGTGTCGGAGGCCGACACGCTCGTCAAGCAGGAGCACCGCGGCGGCGGGGAGACCCGGCCGTGGTTCGGCCGCCAGCGGCGTGCGCGGTGGCGCAAGGCAACAGGCCGCACCGCCGGTGACCTGATGACCGCCCCGGCCGTCACCATCGGCACGGACGCCACCGTGACCGCGGCCGCGCGGGTGCTGGCGGAGAAGAACATCCGCCGGCTCTGCGTGGTCGACGCCGACGGCATGCTGGCCGGTGTCATCGCCCGCCGCGACGTGATCGGCATGTTCCTCCGCGACGACGCTGAGATCCGGGCGGACATCGAGGAGCGGGTGTTCAAGAAGGGCATGTGGTTGTTCCCGGGCAGCCTGACCGTCGAGGTCGTCGACGGTGTGGCCACTGTGGACGGTTCAGTGGAGCGCCGGACGACCGCGCAGATCGCCGGCAAGCTCACGCAGGCGATCCCGGGCGTCGTCGCCGTGCGCAACAACGTGCGCTACCAGATGGACGACACGGTCACCAGTCCACTGTGACGCACACGAAGATGCCCCGGACCCGCGGGTTCGGGGCATCTTCGGTTACGACGGTCACATGGTCCGTGCCATCAGGTGGGCGAGGTCGAGCGTGCGGTTGGCGTAGCCCCATTCGTTGTCGTACCAGCCGAACACCTTGACGACATCGCCTTCCACCTTGGTGAGAGGCGCGTCGAGGATGCACGAGGCCGGGTCGCCGATGATGTCGCGGGACACGATCGGGTCCTCGGTGTAGCGCAGGATCGACTTGAGCCGGCCGTTCGCCGCGTCGGCGAACGCGCGGTTGACCTGGTCCGGGGTGACGCCCTCGGTGGCGATCTGCACGGTGAGGTCGGTGAGTGAGCCGTTCTCCACCGGCACCCGCACGGCGATGCCGTCGAGCCGGCCCGCCAGTTCCGGCAGCACCTCGCCGACCGCGGCTGCCGCGCCCGTGCTGGTCGGGATCAGGTTCACCGCGGCGGAACGGGCCCGGCGCGGATCCTTGTGCGGTCCGTCGAGCAGGTTCTGGTCGTTGGTGTAGCTGTGGATCGTGGTCATGACACCGTTCACCACACCGAACGCGTGGTGAAGGACCCAGAGCATCGGGGCGAGGCAGTTCGTGGTGCACGACGCGTTCGACACCACGTGATGGGTGGCCGGGTCGTAGGCCTCCTCGTTGACGCCCAGGACGATGGTCGCGTCCACCTTCTTGCCGGGCGCGGTGATGATGACCTTGCGGGCGCCCGCGGTCAGGTGGGCGCCCGCGGCCTCGCGGGTACGGAACTTGCCGGTCGACTCGAACACGAGATCCACGCCAAGGTCCCGCCACGGTAGCGCGGCCGGGTCACGCTCGCTGGTGACCAGGACGCTCTGCCCGTTCACGGAGATGGCGTTGTCGCCGGCGTACACCGGGACGTGCCATGTCCCGTAGGTGGAGTCGTGCTTCAGGAGGTTCGCGAGCGTCGCGGCATCGGTGATGTCGTTGACGGCGACGATCTCGATGCCCAGCTCGCCGTGGTCGAGCCGGTCGATGGCGGCACGCGTCAGGTCCCGACCGATGCGGCCGAAACCGTTGATGCCGACGCGGATTGTCATGATCTCACCTCTTGTCCGTGCCTGGCGGATGCCCTCACGGTCGTTCGTTCCGCACCGCCGCGGCAGGGCTCAAGTTCCTTTCCGTGAGCGACGTTGGGCCTGCCAGACGGGGACCTCGGTCTCTCCCGGAGCCCACCGTTCGCGCCGGAGCATGGTTACTGCCCACTCGGATTTCGGGAAAGGACGAGCGATGTATGCCAAACCGGGTGACTGGCTGATCGTCGAGATCGCCGGAACCGACCATGCTGCCAGGCGCGCGATGATCGAGGAGGTCAACGCTCCTGACGGCGCGCCGCCGTTCAAGGTGCGGTGGCTGGACACCGACCGTGAGGGGCTGGTGTTCCCCGGCCCGGACGCCCGTGTCGTGACTCAGGACGAGCTAGACGAACTCGACGCGCGGATGGCCAGCCGGTCTGCCGGCTTCCGGCCACGCACGCACACGCGGGGGACGCCATGACCACCTCACCCCCATCACGGGCCCTGCGGCTGGACCGGCTGCTGCGGCCCGGCAGGAACCCGCTGGCTCGCGGCGTCGACCGGTTCGAGAGCACGGCCGTGATCCTGTTCGTCATGCTCGCGCTCCTGCTGGTGCCGGTCATGCTGACGCTCGGCTCGCTGACCTACGCGAGCCTCGCCGAACAGGGCGAGCAGCAGGCCCAGACACGACACGAGACAGTCGCGGTCCTCGCCAAGGACGCGCCGAAGACGACCGTCGGTAGCCGCGGTGAGGTCGTCGGCGGGAGCTCGAAGGTGGCGGCCCGGTGGCAGCTGCCCGACGGGACCACCCACACCGGCCCGGTCGAAGCCGACGACGGTCTGAAGGCCGGCGCCGAGGTCCCAGTCTGGCTCGACGAGTCCGGCAAGCCCGTGGATCCGCCTATGTCCACTATGGATGTTGTGGGGGCGGGTGTGCTGGTGGCCACGCTCGGCTGGCTCGCGTCCGTCGGGCTGCTCGCACTCGGCTGCTGGGGCCTGCACCGCCTACTTGACCGGCGCCGGTACAGCGCCTGGGCGACCGAATGGGCCCGGGTCGAGCAGGACTGGCACAACCAGAGCCGCTGAGCGGAGCGAGCATCGCTTCAGAGCGGGACCAAATGCCCTGCCAGCAAGGGAGCGACGACGCTCCCGACACCGGCACCCGGCGGGTCACGCTGGATCCCTGGCCCACGAATCGGGTCCGCACCTTCAGGAGACATCTCATGAGCACCACCGATGCGGTCATCGACCAGGCGTTGCGGGCGGCGATCCGGGCGCCCTCGGTGCACAACACGCAGCCGTGGCAGTTCGTGGTCGCACCGCCGTTCGTCGAGCTGCACCTCGACCGGGACCGGGTGCTGCCGGTGGCCGACCCGGCGGCGCGAGAGGCCAGGATGTCCTGCGGCGCCGCACTGTTCAACCTGCGGCTCGCGATCCAGGCCTCCGGTCGCGGGGTGGTGTTCGATCTCCTACCCGACCCGCACCGCCCCGACTTCCTTGCCGTGCTGCGCGTGACCGGCGCCTGGACGGCGACCCCGGAGCAGACGACGCTCGTGCACGCCATCGCGCACTGGGCGAGCAACCGCCGGCCGTTCTCCGACCGGGCCGTCCCGCCTGCCCACCGCAACGCGCTGGTGCGTGCCGCCGAGGGCGAGAGAGCACACCTGGTCCTGCTGGACACGCCCAAGATGCTCGACACGTTCGCCACGTTGCTGCGTCGCGCCGACCACGTCCAGGAGGAGGACCCGGACTTCCAGCGTGAGCTGCGGGAGTGGACCGACCGCAACCCCGGCGAGGACGGGGTGCCGCGCTCCGCGGGCGGCCCACGGCCTACCGGCGGAACACTCCTCACCCCGCGCCAGTACCCACCAGAGTCCACTATGGAGCGTCCGTTCGAGCAGGATCCCCTCGTCGCCATGCTGACGACGCAGGGCGACACCCCGAGCGACCACCTGCGTGCCGGGCTCGCATTGCAGCGGGTGCTGCTGACCGCGACCGTCATCGGGTTGAGCGCGTCGTTCCTGTCCCAGCCGGTCGAGGTGCCGCCCACGCGTGCAGCACTGCGCACGTTGCTGGACGCGCCGGGACAGCCGCAGACAGTACTGCGCATCGGCTACGGCCACCCGGTGTCGCAGACACCCCGCCGGCCGGTCAGCGCCGTCACCACGAACCGGACAGGAGCACCGTCATGACCGGGTGGACGCAAGGAGAGAAGCACCTGATCGCCGCGGCCGCGGCGGCGGCGCCGTCGGTGCACAACACGCAGCCGTGGATGCTGGAGTTCCACGACGAGTACGTGTCGCTGTACGAGCGGCTGGACCGGGCACTGCCGCGCCACGATCCGCTCGGTCGTGACCGGCTCATCTCCTGCGGCGCCGCGCTCGAGCACGTGCTTCTCGCGATGCGGGTGCTCGGCTGGGTGCCGGACGTCGAGCTGCGGCACGACCGCACACACCCGGACGAAGTCGCTCGAATCTCTGCCGTGGGCCGCGCTGAACCGTCCGATGTGGAGTTAGATCGTCACCGTGCGATCACCGCGCGGCGCAGCCACCGCAAGCCGTTCGCGGCCCGTCGCCTCGACGGCGACATGCGGCGAGTACTCCTCGGCGTGCGCGGGATCGACGGTGTCGGACTGCGTGTCGTGTCCGAGCCGGCGGAGATCGCGGCGCTGGCCCGGCTGCTGAACCACAGTGCGCTCGTGCTGCGTGCCGACTGCGCCTATCAGCGTGAGCTGGCCGCGTGGACCGCGCCGGTCCGGCAACCGCTGCCGGGTGCCGGGGTGTCGTCGGCGACGCGTCGTGTCTCGACGCTGCCGTGGGCCGGCCTGGTCCGGCGCACGACGGCGATACCCGACATCGGGTTCCTCGCCGACCGGCTGAGTCGCGAGTTCCTCCTGCTGGTCGAGACCCCGGACGACGGCCGGCTCGACCACGTCCGGGCCGGCATGGCCGCCGAGCAGACGTGGCTGACCACCGTGGCCGCCGGTCTCGCCGGCTCGCTGCTCACCCAACCCTTCCAACTGCACGAGGTCCGCGCCGGACTCATGGAAGCCCTGACACTCGGCGGGTTCCCACAGCTCCTGCTCCGCTTCGGCCACCCATGAGGAGATGACCATGAACATCAACGAAGACATGCAACCTTCTGAGTGGAGCTTGCGGAGCGAACATCCGGTCGTGGTCGGTGCGGACGGTTCGGAGTCCGCGCTGCACGCGGTCCGCTGGGCCGCACACGAGGCCGAGCGCCGCAACACACCGCTGCGGCTCGTGCACGTCTGCCATCTGGCCCCGGTCCGGCATCCACGCCAGATCGCGCCGCCGCCGGAGTACCGGACCGCGGTCCTCGATCAGGGCCGGCACTGGCTGACCGAGGCGAGCGAGACCGCGCGCCGTATCGTGCCCGGCCTGCCGGTGATCACCGACCTGCACGCCGGCATCGCCGCCGACGTGTTGATCGCCGAGTCGCGGACCGCGCAGCTGATGGTGCTCGGCTCCCGAGGCCTGGGAGGGTTCACATCTCTGCTCGTCGGTTCCGTCGCGGTGGCGCTGTCCGCGCACGGGCACTGCCCGGTCGTGGTCATGCACTCGTCCACACGCGACGGTGCGCCGCCCGCGGACGGCCCGGTCGTGGTCGGCGTCGACGGTTCCGAACTGAGCGACGCCGCACTCCTGTTCGCGTTCGAGGCCGCGGCCGCACGAGGTGTCCCGCTTGTCGCCGTGCACACCTGGCAGGACGTGAACATGGCCGGCGCCTGGACGATGCTGCCCGGCACAGTCGACTGGGACTGGCTCCAGGACCAGGAAGAGGACCGGCTCGCCGAGCGGATCTCCCTGTGGCGGGACAAGTTCCCCCAAGTCGAGGTCCGGGCGGTAGTGAAACGGGACCGGCCCCAGCGCGCACTGCTCGAGCACGCTGCCGGCGCACAACTGATCGTCGTCGGCTCCCGCGGGCGCGGCGCCTTCACCGGCATGGGGCTCGGCTCGGTCAGCCAGACCCTGCTGCACCACGCCGAATGCCCCGTAGTCGTGGCACGAACGGAACAGACATGAACACGGAGTTAGGCATCGTCGTCGCTGGCGTGTCGACCATTTACGGTCGGGCCGTGGTCCGCTGGGCGGCCGCCGAGGCACACGCCCGGCACGCCGAACTGCGGCTCGTGACCGCCCAGCCGGCGGCGGCCGTCCCCGACCGCTACCTCCCGAACGACGTCGCGACCGCGCACCGGGCCGCCGCCGTGCGGTTGCTCGCGGACCTGGCGGGCGAGATGGCGACCGGCTGGCCCGGCGTCATCGTCACTACCGACCTGGCTACCGGCCCGCCCGCCGCGGTCCTGCGTGCCGCGGCGGAGGAAGCGGACCTGCTGGTCGTCGGTGCGGACGACGCCAGCCCCTTCACCGAAGCCATCAGCGGGTCGGTGCCGGGTGACCTGTTGACGACGTCGCCCTGCCCGCTCGCGGTGGTGCCGCGGCGGGAGTGGACAGCATCAACGGCACTGCCAGCGTCCGCCCCCGTCGTGGTGGCACTCGACGAGTCCACGATCTCGCACGCCGCACTCGCCTACGGGTACGCCGCAGCGGCCAGGACCGGCCGGCCGCTGACCGTCGTGCGCTGCGTCACCGCTGGGAGTTTCGACCAGGCCGCCGCGACCGCGCAGGCCCGGCTGCTCATCGCGTTCGGCGAGCTGTACCCGGACGTCGCGGTCTCGACCGAGGTCGAGCCGGGCGACCCGCGGCACGTGCTCGTCGCCGCGTCCCGCCGGGCGGCGCTGCTGGTGCTCGGCTCGCGAGGCCGCGGCCGTCTCGCGTCCAGCCTGTTCGGTTCGGTGAGCCGCGACCTCATTCGGCGTAGCGGCTGCCCGGTCGTGATCGCCCGCACCCAGCCCGCCCCTGTCGCCCTGTGCTCATAAGGAGAAACCATGTCATCGCACCGCAAACCCGTCGTCGTCGGCGTCGACGGCTCGGCCACCGCGCTCCACGCGGTCCACCGGGCCGCAGGACGCGCGAGCCGCGACGACCTGCCGCTGCGGATCGTCCACGCCTACGAACTCCCGCTCGGGTTCCCGTCCGGGGTGACGGAGGAGGAATCGGTCCTGAACGTCCTGCGCCGCGAGGGCAGGCGCTGGCTGGGCGAGGCACGTGACGTGGCGACCACGGTCGTGCCCGGACTCGAGGTGGACACCGAACTGGCTGCCATGCCCGCGACGACCGGGTTGCTGCGCGAGTCCGAGAACGCGTCGGCGCTCTTCCTCGGCAACCGAGGGCACACCGCCCTCACCGGTCTCCTGGTGGGCTCCACCGCGCTCGCGCTGGCCAGCCACGCGAACTGCCCGGTGGTGCTGATACGCAACGGCTCTGACAATGGCTCCGACGGGTCTCCCCGCACCGGACCGGTCGTGGTCGGGGTGGACGGCACACAGGCCAGCGAGGCGGCCGTCGCATTCGCGTTTGCCGAGGCGTCGGCCGAAGACGTCACGCTGGTCGCACTGCACGCCTATGCCGAGTCGGTGTTCGAGACCTCGCTCGTCGGCGACGACGCGGTGCTGGACTGGCAACGGCAGCGCGCGGCCGCCGAGGCGGCACTCGGGGAAAGACTCGCCGGCTGGCAGGAGAAGTACCCGCAGGTCCGGGTCGAGCGGGAGGTAGTGCACGACCGGCCGACCCGGGCGCTGCGCCGCTGTGCGCAGACGGCACGCCTCGTGGTCGTCGGCCGACGGGGTCGTGGCGGGTTCCGCGATCTCGTTCTCGGCTCCACGAGCCAGCAACTGCTGCACTACGCCACCTGCCCCGTCGCTGTGGTGCGCACGGAAGTCACCGAGTAGCAAGGAGAATCGGCCATGCGAGCGAGAGACATCATGAGCCGGCCGGTGGTCAGCGTCGACACACGGAGCACTGTCCGGGACGCCGTCACGGTCCTCACCGAGCATGGCTTCGCGGCCGTGCCCGTGGTCGACGAGGGTGACCGGGTCGTCGGGATCTTCAGCGAGTCCGACGGCCTGCGGGCGGGGCACCGCCGCGAGGATCCGGTGACGAGCGCCATGACCAGCTCTGTCGAGGTGGCCGCCCCGGACACGGACATCGCGACGATCGCCGAACGCATGCTCGCCCAGCGCTTGCGGTCACTGCCGGTCGTCGAGGAGGGGTTGCTGGTCGGCATCGTCGCCCGCCGCGACCTGCTGCGCACCATGATCCGCGCGGACGACGTGATCACCGCGAACGTCCGCGGCCTGCTCGACCAGTACGCCGGAAGCCGTAGGCACTGGGAGGTGACCGTGGCCGACGGCCAGGTGACCGTCACGGGAGATTTCGCCGACACCGCCGAGAGGTCGCTCGTCGCCGCGCTCGTCCGAACGGTCGGGGGAGTCTCTGCGGTCACCCTCGGGGTGGACGTGCCGGCCCGCATCGGCTGGGACGACTGACAGTGGCACGTCTCGGCACGATTTCATTGCCTACCAGCAGTCGCTCCCGAACGGGTGGGGAAGCGCGGTCAGTCAGGTGCGGGCGGTCGCCGGCACGAGGATGACCGGTACGCGGGCATGTCGCAGGCACGCGGCCGTGACGCGGCCGAACAGGAACTCGGTCGTCCGGCCGTGCGGGTTGTGCCCGAGCACGAGCATGGCGGCATCTCTCGCCACCCTAGCCAGCTCGACACCCGGCTCACCCCGCCGTTGCAACTCGGCGATCTTGGGTGCGTTCGGCACCGCCGTCCGCACCGCGGCCACAGCCTCGTGCAGTCGGCTGCCGGTCCGCTCCGGCGGTGTCATGCCGTACGGTGCCGGCGCGTAGGACGTGCCGGGGACGAGGTGGGCCTGCGGCCGTACCTCGACCGCGGTCACCGTGCGGTGCTCAACCGCGGCGCGGCCGACCGCCCAGCGCAGCGCGGTGATGCTGGCCGCGGAACCGTCGACCCCGACGACGATGGTGCCGGTCATGTCGGTCACCTCCTGGCGGGCGCCGGCACGAAGGCGAGTGCTTCGTCCAGTTCGACGTGCCGTTCGAACCGCAGTGCCAGCGGGGCGAGCGCGGCGCGGTACCGGCGGAGGTGGTGGTCGCAGAACGCCAGCTCGCCACCACTGCGCAGGACGACGAGCGCGGTGGCTCGGGCCGGGCAGCGGTCGCAGCGGTCGGTCGCGGTGAACAGCGCGACGGTGCGTACCTCGGTGGCGGTCATGGCGGCCCCTCCTGTCGGGAAGCTTCTGTCATCACTCTCCGGCGCGGAGGGGTGTCTCGCATACGGTCGTTGGCCGCCGATGTCCGGGACCTTCGGCCCGGTGTGTCCACTGTGGTCTCCGAGAGCGACCAAAGTCCCTCGCGCACGGGACCTACGCCAGCGGCCACCCGACCGATCTGTGACTAGTTTCGTTGAAGGACAAGGACATCGAGAGGGGATCGGTCATGACGCGCACCACGGGACATCCGGTCGTGGTCGGGGTGGACGGGTCGCCGTCCGCGCTCCGCGCGGTCCGCTGGGCCGCAGAGGAGGCCGAGCGGCGAGGACTGGAGCTCAAGCTGGTCCACGTGTACTCCACGCCGGTCGGGCTGCCCGGGGGGATCATCGAGCCGGCCGCTGTCCGCGACGCGTTGCGTACCCAGGGGCGACGCTGGCTGAGCGAGGCGCGGGCGGTTGCCGCCGAGGTGTCGGCCGACCTGCGTCCTGGCATCGTGCTGGAGGCCGCGGACATCGTGCCGGTGCTGGTCAAGGAGTCGCTGGCCGCCTCGCTCCTGGTGCTCGGCACCCGGGGTCTCGGCGGGTTCGCCGGGCTGCTGATCGGCTCGACCGCGGTGACGCTGGCCGGGCGGGCACACTGCCCGCTGGTCGTCGTCCGCGGCGAGGACGATCGGTCGCACGGTCCCGTGGTGGTCGGTGTGGACGGGCTGCCGAACAGCGAGGCCGCTGTCGAGTTCGCGTTCGCCGAGGCATCCCTGCACGGCGCGGACCTCGTCGCCGTGCACACCTGGGCCGAACCGGTGGCCGACACGCTGCTGCTCGGGCACCCCGAGCCACCCGACTTCGAGCCCGCCCAGCAACACGCCTACCAGACCCTTGCTGAGCGGCTGGCCGGCTGGCGGGAGAAGTACCCCGACGTGCACGTCACCCGCGAGGTCGTGCGGGACCACCCGTCCCGGGCGCTGCTGCGGTACGCCGAAGGTGCGCGGCTCGTGGTCGTCGGCACCCGCGGCCGCGGCGGGTTCCGTGGACTGGTGCTCGGCTCGACCGGCCAGCACCTCCTGCACCACGCGCCGTGCCCCGTCGCCATCGTGCGGACCGAGCCGGACATGTAGGACACGCGATGTCCGGGACACAGACCAGGCCTGTCGTGGTGGGCGTCGACGAGACGGCCGCCGCGCTCAGGGCCGTCCGGTGGGCGGCCACGCAGGCCGGCCGTCGCGGCACCGGCCTGCGGCTGGTGCATGCCGTCGGGACAGATGGGGATGGGGAGGCAGAGGCTTTGCGGGCGGCCGAGGCCGTCGCCGGTATGCCCGTGACGGTGGCGACGGATGTGGTCTCCGCTGCCGAGTTGCTGGTGCGCGAGTCGGCCGGTGCGTCGCTGGTGGTGCTGGGCACGCGCGGGCATGGTGGCTTCTCCGGCCGGATGATTGGCGCCACCGTGACCACGCTCGCTGCCCGGGGCCGGTGCCCGATGGTGGTCCTGGGCGGCACTGACGAGCCCGCGGCGGGGCCGGTGGTCGTTGGGGTCGACGGCACGCAGACCAGTGACGCGGCGGTCGCCTTCGCCTTCCGTGAGGCTGCGCTCCGCGGGACGGACCTGCTCGCCGTGCATGGCTGGACGCCACCCGTTTCCTACGGCACCGCCGCGCTCGGCTACGACCGGGCAGACGACGTGGCGGAGGTCGTTGCCGCGAGGCTCACGGGCTGGCGTGAGCGTTACCCAGAGGTTCCCGTGACCCGCGAAGTCGTGCCGGACACCCCCGGCAGGGTGCTGCTGGATCGCGCGTCGGGCGCCCAACTGGTCGTTGTGGGCAGCCGTCGACGCGTCGGGTATCGCGGTCTCGTCCTGCGTTCCACGGGTCAGTACCTGCTCGACCGGGCGCCGTGCCCGGTCGCCGTGGTGCGTAGTGACCACGGCGACTAGCCGGGAATCTACTGTGGACAGAAAGTTGCCGTGGCGGGTGGCGGTCGTGGCCGCGCTGGCGGTCGCGACGCTGGTGGGTCCCGTCGCACCGTGGGCTTGGCTCGCCGCCACTGTCGCCGGGCTCGGCTACTCGGTGTCGATGGTGGTGGCCGATCTGCGGGCGCGCCGGTTCGGCACCGACGTGCTGGCCACCGTCAGCCTGGCCGGCACACTCGTGGTGGGGGAGTATCTTGCCGGGGCGTTGATCGCGTTGATGCTGGGGACCGGTCAGGCGTTGGAGGGCTATGCGCAGCGGCGCGCGCACCGCGACCTGGATGCGTTGCTTGCCCGTGCGCCGCGTACCGCCCGGGTGCGCCGTGCCGGCTCGGTGATCGCGGTGCCTGTCGGCGAGGTCGCCGTCGGGGACGTCGTGGTGGTGCGTTCCGGCGAGGTCGTGCCGGTCGACGGCCGGCTGCTCGAGCCTGGCTCCTTTGACGAGTCCACGCTGACGGGCGAGCCGCTGCCCGTGGCCAGGGAGGTGGATGCGGTCGTGCGCGGCGGTGTGTGCAATGCGGGCGCGGTCGTGATGATGCGGGCCGTGCGCACGGCGGAGCGGAGCGCCTATGCGGGTGTCGTGCGGTTGGCGGAGCAGGCGGTGGCCGGCGCCGCGCCGGTGGCGCGGCTCGCCGACCGGTTCGCGGTGGTGCTGGTGCCGGTCGCGCTCGCGGTGGCCGGCGTCGCTTGGTGGTGGGCGGGGGATCCGGTGCGTGCGGTGGCCGTGCTGGTGACCGCGACTCCGTGCCCGCTGCTGCTCGCCGTGCCGGTCGCGATCGTGAGCGGCATGTCCGCGGCGTCCCGGCGTGGTGTCGTGGTCAAGGACGGCGCGGTGCTCGAGCGGCTCGGCCGGGTGCGGACGGCGATCCTGGACAAGACCGGGACAGTCACCCTCGGCACGCCGGCGGTCACCGAGGTCCTCGTCGCGCCCGGCATGACCGCGGACCGGGCGCTCGAACTGGCCGCCGCCGTCGAGCGCGAATCCCCGCACGTCCTCGCCACGGCGGTGGTGACCGCGGCCCGCCGCGCACACGTGCCGGTTGCCGCCGCCACGGCAGTGCGTGACGAGCCGGGGCTCGGCGCCCGGGGCGTAGTCGACGGCCTGGAGGTCACCGTCGGCCGACTCGCCGCAGACAACCTGCCCGCCTGGGCACGCTCGGCGCTCCGTCGAGCCCGGCTCGACGGAGCCGGCGTGGTGTGGGTGCGCGTCGACGGGCGGCCGGTGGCGGCCCTGCTGGTGCGCGACGACCTGCGGCCGGAGGCCGCGCGCACGCTCAGCCGCCTGCGTGCGGCCGGCGTCGACCGCCTCGTCCTGGTGACCGGCGACCGCCGCGAGGTTGCCGAGGACGTGGCCCGCGTGCTCGGCCTCGACGAGGTGGTCGCGGACGCCCGGCCGGAGACCAAGGTCGAGTGGGTGCGGGCCGAGCAGCGCCGAGCGCCGACGATGGCGGTCGGCGACGGCGTCAACGACGCGCCCGCACTCGCGGCAGCGGATGTCGGTGTGGCGGTCGCCGCTTGGGGCGCCACGGCGACTTCGCAGGTCGCGGACGCGGTGCTCACCGACGAGGGCATCGACCGCCTCGCGGACGCCGTCGAGACCGCGCGTCGGGCGCGTGGGATCGCCGTGCAGAGCGCCGCGCTGGGGGTCGGGTTGTCGGTCGTGGCCATGATCGCGGCGGCCGGCGGGTTACTCATGCCCGCCGCCGGGGCACTGGTGCAGGAGCTGATCGACGTGCTCGCTGTCGGCAATGCCCTCCGTGCGCTGCGGGGCAACGCCCGCGCGGACGTGCCGCTGACGGCCCGCCGGCTCATCACCCGGTTCCGCGCCGAGCATGCCGACCTCGCCGACGCGCGTGCCGCGGTGCGTGGCGCCGCCGACGCGCTGTCCTCGGGGCTCACCGCGGAGGCAGACGCGCGGGTCCGGGTGGCGCACCGGGTGCTCGTGGACCGGATCCTGCCGCACGAGCGCGCGGAGGAGCACGAGTTGTACCCGGCGGTGGCGCCGATGGTCGGCGGGCGGGACGGAATCGCGCCGATGAGCCGTGGCCACGCTGAAATCGAGCTACTGGTCGCACGGCTCGGGCGGCACGTCACCGGCGCCCTGGCACCCGACCAGGTCGACGACCTCCGGGCAACCCTTTACGGCCTCGACGCCGTGCTGACGCTGCACTTCGCACAGGAGGAACAGGACTACTTCGCGCTCGCCGACCGCGAACGCTGAGCCGTATCCGGTTCCATGAGAGACCACGAGTTGCCGGCGGTGCCCTTCGCGGCATGACTGCCCGATGTCCGGTGTGGGCAGTGTCGAAAGTCCCGCTCGGTAGGGACCAGTCGCTCTGTGCGCGGTGGTTGCCCGGGGGTTCGCTGGAAGTGTGGTACCCGAGGGAAAGGAGCACAGATGACAAGTCTGATGCCGCGTTCGTTCTTCCCGGACGTCGTCCGGCTGCTGGAGGGTTGGCCGTTCGGTGACCACCACGCGGTGCGGATCGAGGACTACCGCGAGGACGGGAAGTACGTCCTGCGTGCCGAACTGCCCGGCATGGACCCGGATATTGCGCGTCGTTGATCTTGCACATGGTTGCGACGTTCCCGATGAGGTTGGTTTGGGTGTGAAGTAGCCCCGCTCGGCCTGGCCGGGCGGGGCTGTTGGTGGTCAGGCTGGCGTGGCTGTGGTTATCGTGTCGCGGGTTG
>NZ_WHTD01000225.1 GCF_009379765.1 Actinophytocola sp. | reverse complement strand
CGAGGCCCGGCTGGCCGCCCGCGAGGCCGCGGCGAGCGCGCCGACCGAGGCGCCGCCCCGGCCGCGCAGGACGCCCGGGCAGACACCGAGGCCGACACCCGAGCCGGCGCCCAAGACACAGCCGAAGAAGCAGCCCAAGCCGTCGGCCGAGCGTTCCGCCGGCCGGTCGCGGTCGGTGGCGGCGCAGCGTGCCTACGCCCGCAGGGCCCAGCGCGAGGGGCGCCGTCCCGACCCGATCGAGCACGACGAGGACCGCACCGCGGGGCGCGCGTCGTTCGTCATCCTGATCATCGTGCTGCTGACGGTCGGCGTGGCGGCGACGCTGTGGCTGTCCACCCAGGCCATCGCCGACTCCTACCGGCTGGACAAGGCCAAGACCACCGCCGACGAGCTCGCCGAGCGGGCCGACAAGCTGCAGCGCGAGGTCACCAACGCGGAGTCGGCGTCCACGCTCGCCGAGCGGGCGAAGGCGATGGGCATGGTCCCGGGCGGCGACCCGGCCCGGCTCGTGGTGCAGTCGGACGGCCGGGTGGTCGTCGTCGGCGAGCCCAAGGCCGCCGAGAAGCCGAAGCCACCCGCGCCGCCGTCCACCTCGCCGTCCACCCCGCCACCGGCCGGGCACGACGACGCGCCTGCCGGCCAGCGGGACCCGCAGGGTCAGGCCGCGAACGCCCCGGGGGCCGGCTGATGCCGCCACCGTCGGGCCAGCCTCCCCACGGTGGCCCGCCCGAACGGGGCTGGCCGTCCGTACCAGGCCGCCGCTCGACCCCCGGCCCGCTGGGTTCGCCCCGGTCCGGCGGTTCGGCCGGCGGCTCGGCTTCTGGCGGCACCCGGCGGACCGGCGGTACCGCGGGTTCGGGTGGCACGCGCCGCTCCGGCGGCGCGAACGGCGGTTCGGCGGGTGGTGCCTCGGGCTCCGGTCGGTCCGGCGGGCGCCGTGCCGGCGGTTCGGCGGGTGGTTCGGCGGGTGGTGCCGCGGGTTCCGGCGGCGCCGGGCGTGCCGATGGTCCGCGGCGAGCCGGTGGTTCTTCCGGCGTGCCGCGCGGGGGCCGGTCGTCGTTCGGCGCCGCTCGGGACGGTGTTCCCCGGGCGGCTGACCTCCCACCGCGAGGGGGCCGCTCGTCGTACGGCAACGCGGGCGGCGGAGGTGCCTCGGGCAGTGCCGGGCGAGGCGGGCCTCGGGGCGGCGCGCAAGGCTCGTCGGGCGGCTGGCCGCGTGGTGCGGCTCCGGGGGGCGGCCCGTCGGGCGGTGGTGCCCGGGGGCGTTCCTGGTTCGGGGGGTCGCGCGCGTCCAGGGAGGAGCTGCCGCCCTGGCGGGAGGCCCTTCGGCGCAAGGCGGCCGACCGGGAGGCCCGCGACGCCTACGAGCCCGCGCGCCGCGGGGCACCGCGGCGGGAGGCACCGGCCCGCAAGGCGGTGCCGCGCGGTGCCGGCGGCCGGCAGCGCCGGGCCAGCTCGCGGCGCAGCGCGCCCGCGCCCCGGCACAGCTCGGCCGCGGTGGCGCCGCGCAGGCGGGCGTCGACAGGGCCGAGGCGGCTGGTGCGCAAGCCCACCGGCAACCACCACATCCGCGTCGTCTCGGTGCGGTTCCTGCTCATCGCGGCGCTCGTCGCGGCGGGGCTCAAGCTCGTCCAGGTGCAAGGGTTCGAGGCCGAGGCGCTCGCCGCCAAGGCCGAGCAGCAGCGCACCACCGAGATCGACATCCCGGCCACCCGTGGGTCCATTGTGGACCGCAAAGGCGTGCAGCTGGCGTTCAGCGTGGAGTCCCGGGCGCTGGCGTTCCAGCCGAGGCTGGTGCGCAAGGAGATCGCCAAGTACAACAAGGACAACCCGACGGCGCCGATCAGCTTCGACGAGCGCACCGAGGAGATCGCCCGGGCGCTGCGCGAGCGGCTCGGTGACCGGGTGTCCGAGGCGGACCTGCTGGAGAAGCTGCGCCGGGACAAGGGATACGTCCCCCTGGTGGACAACGTCGAGCCCGCGGTGGCGCGGGAGATCCAGGAGGACTTCCCGGAGATCATCGCCGAGTACCGCGCGGTGCGCGAGTACCCCGGCAAGTCGCTCGCGTCCAACGTCGTCGGCGTCGCCAACTGGCGCAAGGACGACCCGGACGTCCAGAAGCACAACCTGCACGGCCTGTCCGGCCTGGAGAGCCTGCTCGACAACGACCTCTCCGGCACCCCGGGCCGTCAGGTGGCGGACACCCTGGAGGGCAGCAAGAGCGTCGTCATCCCCGGCACCGAGCGCGAGATGCAGCCGGCCACCGACGGTTCGGACATCGAGCTGACCATCGACGCCGACCTGCAGTACTACCTGCAGCAGGCGCTCGCCGCCTACGTGGCCAAGAGCCAGGCCAAGGGCGGCAGCGCGGTGGTCCTCGACGCGCGCACCGGCGAGGTCTACGCGCTGGCCAACGACAAGAGCTTCGACCCGACCGACCCCAAGGGCTTCGACACCAAGGAGATGGGCAACCCCGCGGTGTCGACGCCGTACGAGCCCGGGTCGGTGAACAAGGTCGTCACCGCGCTGTGCACCATCCAGGAGGGCGTCTCCGAACCGGACGACGTGCACCAGGTCCCGGACTCGATCCGGGTCGCCGACCGGACCATCGGCGACGCGTGGGACCACGGGACGCTGCCGTTCACCACCACCGGCATCTTCGCGAAGTCGTCCAACGTCGGCACGCTGATGCTGGCCGAGGGCTGCGGGCCGGACAGGTTCTCCACCTTGCTGCGCGACCTCGGCCTCGGGCAGAAGACCGGCGTCGGCCTGCCCGGTGAGAGCCCGGGCCGGGTGCCGCCGCGCGGGCAGTGGTCCGGCAGCACGTTCGGCAACCTGCCGATCGGGCAGGGCCTGTCGATGACCGTGCTGCAGATGGCCGCGATGTACCAGACGGTCGCCAACGACGGGGTCCGCGTGCCGCCGCGGATCGTCAGCGCGCGGATCGGCCCGGACGGCACCCGGGTGGCCGAGCCGCGGCCGAAGGGCGTCCGGGTGGTCAGCGCCGAGACCGCGCGCACCGTGCGGGACATGTTCCGCGCCGTCGTGCAGGACGGCGAAGGCCTCAACGACGGCACCGGCAAGCCCGCCGCGCTGACCGGCTACCAGGTCGCCGGCAAGACCGGCACCGCCCAGCAGATCGACCCGGCCACCGGCAGCTACTCGAACTCGAAGTACTGGATCACGTTCGCGGGCATCCTGCCGGCCGACGACCCGCGGTTCGTCGTGGGCATCATGCTCGACCGGCCCAACTACTCGGGCGGGCCGCCGGAGGGCCGCTCGGCCGCTCCGCTCTTCCACGACGTCGCCTCCTACCTGGCCCAGACGTACAACGTCCCGCTCTCGAAGACGGCCAGCCCGGTGGTCCCGCTCATCGCCGAGTAGTCGGTGCCGCGCAATAGTCTTGGGCCATGCGTGTGCTGCGAACTCCCGACGACCGGTTCACCGCACTGCCCGACTTCCCGTACGAGCCGGCCTACGCCGAGCTCGACGGGGTGCGGATGGCCTATGTCGAGGCCGGGCCGGCGGCCGGGCCGGTCGTGCTGTTGCTGCACGGGGAGCCGAGCTGGTCGTTCCTGTACCGGCACGTGCTGCGGGTGCTCGCCGGTGCGGGGATCCGCGCCGTGGCACCGGATCTGGTCGGGTTCGGCCGCTCGGACAAGCCGGCCGAGGTCGCCGACCACACCTTCGCCCGGCACGTCGAGTGGGTGCGCGCGCTCGTGCTCGACGCCCTGGACCTGCGAGACGTCACGGTCGTCGGGCAGGACTGGGGCGGGCTGCTCGGTCTGCGCCTCGCCGCCGAGCATCCGGACCGGGTCGCCGGGATCGTCGCGGCCAACACAGGCCTGCCCACCGGCGAGTCCGGCATGCCGGAGGTGTGGTGGAGCTTCCGCCGCGCGGTGGAGAGCGCGCCGACGCTGGACATCGGCCGGTTCGTCCAGGCCGGCTGCCGCTCGACGCTCCCGGCCGAGGTCCGCGCCGCCTACGACGCGCCGTTCCCGGACGAGTCGTTCAAGGCCGCGCCGCGCGCCATGCCCGGTCTCGTGCCGGTGAGCCTCGACGACCCGGCGTCGGCGGCCAACCGCGCGGCATGGGAGGTGCTGCGCCGGTGGGACAAGCCGTTCCTCACCGCGTTCGGCGACAGCGACCCGATCACCGGCCCGATGGCGCCCGTCTTGCGCGAGCGCATCCCCGGTGCGCGGGGCCAGGACCACCGGACCCTCACCGCCGCGGGGCACTTCCTGCAGGAGGACGCGGGGGAGCGGCTGGGCGAGATCGTGGCCGGCTTCGTGCGGGGCCTCCCGTGACGGCCTGGTTCGGCGAGGACGATCTTCGCGAGGCGGCCGGCGAGTCGTCATACCAGCGCGGGCGGGACTACGTCGGCGCGGTGGAGGACGTGCAACCGACCGCGCTCGGGGTGCGGGCCGTGGTGCGCGGGTCGGCCACCTACGAGGTGTGGCTCGGCCGGGACGGTGGCCGGGTGGTGGGGGAGTGCGGCTGCCCGTTCGGCGCGGACGGCAACTTCTGCAAGCACTGTGTCGCGGTCGGGCTGGTGCTGCTCGCCGGCGAGCCGGCTCGGGCGGCGGAGGTCGACCTCGGCGCGTACCTGCGCACGCTGGACCAGGGCGAGCTCGTCGGGCTGGTGCTGGAGCAGGCCGAGCGCGACCCGGCGCTGTACCGGAAGCTGACCCTGCGCGCGGCCGGTGGGACGCCGCCGGTAGCGGTGCTGCGCCGGCAGCTCGACGAGGCGCTGCGGGCGCGCGGCTACCTCGACCACCAGGCCACCCTCGACTACGCCCGGCGCGCCCGCGACATGCTCGCCACCATCGCCGAGCTCGTCGGGTCCGGGCACGCGGCCGAGGCGCGGCCGCTGGCCCGGTCGGCCGTCGAGGCCATCACCGCCGAGATGGCCACGATGGACGACTCGACCGGCGCGGTCGTGGGCGTCTGCCGGCGGGCCTTCTCCTTGTACGCGAAGGCATGCGCGGCCGCGCGGCCCAACCAGGACAAGCTCGCCGGGTGGATCTTCCGGCTCAAGCTCGACGGGCCCGGGTGGCCCACGCTCGAGCTGGCCGACTTCGTCGAGACCCTGGGCGCGAGCGGCATGGACACCTACCGGGCACTGGTGCGCGGCGCGTGGCAGGAGGCGCGCCCGGACAAGGTCGCCGTCGTGCGGGCCATGCGCGAGCAGCTGGCCACTGTGGACGGTGACCTCGACGCGCGGGTCGACATCCTGGCCGAGAACGTGCCGAACCCGAAGGCGTTCCTGGACATCGCGACGCTGCTGCGCGACGCCGGGGAGCTCGCCGGCGCCATCCGCTGGGCCGAGCGCGGCGTCGAGGAGACCGGCGACCCGCGCGTCGCCGACGTGCTGGTCCGGTCCTATGTGGACGCCGGGCGCCCCGCGGACGCCGTGGCCCTGCGGACCGCGGCCCTGCTCGCGGCGCCCGCCCGACCGGCGTACGCGAACCTGCGGGCAACCGCGGAGCTGTGCGGGGACTGGCCGGCGGCGCGCGAGGCGGCCCTGGACGTCCTGCGTGCGGCGGCCGAGGCCGGCGCGTGCGCCGACGAGCTCGTGGGCGCGCTCCTGGACGACGGCGAGCCGGCCCAGGCCTGGCAGGCCGCGGAGAAGCACGGCTGCGGCGACCGCGCGTGGCTGGAGGTGGCCCGGACCCGTGGCGCCGCGCACCCGGCCGAGGTACTGGCGGGCTGGCGCGATGCCGTCCGCCGCTGCCTGCGGCGATCGGGCCGGGACGCGCACCGCGAGGCCGGCATCCTGCTGGAGGAGCTGCGTGACCTGTCCGCGGGCTGCGCCGAGGAGGAGTCGTTCCACGCCCTGGTGGCGGAGATCAGGACCCGGTACCAGCGCCGCCCGACCCTGCTGGCCGAGCTGAGCCGCAGGGGCCTCTAGCCCGACAAGCGCCTGACGAGCAGCTGACCTGCGGCGATCCCGCCGGTGGCGGCCGGCGCCCTGAACGCGTCGTCGGGGACGTCGAGCGTCTCGAGCGCGTCGTTCAGCGCGTGCGTCGCCTGGTCGCGAACGGATGTCGATGCCGCGCCGTGACCGGCAAAGGCAGGCGGCGCGGGGTCGGGGTCGGACATACTTGCCACGGTGAGCATCCAACCGTCCGGCAGCTTCCCACCAGCGCCGTCCCGGCGCGGCGACGACGGGTCGCTCGCGAGCCCACTGGGCCGCGCGGCCTCCCTGATGGTCGCCTTCCTCGCGCTGCTGTGGGTCATCGAGCTGATCAACGCCGCCACCGGGCGGGGCCTCGTCCGGGCCGGCGGGGTCCGGCCGCGCGACTTCGGCAGCCTCGTCGACATCGTCACCTCGCCGTTCCTGCACGGGAACATCGAGCACCTCGCCGGCAACGCGTTGCCGCTGTTCAGCCTCGGTTTCATCGCCGCGGTGCCGAACATCAGGAAGTTCCTCTGGATGACCGTCATCGTGATCGTCGTGGGCGGGTTCGGGGTCTGGCTGTTCTCGCCGGAGAACACGATCTCGGTCGGCGCCAGCGGCGTCGTGTTCGGGTACTTCGGGTACCTGTTGCTGCGTGGCTTCGTCGACCGCCGGCCGGTGGACGTCGTGGTCTCGATCGGCATCGCGCTCGCCTACGCCTACCCGATGTGGAACTCGATCGGCTTCGGCGTCGCCAACATCTCCTGGCAGGGCCACATCTGCGGGCTCGTCGCCGGCATGCTCGCCGCGGTCGCCCTCCGCCAGAAGCGGCCCAAGCCGGCGACCACCGACACCCTGCCGGGGCTGCCCGCGGCGGAGTAGTACCGGGCATCGACACGGCCGTGAGCACCAGGGTGTCCTTGATCGCCCTCCGTGCGCA
This sequence comes from Actinophytocola sp., assembly GCF_009379765.1. GTDB lineage: Bacteria > Actinomycetota > Actinomycetes > Mycobacteriales > Pseudonocardiaceae > Actinophytocola. Next base: position 4,727 of record NZ_WHTD01000225.1, on the reverse strand, counting down.
GGTAACCTTCCGCGACGTGCCCGCCAAGCTCGTTGGCAAGGCCGTCACGGCACCGCCTCGCCCCACCAGGACCACACCCGTCCCGCTCACCACATTGGTGGCACGGGCGGACGCGCGTCTCGTCGCCGGCCCTGGTGCCGACCCCGGGACCGTCCAGGACCTCGCGACCACCGGCGCTACGCTGCGTGCACAGCACGTGCTTCCCGGTGACCTGTTCGCCGCGCTGCCCGGTGCCCGCGTGCACGGCGCCGACTTCGCCGACGCGGCCATCGCGGCCGGCGCGGTCGCGGTGCTCACCGACGAGGCGGGTGCGGCCCGGCCGGCGATCCGGGCGGGGATCGAGCGGGCCGGCATCCCGGTGCTCGTCCACGACGACCCGCGCGGCGTGCTCGGCTCGGTGGCCGCCTGGATCTACGGCGAGCCGTCGCTGCACCTGGCCGTCCTCGGCGTCACCGGCACCTCCGGCAAGACGACCACCACCTACATGATCGACGCGGGCCTGCGCGCCGCCGGCCTGCGCACCGGGCTGGTCGGCACCGTCGAGACCCGGATCGACGGCGAGCGGCTCGCGAGCGCGTTCACCACGCCCGAGGCGCCCGACCTGCAGGCGCTGTTCGCGGTGATGGTCGAGCGCGGCGTCACCCACGTGCCGATGGAGGTCTCCAGCCACGCGCTCGCGCTCGGCCGGGCCAACGGCACCCGGTTCGCGGTCGGCGCGTTCACCAACCTCTCCCAGGACCACCTGGACTTCCACCCGGACATGGAGAACTACTTCCAGGCCAAGGCGATGCTGTTCGACGGCCGCTCGACCACCGAGGTCGTGTGCGTCGACGGCGAGTGGAGCAAGCGGCTGGTCACCCCGCACACGATCACGGTCGCCGCGGAGCACGTGCCGGCGGGGTCGGCCGACTGGACCGCCACCGGCATCCGCACCTCCCGCTCGGGCGAGCAGTCGTTCACGGTGCACGGTCCGGACGGGCTGCGGCTGGCCGTCACGCTGCCGATGCCGGGCAGCTTCAACGTCGCCAACGCGCTGCTCGCCGCGGCCTGCCTGCGCACCGCGGGCGTGGCGCCGGCCGACATCGCCGCGGGCCTGTCGACCGTCGAGGTCCCGGGCCGGATGGAGCGGGTCGCGCTCGGCCAGGACTTCACCGCGGTCGTCGACTACGCGCACAAGCCGGCCGCGGTGGCGCTCGCGCTGGACGCGATGCGCGGGCGCACCGACGGCCGGGTGATCGTGGTGCTCGGCTGCGGCGGCGACCGCGACGAGGGCAAGCGCCCGCTGATGGGCGAGGCCGCCGCGCGGCGCAGCGACCTGCTGATCGTCACCGACGACAACCCGCGCAGCGAGGACCCCGCCGCGATCCGCGCCGCGACCCTGGCCGGCGCGCTCGCGGTGCCGGCGGCCGAGCGCGGCGAGATCATCGAGGTCGGCGATCGGCGCGGCGCCATCGGCACGGCCGTGGCCCGTGCCGAGCCGGGTGACGTGGTCGTCATCGCCGGCAAGGGCCACGAGACCGGCCAGGAGATCACCGGCGTGGTCCACCCGTTCTCCGACCACGACGAGATGCGCGCCGCGATCTGGGCCCTGCTCGAGAAGGGGACCGGATGATCCCGCCGACCGCGCCGAAACCGTCGGTGCCCTCGCGTAGCGTTGAAATCGGGGGCCCCCCGCCCCGATTGAACGGGCCGTTCAATCGGGACCGTGCGGTGGTGCGGCGATGATCCCCCTCACTCTTTCCGAGGTCGCGGAGGCGACCGGCGGTCGGCTGCACAACTCCGACGGCAGCGAGCTGGTCACCGGCTCGGTCGAGTTCGACTCCCGGCAGGTCGGCCCCGGTGGCCTCTTCGTCGCGCTGCCCGGGGACCGGGTCGACGGGCACGACTTCGCGGCCACCGCCGTCGAGCGAGGGGCGGTCGGCGTCCTCGCGGCCCGGCCGGTCAACGCGCCCGCGGTCGTCGTGCCGCCGGTCACCGACGCGCACGTCCGCTCGGTCGCCCTCACCGGCGACTCCGACGGATCCGGCGCCGCGGTCCTCGCCGGCCTCGCCCGGCTCGCCCGCGACGTGGTCGACCGGCTCGCGCCGCGCGGGCTCACCGTCGTGGGCGTCACCGGGTCGTCCGGCAAGACCTCCACCAAAGACCTCATCGCCCAGGTGCTCGAGCCGACGGGCGCCACGGTCGCCCCGCCCGGCTCGTTCAACAACGAGCTCGGCCACCCGTGGACCGTCCTGCGCGCCGACGCCGACACCAGGCATCTGGTTCTCGAGCTCTCCGCGCGCGGCCCCGGCCACATCAGGGCACTCTGCGAGACCGCCCCGCCGCGCATCGGCGTCGTGCTCAACGTCGGTACCGCGCACCTCGGCGAGTTCGGCTCCCAGGAGGACATCGCCGCCACCAAGGGCGAGCTGGCCGAGTCACTGCCCGCGGCGGAACGCGGCGGCGTCGCGATCCTCAACGCCGACGACCCGCTCGTCCGCGCGATGGCCGAACGGACCACGGCGCGGGTCGTGCTGGTCGGCGAGAGCGAGGACGCCCAGGTCCGCGCCGCCGACGTCGAGCTCGACGACCACGCCAGGGCCACCTTCACCCTCGTCACCCCGCGAGGCACGCGGACGGTGACGCTCGGCCTGCACGGCGGCCATCACGTCGGCAACGCGCTCGCCGCCGCGGCCGTCGGGCTGGAGCTGGGCGCGGGCCTCGACGCGATCGCCGAGCGGCTGCGGGGGGCGCGGCGGCTGTCGGCCCGGCGTATGGAGGTCAGCACCCGGGCGGACGACGTCACCGTGGTGAACGACGCCTACAACGCCAACCCCGAGTCCGTCGGCGCCGCGCTGCGCACGCTGGCGCGGATGGCGGGCAGCGAGGAGGGCCGCGGGAGACGCCGCACCTGGGCGGTGCTCGGCGTGATGGGGGAGCTGGGCGACTCCGGCGCGGAGGCACACGAGCAGATCGGCCGGCTCGCGATGCGCCTGCACATCGACCGGCTGGTCGCGGTGGACGAGCAGGCGGGCGGCATCCAGCACGGCGCCCGCCTCGAGGGAACCACCGGCGCCACACCATCGAGCCGGAGTGGATATTGGGAGGAGCCGGTGCTGGTGCCGGATGTCGAAGCCGCCGTCGCGTTGCTGAACGCGGAGCTGCGGCCAGGTGACGTGGTTCTGGTGAAGGCCTCCAAGGTGGCCGCCCTCTGGCGGGTGGCGGACGCGATCCTGGGGGCACGCGCGTGATCGGCATCCTGATCGCGGCCGCGATCGCGCTCATCGTCTCCATCCTGTTCACCCCGTACCTCATCCGGGTGTTCTCCCGGCATGGCTTCGGCCAGGAGATCCGCGAGGAGGGCCCGGAGGGGCACAAGTCCAAGCGCGGCACCCCGACCATGGGCGGCGTCGCGATCATCGTCGCGATGTGGGTCGGCTACCTCGTCGCGCACCTGTTCAACGCGATGTCCGACCCGGCGGGCGAGTCGCCGACCGTGTCGGGCCTGCTCGTCATGTTCCTGACCACCGGCCTTGGCCTGGTCGGATTCCTGGACGACTTCATCAAGATCCGCAAGCAGCGCAACCTCGGCCTGAACAAGACCGCGAAGATGGTCGGCCAGCTCGTCGTGGCCGTCGTGTTCGGCGTGTTCGCGATGAACTTCGCCGACGAGTACGGGTTCACCCCGGCCTCCATCCAGATGTCGTTCGTGCGCGACCTCGCGATCATCTCGTTCGGCACGGTCGGCTTCGTGGTGTTCTGCTACATCGCGGTGTCCGGCTGGTCCAACGCGGTGAACTTCACCGACGGCCTCGACGGCCTGGCCGGCGGCTCGTCGGCGATGGTGTTCGGCACCTACGTGGTCATCACGTTCTGGCAGTTCCGCTACAACTGCGGCGCCTCGGACCCGACGGTCGGCTGCTACGACGTGCGAGACCCACTCGACCTGGCGGTGGTCGCGGCCGCCGCGATGGGTGCCTGCATCGGCTTCCTGTGGTGGAACGCGGCGCCGGCGAGGATCTTCATGGGCGACACGGGCTCGCTCGCGCTCGGCGGCCTGGTCGCGGGCCTGTCCATCACCACCCGCACCGAGCTGCTGATGGTGATCGTCGGCGGGCTGTTCGTCGTGGAGATGCTGTCGGTGGTCATGCAGATCGCCGTGTTCCGAACATCGCGGCGGAGACTGTTCCGGATGGCACCGTTCCATCATCATTTCGAGCTCGCCGGGTGGGCGGAAACCACGGTGATCATCAGATTCTGGCTGCTGGCCGGGATCTGCGCGATGTTCGGCCTCGGCCTCTTCTACAGCGAGTGGCTCACGGCCTACGGGTCTTGAGTAAGCTCGCGACCGAATCAACGGCACAGGGCGCGCCAAGTCACGAGCCCGTGAATGGGCCGATGTCTTGTGAGTGGGCCGCCGGTGTCTGGACTGACGAGCAGCGGAGCGAGCGAGGGACGAGTGAGTGAGCAGCGCAGGAGGGAAGACACCGGGAACAGGCCCACGAACCAGCGAGCGGAGCGAGCCAATGCAACAGAGCAGGGTGCTGGTCGCCGGCGCCGGGGTGACCGGCCGGTCGGTGGCCGAGGCGCTGCTGGCCATGGGCGCGCACGTCACGGTCACCGACGCCGCGGCGGGCCGGCTCACCGACCTGCCGGCCGGCGCCGCGACGGTCGCCGGGCTCACCGAGCCGCCGGCGGGCACCGACCTGGTCGTCGCGAGCCCCGGCTGGCCGCCGACGAGCCCGCTG
>NZ_WHTD01000241.1 GCF_009379765.1 Actinophytocola sp. | reverse complement strand
TCGCCGCGACGGCCGCGCGGACGCCCCCGGCGACCGGCCGGCACCGGGGTCGCCGCCGTGGCCGCGTGCGTCGCGGTCGTCGCCTACTTCGTGGCCGAGCACCCGTCGGCGGGCGACGTGCTGCGGCCGGTTCCGGTGATGCTCCTCGCGGTGGTGCTGGCCTTCGGCGCGCGGCTGGCCCTGGTCCCGCCGCCGTGGCTGGGCGGCGACCGGCTCGCGCGGGGCATCGGGGTCGGCACGGCGCTCGTGCTCGGCATCGGCTTCGTGCTGGCCTCGCGGCTGCCCGGCGACGACGCCGGCGGCATGGCGTCCTACCTGATCTTCGCGACGATCCCGATCTTCTTCGTGGGCGCCGCGGTGGCGGCCGCGGTCGGCCGGTCGTTCCACACCGGCGTGCGCGCCGCGACGTGGACGGCGCTGCTCGGCACCGCGTGGGTGTTCGTCCTGTGGCTGCTGGAGTCCGTGCGCTGGTACCGCGACGGCCTGGGGCTGCTGCTCGACGCGGCGGGCGGCCTGCCCATCGGCGTCAACCTCAGCGACGCGATCATCTGGACGCTGGCCTGGCTGCCGGTCTGGGGTCTGCCCATCGGGGTGCTCGGCGCGGCGGCGGGGGCCGCGGTGCGCCGGCGGGTCAGCGCTCCGGTCGCCTGACCGCGGCCTGGGCCTCGGCCGGGGCGAGCTCACCGATCCGGTCGACCGTCCACTCGGTGACCTTGCGCGCCACCTGCTGCGCGGTGAGGCCGAGCCGGACGAGCACCTCGGCGCGGGTGCCCTGGCCGTGGAACTCCTGCGGTATCCCGATGTCACGCAGCGGGGTGTCCACATCGGCGTCCCGCAGCGCCGCGGCCAGTGCCCAGCCGAAGCCGCCGTGCCGGCCGCCGTCCTCGACGGTGACGACCAGCCGGTGCTCGGCGGCCAGCTCGGCCAGCTCGGCGGGCACCGGGGCGACCCAGCGCGGGTCGACGACGGTGACGCCGATCCCCTGGTCGGCCAGCCGGTCCGCGGCGGCGAGACCCAGCTCGGCGAACGCGCCGACGGTCACCAGCAGCACGTGCCGGTCGCTCGCCGGCCTGCGCAGGACGTCCACGACGCCGCGGCGCTCGAGAGTGGGGATGTCGGCGCCGACGGCGGCCTTCGGGAAGCGCAGGACGGTCGGGCCGTCGGACACCGCGATGGCCTCGGTGAGCTCCTCGGCGAGCGTCCCGGCGTCGCGCGGCGCGGCGATCCGGATGCCCGGCACCGCGCCCATGATCGACAGGTCCCACATCCCGTGGTGGCTCGCACCGTCCGGGCCGGTGATGCCCGCACGGTCGAGCACGACGGTGACCGGCAGCTTGTGCAGCGCGACGTCCATCAGCATCTGGTCGAACGCGCGGTTGAGGAACGTCGAGTAGATCGCGACGACCGGGTGCAGCCCCGCCATCGCCATGCCGGCTGCCGAGGTGATCGCGTGCTGCTCCGCGATGCCGACGTCGAACCAGCGGTCCGGGTAGGCCTCGGCGAACGGCGCGAGGCCGGCCGAGCGCAGCATGGCCGCGGTGATCGCGACGACATCCGGCCGGTGCTCGCCGATGCGCACCATCTCCTGGGCGAACACCGAGGTCCAGGTGGCGCTCTTGGCGGTGGCCGGCCGGCCGGTGACCGGGTCGATGGGGTCGGTCTGGTGCATCTGGTCGACCTCGTCGTTCTCGGCCAGCGGGAAGCCACGCCCCTTGCAGGTGGCGGCGTGCACGATGACCGGGCCGCCGAACTCCTTGGCGCGACGCAGTGCCGCCTCGAGGGCGACGAGGTCGTGGCCGTCGACCGGGCCGAAGTACTTGAGGCCGAGGTCCTCGAACATCACCTGCGGGCTGAGCGCGTCCTTGATGCCGCGCTTGGCGGCGTGCAGGGCGGCGTAGAGCGGCTTGCCGACGACGGGGGTGCCCTGGAGCATCCGCTTGCCGCCCTCGAGCGCGCGCTCGTAGTTGGGCGACAGGCGCAACGACGCGAGGTGGTCGGCCAGCCCGCCGATGGTCGGCGAGTAGGAGCGGCCGTTGTCGTTGACGATGATCACCATCGGCCGGTCGGTGCCGGCGGCGATGTTGTTGAGCGCCTCCCAGCACATGCCGCCGGTGAGCGCCCCGTCCCCGACGACCGCGACGACGTGCCGGGGCTCGCCGCGCAGCTCGAACGCCTTGGCCAGACCGTCCGCATAGGACAGTGCGGTGGAGGCGTGGCTGTTCTCGACGAGGTCGTGCTCGCTCTCGTGCCGGCTGGGGTAGCCGGAGAGGCCGTCCTTCTGCCGCAGCCGGTCGAACTCCTGCCGGCGCCCGGTGACGATCTTGTGGACGTAGGCCTGGTGCCCGACGTCGAAGACCACGGCGTCCCTCGGCGAGTCGAACACCCGGTGGATGGCCATGGTGAGCTCGACCACGCCGAGGTTGGGACCGAGGTGGCCGCCCGTGGTGGTGACCTTGTCGACGAGGAACTGGCGGATCTCCGCCGCGAGCCTGACCAGGTCCTCCGTGCTCAGCCGCTTGAGGTCGGCCGGTCCGTGCAGGGAGTCGAGCAGACTCGGATGGTCGGTCACCGCTGGTCACCTCGGTTTCTTGGCTGTCGTGCCCGACAGCTGGGACGTCGGCTCTCGTTGCGCCAGTCTACGAGCGCACGGCGGCTGGGGGCGCGCCCCTACACTCGGCCGGGTGCCAGTCGCATTCGACACCGCCGGGATGGACCAGTACGACGAGCGGACGTGGTTCGATCCGCGCACCGGCGACCAGGTCAGCCTGACCTACGTCGGGCTGGTACCCGACCTGCCGGCGCCGTTGTCCGACCTGCCGGAGCTACGCCGTCGGTTGGCGCTGGAGACCGCCGACGTTGGCACGCTGATCGAGGCACACGTGGTGCTCCTCGACTCGGTGCCGTCACTGTTCCAGCTGCTCAAACTGCCGCTCCCGAACCAGGACACGGGCCAGGCGTTCATCGCCGCGTTCACCGTGCCGAAGGCGACGTGCAGTGCCGTGCTGCGCATCCAGTGCGCCGAGGGCCAGCCGACCGGCATGCGCGAGTCGGTGGTGTTCTCGCAGGTGGGGGTCGAGGGTTTCGTGCGCCCGCACCCGTACGCGCCCTCGTTGGAGGGCCGCCTCCCCTGGCACGTTGGCGACGACGCCCAGTGGGACGGCCAGTTCCCGGACCACCCCCTGAGCCGCGCCAGGGCCTGGGCTCATCGAACGATGGCCACCGCACGGGTGGACCGGGCCTTCGCCGCGCAGCCCCCGTTCGGCAGCGCGGCCGATCCCACCGGCAGGCCGGACCCGACCACCCCGCGCGGGAGACCCTCGCCGGCCGGCCGGCCGGCCGGCCCCACCTCATTCGGCGAACCGACCCCAGCCGACTCGGGCAACCTCGCCACACCAAGCCACCCGGCCCCGGCCGACCGGCCCGGCCCGAGCAACTCGGAGAGCCTCGCCACACCCGGCCGGCCAGCCGACCCAGGTGGCTTCGCCCCCTTCGGCGACCCGGGCCCAGCCAGCTCGGGCAACGTGGCCGGACCCAGCCGTCCGGCCGATCCAGGCGGCTTCGCGCCGTTCGGCGAACCCAGCCCGACCAGCTCCGACAACTTCGCCCCCTTCGGGGAACCAGGCCCGGACGACTTCGCGCCATTCGGCCATCAAGGCGCGCCGGACACCGGCACCGTTGCGCCACCCAACGGCAAGCGCCCGGCATACCCACCGCGGCCTCAGCAAGGCCCGACCGATGCCTTCCCCTCGCCCCCCTCTCCGGCGCATCGAGGGCCGACCAGTTCCCTTCGACCCCCCAACGGCAACGGCCCGGCCGGCTCGCCGCCTCCCCGGCCCGCCGACGCCGGCACGTTCGCACCGCCGAGCGACCCGGACGAGACCGACGCGTTCCCGAACCGCCGCGGGGGCCCCGAGTCCGGCACCTTCCCCCCGGCCACCAACGGCGCGTCCCTCCCGCCGGCCGACCTCGACGGATGGCCGAGCACGATCGACTCCGGCACGTTCGCACCGCCCGAGCCGGCTCCGTCCGGATCCGACGGTCTCCCCGGCACCAACGGCCACCCGACCAACGGGGTCCCTCGGCCGGACCAACCGGAGCCGACGCCGATCCCCCACGCCCAGCCGACGGTGTACACCTCGGCGGCGGGCCTGACCAACGAGGACGGCTGGACCGCACCCGACGACCAGCCCGAGCCGGACCAACCCCTCCGCCTGGTGCGCGACCAGCCGCCGCAGGGCTTCCGCGAGCTCCCCGACGAGCCGGCAGCCGAGCCCGCGGCCGACGACCCGTTCCGTCAGCTACGTGAGCCGCCCGCCGAGCCGGAACCCGAACAGCTCCTGGGCCCCCTACGCAAGAGCCCCTTCGCCGACGCGGACCCCCACCCCGACGACGAACCCGCCCTGCACGCCCTACCCGACGGGCCGGTCGAGCTCGCGTTCAGACGCCGCGTCCCCGCCGAGTCACACCGGCCGCAGGAGCAACCACCCAGACACGGGATCCTCAACGAGGCACCGCCCGGCGACCCGGCCTCCCCAGGCAGCATTACCACCGCACCACCGCAACCAGACGAGCCGCCCATCCCTTCGCGACACGAGGTCTCCGGCGAGGCGGAGACAGCCGAGCCGGCATCCAGGCATGGTTCGCCGGACGAGGTGGCACCGGTCGAGGTGGCACCGGTCGAGCCGGCCGGAGTGATGCGGTCGGACGACGCGGGGGCACCGAACGAGCAGCCGGCGGGCGCGCCGGACGAGGCGCCTCCTGGATCGCGGCCGGTCGCGCGGCACGAGCGCCTCGACGCCGCGTCGGCGTGGCAGGTGCCGCCGAGTGATCCGGAGCCCGAACCGACGTCCGGACGCCGCGCCGCGGAAGACCCGCCCGCGACCGATGGTTCGGACGCCCCACCATCACCCGCGCCCGAGTCCGACGAGCACGCACCGGCCGAACCGCCGACCCCGCCGTTGCGCCCTTCCCTCATCATCGACACCGACGCCCTGGTCCACGCCGACGCCCCGGTCCACGCCCCGATCACAGAGGAACCCGCGCCACCGCACCCGCCGGTCGACGTCACCGAGGAACCGGGCGAACCCGAGCCACCAGACGCGACGCCCGAGCCCGAGCCCGAGCCATCGGCCTCGGCAGCGCCTGACCCGACAGCCGAACCGGAGGCGCCCGAACCGGTCGGCGGGCCCGAACCACCGGACCCGGACTCGCCCGAAGCGGCAGCCGAACCCACGGCACCGGAGCCCATCGGCGAACCCGAACCACCGGACCCGCCGTCGCCCCGAGCGACAGTCGCACCCGAAGCACCCGAGCCGGATGTGCCGTCGGTGGACGAGGCCGAACCGGCGGCGGACGACTCCGAGACATCGCCCGAGGACGAGGCAGACAACGAGGAGCCCGAGGCCGAACCCGGGTCGTCGCCCGGGTTTCGGGTGGTCTCCGAGGAGGCCGACGACGAACCCGAAGCCGAGATCGACGACGAACCCGCCGGCGAGACCGGCGGGGAGTCCGGCGGCGGGGCCGAGCAGGAGACCGACCGGGTCACGCCGTTGTTCCGGGTCCCGGCGCCCGAGTCGCGGCGGTTGCGGGTCGCCCAGGACGGGCCGACCGAGGTCGGCGACGTCATGCACACCGTGCTCGTCGGGTTGCCGATCGGCGGGCACCTGCCGCTCTGGCAGGGCGGCGCGATCAGCTACTGGCGCATGGCCGACCCCGACGCCGTGCGCGGCCGGCTCGGGGTGGGGCTCGAGTCGCGGTCGGAGATCGACAACCAGCGGTTTCGCGAGGCCGCCATGGTGGGTCCCGATCGGGGGACGCTCTTTCTGATGGATCGCTATCGGGACGAGACCGGGCATCTCGGCGGCACGACGACCCAGCTGGAGCCGGCCACCGAGGAGGACGCGTTCCGCGCGGCCGACGACAAGGCCATGTCCGAGCTGTACGGCTGGCTCGGCGAGGTGGTGCTGGCAGCCGGCAGGCGCAATGAGTTCGTCGCGGTGGAGACCGGTGGATGGAAGGTGCCGGCGACGCCCTTCGTGCTGATCATGCTGCGAAGCGACGGGCAGGAGTGGCACTCCGTGGTCGAGACCTCGCCCGTGCCGGTCGGCGCCCCCGTGTGGCGTGATCAGCAACCGGTCGACGGCGACACGCAGTTACTGGCTTCGCCGGCCACCGACCGGACGATGCGCGCGGCCGGGCTGCTGACCAGGTTCGCCGTGGCCACCTGGTCGATGCACCCGTTCCAGCTCGGACTCTCGTTCGGTCCAAACCCGACGCTCGGTGAGGTTCCGACCCGGTAAGGTCAATCCTCACCATGGGTAAACAGAGGGTGGGGATCTTGCTGTGACGGAGCCGCAGCCGGTGATGGATCAGGCGGAACAGGACCAACTGACCCGGCAGGTGGGCCGGGCGTTGCTGACCGTGGCGGGGGCCGACTGGAAGCAGGTGCGGGCCGAGTACCGGTCGGCCGGGCGACACATCGAGGTGGACGTGTTCGTCACCGGGCCGGACGGCGCGCCGCGCATGGTGCGGCCGCCGGTGGAGGTCGTCGACGGCCTCGGGCGGCTGCGGCAGGGCATGTACCGGCCGGGTCGGGGGACGTGGATCTCCGCCGAGTACCTGCTCGAGCCGCCGAGCAGCTTCAGCGCCGAGTTCGAGCCGGACGTCGAGCCGCGGTGGCGGCGGGTGCCGCCACCGATCGGGTTCGCCGACGAGCTGCGGTTCTTCCCGCGGGCGGACGAGCACATCCCGGACTGGCTGCGCCAACGAGCCGGCCTGCCACCAGCCACGGGTGAGCAGCCGCCGACGCCGCCCGGTGGCCAGGCCGTCGGCACACCGACGCCAGATGTCGGCACACCGACGCCAGATGTCGGCACACCGACGCCAGGCGCCGACACACCTACGTCAGGCGCCGACACACCCGGACAGCCGGCGGGCCAGCCGACGCCGCCCGGTGGGGCGGTGCGGCCAGGGCAGCCGGTACCAGCGCATGCCGGGCAACCGACGCCGCCCGGAGGCTCGCCGCAACCGGGTGCGCAACAAGCCGGGCAGCCCACTCCGCCTGGGGGTGAGCCACGGCCCGGTTTCCCCGGGCCGGGCCAGCAGGCGCCAGGCCAGCAGCGGCCCGCGTTCCAGCCTGGGCCGCAGCAGCCTGGCACACCGCCCAGTGGCGGGCCGGTGCCCTTTCAACAGCCGGGTGGCGCGCCGAACCAGCCCTCTACCCCGCCGGGCGGACCACCGAGCCAACCCGCCTGGTAGAGCGGGGCGCTCAGGACCGAGACCGGCAGGCAGACCAAGATCCCCCGGCGCGCGTCGCCGTGTCGTCCGGTGGCGTCGCCGTGCCAACCCGTGGCGTCGCCGTGTCGACCGGTGGCGTCGCCGTGTCGACCGGTGGCGTCGCCGTGTCGACCGGTGGCGTCGCCGTGTCGTCCCGTGGCGTCGCCGTGTCGTCCCGTGGCGTCGCCGTGTCGTCCCGTGGCGTCGTGTCGACCGGTGACGTCGCCGTGTCGTCCCGTGACGTCGCTGTGTCGACCCGTGGCGTCGCTGTGTCGACCCGTGACGTCGTCGGGTGGCGTGCGGCAGGTGGGGTGTCCCGGCGGCGCCCCACATCCAGGACGCGGCCGGTGGACGGGGTCCGGCCAGGATCCGCCGCCACGTGCGTCAGCCCGGTACGCCAGGTCAACGGCCTGCTGAGCGGAGGCGCCGACCAGGACCGCTACGACCTGGTCAACAGGGCGATGCACTCGATGTGGTGGGTCATCGGGAAAGCGTCGAACGCCCGAACACGCTCCAGGCGGTAGCCGTGGTCGCCGAACGTGGCGACATCCCGGGCCAAAGCGGCCGGGTCGCACGCCACGTAGATCACCCGCGACGGCCCCCGCGACGAGATCGCCTCCACCACGCGCCGGCCCGCTCCGGAACGGGGTGGGTCCAGGACCACCACAGCGGGGTCGCGACCGACCCCCGCCGACAGGACGGCCTCCACCCGACCCTCGAAGATGCGGGCCTGCGGCAGGTCCGACAAGTTGTCCGCGGCCGCCGCGGCCGCCGCCCCGATGGACTCCACCGCGATCACCTCGCCCGACGGGCCCACCTGCGAAGCCAGCACGGCGGCGAAAAGGCCCACGCCGCAGTACAAGTCCCACGCCGCGTCGCCGACCACCAGGCCCGACCAGGACGAGACCACCTCCGCGTAGAGGTCCGCCGCATCGGGGTGCGTCTGCCAGAAGCTTTCGGCGGGTACTCGCCACGTCCGGCGGGCGGCGGTCTCGACGGCCATCGAGCCGGGGCCGATATGCGTCACCGCGTGGGCGTCCACGGCCACCGTCACCGACGAGTCCGGCGGCCACGCCCGCCCGACCACCTGGTCCACCGTGCCCGGCGCGGAGATCGGGCACCCGGAGATGGGCACGACCTCGTGGCTGCGATGCGCCCGGAAACCCGGGCGGCCAACGGAGTCGACAGTGAGCCGCGCCCGCGTCCGCCACGACAGCGGCCCACCCGGCAGCGGCTCCACCTCCACCGACACCGCCAGGCCGGCGAGCCGCGAGAACTGCTCGGCGACGACAGAAGCCTTCAGCAGACGTTGCGAAGCCGGCGACGCGTGTTGGAAGTCGCACCCACCGCACCCGCCGGGACGAGCCACCGGACACGGCGGATCAACCCGATCACCGGACGGAGTAAGCACCGCCACGGCGTCGCCGCGGCAGAAGGACCCGCCACGATCCTCCGTCACCGAGACGACGACGCGCTCACCCGGCAGCGTGTGCCGGACGAACACCACCCGACCCTCGTGCCGCGCGACGCAATGTCCACCATGCGCCACCGGGCCGACGAGAACCTCGAACCGCCGCCCCACCCACGAGCTCACCGTTTGTCCTTTCCGGACAGTCCACGGCGGATCGCGCCCGGCGCGGCCACCTCGGAACGGTCCCGCACCCGCTCGGAGGAAGCCAGCTGCCACGGCACCGAGGTCACCATCACCCCGGGCTGGAACAGCAACCGACCCTTGAGCCGCAACGCGCTCTGGTTGTGCAGGAACTGTTCCCACCACCGGCCGACCACGTACTCGGGGATGTACACCGTCACCACGTCGCGCGGGTTGTCCGTGCGCACCCGCTTCACGTAGTCCAGCACCGGCTTCGTGATCTCCCGGTACGGCGACTCGACCACCTTGAGTGGCACCGAGAAGTCCTCCTTCTCCCACTGTGCCACCAGCGACCGGGTGTCCGCGTCGTCGACGTT
>NZ_WHTD01000001.1 GCF_009379765.1 Actinophytocola sp. | reverse complement strand
TGATGGTCGGCGCGATCATCACGCACCTCCGCCGGCACGAGGCCCAGCCAATCGCGGTGAACCTGACCCTGCTCGCCGTGGCCGCCTTCGTGGCGTGGGGCCGCTTCGGCCCCCAACCCTTCACCGGCTGACCCAGCGCGGTGTCGGACCACAGCCCGACCCACGAAGGAAGGAACCCGATCATGGAACCGGTAAACGCCACAATCATCTACTACAGCGCCACCGGCACCGTGCACGCCTTGGCGCAGGCCGCCGCCGAGGGCGCGGAAAAGGCCGGCGCACGCGTGCGACTGCGCAAGGTCGCCGAACTGGCCCCACCGGAGGCGATCAGCGCCAACCCGGCCTGGGGCCAACACCTCCAGGACACTGCCGACATCGCCGGGGCCAGCCTCGACGACCTGGCTTGGGCCGATGCGGTGCTGTTCGGCACCCCCACCCGCTTCGGCAATCTGGCCAGCCAGCTCAAGGCGTTCATCGACACGACAGGTGGCCTGTGGCGGGAGGGCAAGCTCGCCGACAAGGTGTACACGGCTTTCACCGCCTCCAGCACCGCCCACGGCGGACAGGAAGCCACCCTCCTGGCGCTGGGGAATGTGTTCTACCACTGGGGCGGCATCATCGTGCCCCCCGGCTACACCGACCCCGTCCAGTTCCAGACAGGCAATCCCTACGGCACTTCCCACGTGGCCGGCGATGGCCCACCCGATGACGTCGTCTTGCAGGCGGCCCGTTACCAGGCCCGGCGCGCCGTCGACACCGCGGCGGCACTCAAGGCCGGCCGCGTTGCCTGACCCGGGCCAGCAGCCGTGACCTGATTCGATGTGACAAGGAGGAAAACCGGTGAGCAACCTTCAGGCCATCGCTGACCGCGTCGAGAACGTACTTCCCCGCCTGCACAAACGGCTCCACCCGACCAAACACGGCCTCATCTCTGGCTCGGCCCCCAGCCACCCGCCTCCGCCCGCGCCATCACCCTGCCCCGCTTCCTCGCCGGCGTCCTCCACCCGCACCTCGCCACCACCAGCAGCGTCTGACGACCTTCGCGCCGTCGCTTGTTTCCGCGGCGGCCGCAGCGACGTCGTCAATCCTGTCGCCGGGTAGCGTGATCTCGATCATGGCGTGGTCCGTTTCGTGGTCAGCATGGAACGGAGCTTGGCGAGTTCGTAGAGCCGCGCCTGGAGGCCCACCGGCGCGCGATGGAGGTTCACTGCCAGGTGCGGTAGCAGGCTGAGGAGGTTGAGGTCCTCAGCGGCAGCCGTGGCCGATGTTTGCCGGTCGGGCTCACGCGATCGTGCTCAGCCTGCGACGGTTGACAGTTCCGACCTGGTCGCCCGGCTGTCGACCTCGTCGACCGGCAGCGGGCGCGCGCATTCCTCACAAACCAGTTGCGAGACAACGTGTCCGCCGCAGTCCTTGTGCTCGGCGACGCGCGGCGGGCCCGCCTCGCCGGCCAGGTGGCGATCGCCCCACTCCATCAAGGTGATGATCACCCGAGGTCAGCTCGCGGCCCTTCGGGGTGAGCTGGTACTCGTTGCCGCAGCGGCCGTTATAGGGCAGAGCTTCCGCGCTACATGAGCACCACCTGTCCCTTGATTGCCTTCGTGGCGAAAGCCCGGCCCGCGAAGGGCCGGGCTTGGCTGTGCGGTCAGGAAGGCATAGGGCGGGACCGACGGCTCGCTGCGGTCAGCCGGTCAGCGGTGCGGCGGGAGCGGGCCAGAGCCAGCCCGCCGAGGACCATGGCGACCAGCCCCAACACCAGAGCCAAGGCGCCACCGACCACTCCGTTTCCGGTACCGGGACCACCGTCGGCGACGGCCAGGTTCAGCGCGCCAACGACCACGGCGATCAGCCCCGACGCCAGGGCCACGATGGCCCCCTTTCTCCCGCCGTCGCCGATACGACGGACGGAACGGGCCAGCGCCAGCCCGCCGATGACCGCGCCGACCAGCCCCAGCAGCGCGGCCAAGGTGGCCCAGAGTCGCGCGGCAGTCAGGGTGTATGCATCGACGTCTGCCGACTGGACCAAGACCTGCGCTGCGGCCGGTGTGGCAAGCGCGAAAACGCCGAGCAGGCCGGCCGCGGCGGCGGCAAGCAGGTGACGGACGGACATGAGGTGCTCCTTCTCCTCCTACGACTGGACATCGCTGATCATGTCCGCCGGCCCCACCGCCGGTCGTCCTGCTGACGCGGGCAATTCGCGCTGCCGCCGATGCCGTAGCCGGCTGCCGCGGACGCCGCAGGAGTCGCGAAAGTACCGCGTGTGCGGTAGGTGGCTGATCATCCGCGTGCAGGAGTTGCCCGCGCGAACATCTGGTTAGGGTGCACGTATGAGCTGGGGACGGATCGGTGTCCGAGACTGGGTGATCGCCGTCGGCGTGGCGGCGACCCTGCTGGTCGCCGGGCTGTCCGAGCAACACCCCTCCACGAGTCTCGACCCGCTGGGCTTCGCGTTGTTGATAACCGGCGGTCTGGCGCTGGCCGCGCGCCGCTGGGCTCCGGTCACCGTGCTGACCGTGACCGGGTTGTGCGCGCTGGGCTACCAAGCCGTCGGTTTCGACGTGCCTGTCGTCGCGTATCTGTTCGCGGTGTACGCCGCGGTACGGGCGGGACACCGCATCGTCACGGTGGCGGGTTCGGTGATCATGCTGGCTACTGTTCCGCTGGCGCTCCTGGCCTCTCCCCACGACTGGACCGTGGGCGAGGCGTTCACGCAGGCCCGAGGTGCCCTCGAGATCGCGTGGCTGGTCGCCGCCGGTGCGGCGGGTGAAGCGCTGCGGCAGGCCGAGCGCCGGGCGGATGAGGCAGAGCGCACCCGCGAGGAGACCGCGCGGCGCCGCGCCGACGAGGAGCGGCTGCACATCGCGCGGGAGTTGCACGATTCGCTCACCCATCAGATCTCCGTCATCAAGGTGCAGGCCGAAGTCGCCGTCCACCTGGCCCGCAAGCGGGGTGAACACGTGCCGGAGGCCCTGCTGGCGATCCGGGAGGCCGGTCGTGAGGCGGCCCGGGAACTGCGAGCGACCTTGGAGGCGCTGCGCGACGACGACAAGAACCCGCCGCATGGGCTCGACCACGTCCCGGAACTGGTGCAACGGGTCCGAACGACCGGCCTGGACGCGAAGCTGACGATCGAGGGACACCGAAACGACGTGCCGGCCGCAGTGGACCGGACCGCTTACCGGATCGTTCAGGAGTCGCTGACCAACATCGCCCGTCACGCCGCCGCCGCTACCGCGTCGGTCCGGATCGACTACCGTCCCGACGCCCTGGTCATACGGGTCGATGACGACGGCAAGGCCACGTCGGACACCGCACCGGTGCCCGGCGTCGGGCTGCTCGGGATGGGCGAACGAGTCACCGCCCTCGGAGGTCATCTGCGGGCGGCACCGCGCAGCGAGGGCGGCTTCACCGTCCAAGCCGAACTTCCCGTGGATCAAACGCCATGATCCGTGTCCTGCTGGTCGACGACCAGCCGCTCATTCGCAGCGGATTCCGCGCGCTCCTTGACGTCGAGGACGACATTGAGGTGGTGGCCGAGGCCGCAGACGGGAAGGAGGGTCTGGCGCTGGCCAGGGAACATCTGCCGGACATCGCGCTCATCGACATTCAGATGCCGGTCATCGACGGCATCGAGGCGACCCGGCGCATCGCCGCGGACCCGACCCTGGCCCGGGTGCACGTCGTCATCCTGACCAACTACGGCTTGGACGAATACGTCTTCAACGCGCTGCGCGCCGGCGCGGCCGGGTTCCTCGTCAAGGACATCCAGCCGGAAGACTTCCTGCACGCCATACGCGTCGCCGCGCGCGGCGACGCCCTGCTCGCACCGTCGATCACCCGCAAGCTGATCAACCGGTACGTCACCCAGCCGCTCAACACCGGCGCCGGCACGGGGCTGAAAGAACTGACCAACCGCGAGCGCGAGGCCGTCGCCCTGGTCGCGCAGGGCCTGTCCAACGACCAGATCGCCGCCCGCATGGTGATCAGCCCACTGACCGCGAAGACCCACATCAACCGAGCCATGGTCAAGCTCCACGCCCGCGACCGCGCCCAGCTCGTAGTCCTCGCCTACGAATCCGGCCTGATAGCCCCGCGCAACCCCTGACATCCACGGTCCGGGTGCAGGCCGCCGAGAGACACCCCGAGGTGCTGGAACCACAGCTGTGGACCCGCGACATTGCCGCCGAGTACGTCGCCGACACCCCGCACGCGGTGCACGGCAGTGGGCCGGGCACAACCGCAACACCACCAAGAAGGGCCAGCCGCTGACCGCGGTGGGCAAGGTACAACGCATCGACAGCCTGCGCGGGTTCTTCTGCGACCTGATCGACTGGGGATGGATCAAACCCAAGTTCGACCCGTGCAAGATCCTCGCCGGGCCACTGTCGGTACGCGCCCAGATTCGTCGCCGCAGCCGGCCGAGGGGGTCCACGCCTCGGTGAGGCGGCGGAGGTGGTCGTAGCGGAAGCACTGCGTGTCCGCGGTCAGACCAGCGGGGGTGTCCGCGACCGAGGTGACGTTGCCGAGTGCTCAGGTCGCGGCTGCCGGACCTGGTCCACCAGGAGATCTGGGCCTACCTGATCATCCACCACGCGATCAGTACCCTCACCGCGACAGCATCCGCGGCCGCCGACCTGGACCCAGACCGGATCTGCGCTTTGCTCGGGTTCGACTGCCAGATCGGCCCCTCGACCGCACAGTCCCCACCAGCCCCGCCACCACAGATCGGGTACAGCCCATCCGGGTCGGTGAAGGTGGCGGGGTTGTTGTTGGCGTAGGTGTAGCCGTGCATTTGTTGGGGGTCGGCCAGGTCCATGATCGGGTCCACCGACAGGAACCGACCCACCGTCGGGTCGTATTCGCGGGCGCCGAGGTGGGTCAGGCCCGTCGACGTGTCCAGGGTGCCGCCCACGAAGCCACGCTGGCCCAGCCAGGCCGACGGGGCCGTGCCGCGAGGCTCACCGAACGGAAGATGACGGCGGCGGTTGACCTGCATCGACGCTGCGTCGATCGTGATCTCGCCGGTGCCGTTGTGATCACTCGCCAACCACGACACACCCGACTCCGTGCGAACCGCCACCGTACGGCCGGCATGCTCGTAGTAACGGGTCGCCGACACCTCACGCGACTCACGATCGAGACGAACCTCCTGGTTGCCCAGGAACAAAGTGACCGCGTCCGGGTCGCGGCGGATCAGGCGGTCGCCGTCGGCGGTGTAGACGTAGCTGGTCTCCTGGCTGTTTTCGGTGACCTTCGCCAGATGTCCCTCGGCGTCCCACTCGAGGGTTTGATCGTCGCCGGCCAGGGCGCGGCTGGTGGTGTTGCCGGTGGGGTCGTAGTCGTAGGTGTCGAGGTTGGTGCCGCCGGGGTGGGTGGTGGTGACCGAGTCGAGGGTGTGGCCGGTGTAGGCGTAAGTCTTGGAGATGTCGCCGGACAGGGCGTACTGGGTCTCGGTGACGCGGTTGCCGACCTTGTCGTAGGTGGTGTGGCCGCGGTCCGGGTCGGTCTCGGCGGTCTTGCGGCCGCGCAGGTCGTACTCGTAGCTCCAGGTGTTGTCGCCCGGATCCTTGACTTCGGCGAGCTGCCCCGCGGGGGTGTAGGCGTAGCTGGTGGTGTCGACGCCGGTCGGGGTGTGTTGCTGCACCTCGACGGTGCGGTCGCGGCCGTCGGTGATGGTCGTGGTGGTCGTGCCGCCCTCTGGTGGGGTGACGGTGACCCGGTCGCCGCCGTACTCGGTCGTGGAGAACCTGATCACGAAGAGCTGCGGGCGCCTTACACCGGGGCCCACACCCCACAATTGACTACAGTGCGTCACCAACGAACTAGCCGAAAACCGCCCCTGCCCGGTTAACTTCGAACTTCGAAGACCCGCTATTGTCCATCGTCGACATTCAAAACAAAATCACCCCACGCATCGACCAGAAAAGCCTTATCGCCAAGGTCATCATCAATGTTGACCAGAACAACCCCTTGCAAGTCTGACTTTGCGACGGCATAGCCATCACCGTCCGCCCGAGCAAGTTGACTAAGGTTGTCCACAACGAATCCCCATTCACAAATCGCAAGGAGGCCAACAGGCATCGCAGCCGAAAAGCTGACAAGTACTCTCTGAGAGCACCGGTCTTGCGCTAGCCATGGGGGCACGGTCCCATCACTAAATTCCCCTCGACGTACGTTGCTTCCTTCGGGAGGAACTAGAGTCAATCGGCCGTATTTCTCGGCACCCAACGCCCTCCAGTGACGTATTGCCACCTCAGAATCTTCTGCGGACATCCAACTAACGTTATACATATCTACGCCGTATTCGGTCAGACCACGGGCCAATTCGTCGAAACTTTCCTGCGGCGACCTAGCCCACCGCTTACGGATTTCCGCAGCTTCGGCGGGAGTTGTGGACTCAAACTCCACGCTAGCATCCCTCACTTGAGAAGTTTACCTTTATCTTGTTATTCGCCACACGCCAACGACCGTGGTTGTCAACTTGCTGGTTTTGTTTCATTTCACCGGCTTCCCAATGCGGCTGACCCGGGTGCGATCTATCCATCGTATTTTCAGTTACGAGCATGTTGCGACCGTCCATATCGTAGACGTACTGGACACCCGAGGCATTGCGAATAATATCAACAGGTTCCGCATCCACGGGTATACCTGCCATTCGCATCGCCAACAACCGAACTGTTTCGCGACTTAGGTCATTGCCGCCATCGTCATTGCGAGCCAGGACTGGAACAGGGCCAGACAAGACATAGTAGGTATGAACGCCACTAACGGTCAGATTGTACACTTCCTGATTCCGGACGTGGCGGGCGAGGGCACGCAACTCGACGTCCCCGTCAAGGCCTCGCAAGTTGCTGCCGACCGGCAGATCACCCGCGGCCACCCATCCGCCAAGATCATCCGCCCATAGGACGTGATGATCTGTTGCGGCCAGCGTGGCAGTTCGGCTTCCGTCGACACCATCGACGTCGAACGTCAGTTCAACGACGTTCTTCCACCCATGTCCGACGATTGTTGCGACGACCTCATGCGCATCACTCTGCCCCGTGGCGGGATCTGTGGCTAGCACCTCGTCGCCAACTTCGACGTCTTCGATCGGTTTGCTTGTCCCGTCGGTCATCAGCACTCTAGTTTTTGGCGAGAAGCTGTTACCGCCAGGACGGCAGGAGAGCCGTCCCGTTCGCGCCTGATTCAAGAATCACGCGACACTAGTCGGATGTGTGCTGGCTGGTGCCGACCGCGCGCCGGTAGCGGTCCGCGAGCGTGTGCAGCGCGGCCACGAGCTCCGGCGAGTCGACGACCTCGAAGTCGGCGTCCAGCAGGCCCAGGTAGAGCGCGAGCATCGGCGGGTGGTCCGAGGCGGGTTCGAACGCGCACCGGTCGGGGCCGAGCGACTCGACGTCGACCGGGATCGGCAGCCGGTCCCGGACGTGTTGTGCCGGCGCGTGCACGATCACCCGCGCCCGGTACCGCCAGGTCGCCTCGTGGACCCCGCGGGCCACCCGCGCGGCGACCTCGCGGTCCGGCGGCAGCGCACGCGGGGTAAAGCGCGGGCCGGTCGGCGGCCGCGGCTCGATCCGGTCGACCCGGAAGGTGCGCCAGTCGTCCCGATCCCCGTCCCAGGCCACGAGGTACCAGCGCCGCCGGTCGTTGATCAGGCGGTACGGCTCCACCGAGCGCAGGCTGGTCGTGCCGGAGTGCGCCCGGTAGTCGAACCGCAGCCGCTCGTGGTCCCGGCACGCACCGGCGATCGTGGTGAGCACGTCCGGATCCACCCGTGGACCGGGGGACGGCATCGGCAGCACGTGCGACTGGAAGACACTGACCCGGTGGCGCAGGCGCGACGGGAGCACCTGCTCCAGCTTGGCGAGCGCACGCACCGAGGTCTCCTCGATGCCGGCGATCGAGCCGCTGGCGGCGGTGCGCAACCCGATCGCGACCGCCACCGCCTCCTCGTCGTCGAGCAGCAGCGGCGGCAGCGTGCCGCCGGCGCCGAGCCGGTAGCCGCCGGCGACGCCCGGTCGCGCGTGGACCGGGTAACCGAGCCCGCGCAACCGTTCCACGTCGTTGCGGATGGTGCGGGTGGTGACGCCGAGCCGGGTGGCGAGCTCGGCACTGGTCCAGTCGCGCCGGCTCTGCAGCAGGGACAGCAGGCGCAGCAGCCGCGCCGAGGTTTCCAACATTTTTCGATCCTGCCGAGGATCTAGGAACGGAACGTTCCGCTATTGCTTCTAGGTTTCCCGGTATGAGCGATGAGATCAAGCCCTTTCGCGTGGCAATCCCCCAGGCCGACCTCGACTACCTGCACGGCCGGCTGGCGGGCGCCCGCTGGCCCGGCGAGCTGCCCGGCGTGGGATGGGCCCGCGGCGTGCCGCTGGACTACCTCCGCGAGCTCGCCGAGTACTGGCGCACGGAACACGACTGGCGCGCCCAGGAGGCGAGGCTCAACCAGTACCCGCAGTTCACCACGGACATCGACGGCCAGCGCATCCACTTCCTGCACGTCCGGTCCACTCGGCCGGACGCGCGGCCGGTGCTGCTGACGCACGGCTTCCCGAGCTCCGTCGCCGAGTTCCTGCAGCTCATCGAGCCGCTGGTCGACCCGGCCGACGGCCCCGCGTTCCACGTCGTCGTGCCGTCCATGCCCGGCTACGCCTTCTCGACCCCGCTGGCCGCGACCGGCTGGACGATAGGCAGCACCGCGCGCGCCTGGATCGAGCTGATGCGCCGGCTCGGCTACCAGCGGTACGGCGTGCACGGCGGCGACATCGGAGGCGGCGTGTCCGGCATGGTCGCCGGCCTCGACGGCGAACACGTCATCGGCGTGCACGTGGTGACCGACCCGCTGACCGCCGCAAACGTCGCCACGTTCCTCCCCGGCATGGCCGACCGGCTCGACGAGAACGATCCGGTCGACAAGGTGGTGCTGGACCGGATGGCCGAGTTCAAGAAGCAGGGCTCCGGCTACCTGGCGATCCAGACCAGCCGGCCGCAGACCATCGGCTACGGCCTGGTCGACTCGCCGCTGCTGCAGCTCGCCTGGATCGCGGAGAAGTTCGAGGAGTGGACCGACCTGCCGATCGACCGGGACCAGCTGCTCACCACGGTCAGCCTGTACTGGTTCACCGGCTCCGGCGCCACCGCCGCGCACACCCTCTACGAGCAGGCGCACTCGGCGGACTGGGGCGCGCCGCCGGCGGTGCCGCAGGGCTTCGCGGTCTTCGGCGCGGACGAGACGGTCCGCCGGGTGGTCCCGGCGCCGCCCGACGCGCACTGGACCCAGTTCGAGCGTGGCAAGCACTTCCCGGCGATGGAGGCCCCGGCCGAGCTGGCGGCGGACCTGCGCGCGTTCTTCGGACCGCTGCAATGACCAAGACAGTGACCGAGACACTGAGCCGGCGCCGTCTCAACCGGGCCACGTTGGCTCGCCAGTACCTGCTGAACCGCGTGCGAGCCCGGGCGATCGACACGATCGAGCACCTGGGCGGCATGCAGGCGCAGGCACCGCTCGCACCGTACATCGGGCTGTGGACCCGTTTGCGGGAC
This sequence comes from Actinophytocola sp., assembly GCF_009379765.1. Lineage (GTDB taxonomy): Bacteria > Actinomycetota > Actinomycetes > Mycobacteriales > Pseudonocardiaceae > Actinophytocola. Next base: position 119,034 of record NZ_WHTD01000001.1, on the reverse strand, counting down.
TTCGACGCACACGAACTGTCCACACTGACCGAGCACCGCCAGGTGGTCCGGCTGCACCTACCACCGATTCTGCCTTGGCCCTGTACCAGCGTGCTCGACGAGCGCCCAGACCGGCGCGGGAGAGATCTCGCTGGCCTCGGTGGACCCGGTCCAGGTCTCTGTGCGGGATATCTACATCGACGAGTTCCTCGTGGTCGGGCCGGCGGAGGTGAACGCGAAACCTTACGAGGAAGCCTTGGCGTTCCCCGACCTTCCCGACAGCTGCCATGGCTGGGCCGAGTACAACCTGGGATATCGCTATGCAGGTTCACGAGCGAGGTCGGCCTTCTCGACACGTCGCCCAGCGGTGTCGACTTCACGTTCCGCGTCGTCGTCAACGAGAGCGATGTGCTCGACCAGACCACTGTGCACGCCGACGGCGACGCAATCCGACATATATCGTGATACGATACAAATCAGTCGTGCGCCGCAATTGGACCTGACACCATTTGTCGTCAAGGATCGCCGCGCGAGAGCCGAGCCGGCACTTCGAAACCGACGCCCGATGCATGTGACATCCGGCGGTGACCCAGCGCCGGGAAGCACCCCAGGAGGTGTGTCATGCTCAGTGATCGCGAACGGGAGACGCTGTGCGAGATCCAGCGCCGGCTCGTCACCGACGACCCGGATTTCGAGCGATCCTTCCGCGCCGTCGCGGTACCGCCACCGGATCATCGCTGGCTCGCCTACGCCATCGTGCTCGTCGTCGTGGCACTGCTCGGCACCGTCATGGCGCTGGCCGGGGCACCCGCCGCCGCCTTGGCCTTCGCCGCCACAGGCGGACTGATCTGGAGCCCCCGACACCACCGAGGCAACGCCGACCGGCGACAACAGCGCTGACAGTCCCGATCCTGGCGACCGGCATCAGCGTCGCGGCCGGCTCCGTTCCCGGCGCGGGTTCGCGGACGGCGGCCCGACGATGAAATCGGATTGTGGGAATGGGCGAGGTTCTCAGAAGTGCCGCGGTTGGCCGATACAATATTCTGTATGGCCCGTGCCACGATTGTTCTCCCGGCGACGCCTCCTTTTCGGCTCGACCTCACCGCCTGGGCGTTGCGCAGACGGAAGAAGAATGTCGTCGACCGCTGGGACGGCCACCGGTACAGCCGCATCATCGTCGCCGACGATGTTCCGGCCCGACTGACCGTCACCCAGGAAACGTTCGGCGTCGAACCGACACTGCTCGTCACCTTGGAATCGGCAGCACGAATGAGCCGGCAGGCGAAAGAGGATGCCGGGCGACTGGTGCACAAGGTGCTCGGGCTTGCCGTCGATCTACGACCTTTCTACGACCGTGCGCGCGGCAATGCCGCCATCGAGGGTCTTGTCGAGCGGTTTCTCGGAGTACGGCCGCCGCGGTTTCCGAGTGTCTTCGAGGCACTGGTCAACGCCATCGCGTGCCAACAGGTGACACTTGACCTGGGGATTGTGTTGTTGAACCGGTTTCGGAGCGATTCGGGGCGCACGTCGTCACCCAGGGCACCATGCGGCACGCGTTCCCCACGCCGGCCGACTTGGCCGACGTGTCCGCGGAGTCCGTCAAGGGACTGGGGTTCAGTCGCCTGAAGGCACTTGCGATACAGGAGCTCGCCGCCCACGTGGCCGACCACCGTCTGACATTCGCGGACCTCGACGGCATGACCAACACCGACGTCGTCGAATCCCTGTCGACCATTCGCGGCATCGGCCGTTGGTCCGCGGAATACGTGCTCCTGCGCGGGCTGGGAAGGCTGGATACTTTTCCGGGCGACGACATCGGGGCGCAGAACAACCTGCAGCACCTGTTCCATCTTGCCGGGAAACCGAGCTACGACGAGATTCGACGGTTGACGTCGCCGTGGCACCCCTACGAAGGCGTGGTCTACTTTCATCTGCTGCTCGACAAGCTGCGCGTGAAGGGCGTCCTGTGAGCGTGCCGCCACATGTGGTTTCGTCGATCCGTTCGGCCGGGATCGAGCCGACCGATGCTCGTCAGTTCGACTGCAGAGCGGCCTCGACGCTGACCTGGGCGCCGGCGAACAGCCGCGAGACGGGGCACAATGCGCTCGCCTCGTCCACGACCTTCTGGAACCCCGCCGCGTCGAGCCCGGTGACCCAGCCGTCCACGCGCAGAGCGGAGGAGACGATGGTCGGTACGCCGTCGACGTCGCCCAGGGTCACCGTCGCCTCGACGCTGAGCCGCTGCGGCGGTGTGTTGCCCTTACCGAGCAGCAGCGCCAGGGCCATCGCGAAGCAGGAGGAGTGAGCGGCGGCGGCCAGTTCCTCTGGGCTGGTCTTGCCGCCGGGCGTCTCGGTCCGCGCGGCCCAGGTCACGTCGAGCCCGTCGAGTGCGCCGCTACCCGACCGGACCGTCCCGCCGCCGGCGGCCAACGAGCCTTCCCAGTTCGTCCGTGCGGTTCGCTGCGCGATGCTCATGTCCGGCTCCTTCGGTATCAACGCGTGGACAGGTGACCGGCCGGGCCGGCTACGTGAGGCACCGAACCGGCGGGTTGTTGCACCTTGGGTCAACGTCAATGGTTCCCGTGGACCCGCTCCGACAACAGGTGCCGCGGCCGTCAACCGGACCGCCGCGATCTGCCGGCTGTCGGCAACCTCGGCAAGGAAGGCGGCCGGTCAGGTCAGGTCGTAGACGAGCACCCCGTCGGGCGTGCGGCGGGCGCCCGCGGCGACCGGGTGCCCGGTGAGCCGGCCGTCATGGCCGAGGTGGCGTACCGGGGTCGCGCGGGCGAGGGTCACGAAGTCGGCGATCAGCCGGCGGTGGCAGCGCCACCAGAGGCTCTCGCTGCACATCACCACGGTGCTGGCCGCCGCCACGTCGGTGAGCAGACTGTCGACGGCGTCGAGGAACTCGGCGCCGCGCATGTGGTGGGCATAGGCGCGAAACGCGTCCGCCCGCCACCATCGATCCGGTGACTCGGCCGGCAGCCGACGCCGGCCACCGAGCCGTTCCTCCCACCGGTAGCCGATACCGGCCGCGGGAAGCCAACCGGCCAGCGCCTCGCGGCTGACGTGGGGATGTGCCCGGCTGCCCGGATAGCGGCGCACATCGACCACCCAGGCCACGCCCGCCGCGCGCAGCAGCCCGGTGAGCTCGACCTGACTCGTCGTGCCATGTCCAACGGTGAGGAGCAAAGGCGCCATGACACTGTGGTACCCCGCGCTGAGGCGGCGCGAGTCGCCGCTATCGCCGAAACGGGTTGCGAGGGATGCCATCCTCCTTGCCGGTGCTCGGCTTTCGTGCGGGCGTGAACCGCCGGGCGAGCGTCTCGCCTACCTGACGGCCGGCGCGCGCGGAGCCTCCGGTCTGCGACCGCGTGAGGCTTGCCGGCGCGTCCGCGACCTACCTGGGTGCGCGTGGACCGTGGCGATGTGCCGCAAGCCGGTGACCACACCCAGCAGGCAGTCCATTCCCGACGTGTGGCCGTAGCGACACAACCGGCTCACCGCGTCGGCAGTCGTCGAACTGTCCGATCGGTCGAGCGCGAGCAGCAGGTCGTGCAACGGCCCCACGACCATCCCTCGGCACGCGTGGTGCAGGTACTCCACCGAGATGTCCGTCGTGAGCCGGAGCGCACCATCGGCGAGCAGGTGCCGCAGCGGAGCCAAACTCGAGGCGTCGATCTCGCCCACGAACCAGAGCGCGGCGATCATTCCGACCAGTACGTCGTCGCCGCTGGGGGTGAGTCCGGGGCCCCGGCCGAGCAGGTGGAGCACCGCGTCATCGACGGTGCGGTCATCGGCCCGGTCGTCGGTCAGCGCGTCGACGGCGGCCGTCAGGTGAGGGTCGGCGGTGAGGGACGGCCACCGGTCGCCGAACCCGGTGAGTGCTCGCACCCGAGCCAAGTGCCCGATCAGGTGGCCGACGGGGCGACTCATCGGGTCGCGCCGAGCCGCCGGCAGGGCCGGGTCGAACACGGTCGTTCGCGGGGTCGAGGGGATCACCGCGGTCGCGGTGCGACTGCTCATGCTCCGGTCGCGCGGGCGCCAGTCCAACACCGCACCCGGCGCCTCGCGGTGCAGTCGCTGGAGTCGGGCCAGGCCGGCGAATGTCATCTCCACACCGTGAGGGGCCGAGACGACATCCGCCGTGCAGGTGATCAGCCGCTCCCCCGCCCGCAGGTTGACCGCCCTGGTGAAAACCGAGTGGATCTCCACGGTGCGGTTCTCGTCGAGTATCCGCAGCGCCTGCGTACTGATTCGGGTGATCGACATGCCTGGCCGTCCTTCGCCGAGCTCGACCTCAGGTGGTCTTCGCGACACCGTGGGTCTCTGCGAGGGCTTCGAGGGCCGCGACGAAGCACGGCATCGGTGCGCGAACCTTTCCGATCCCGACCATCCCGATCCCGGCCTTCTTGTGCATCACCGGGGTCGTGATCAAGGGCGCGACCCCTGTGGACACGATCCGGCGAACGTCGAGCCCGACCGGGACGCCCTTGAAGCTCCAGTTCGGGATCGGCATGTTCGGGTTGTTGGTCACCACGATCTCCGACTGCTCGTCGCTGGTCGCGAGCGCGTCGTCGAAGCCGCCGTCACCGGTACCGACCAACTGCTGGACAGCCGGTGCCGCGACGGCTACCAGACCACCGAAACCATAGGCTTCGAGGACGGCGCTGTCGCCGGTGTCCGGGCAGGCGTCCTCGTCGCCGAAGCCAGGGAAGTACAGCGTGTCCAACTCGCCGAGAGGCCCGGTGAACCACCGGTCGCCGAGCCCGCTGACCCTGATGCCGAACTCGCGCCCGTTGCGCGTCAGGCAGGTGACGACGCTCCCATCCTCGATGGTCGCCGCGGCGTCCAGGGCCGCCTTGCCCGCGGCCATCGCGAGGGTGAGGAAGAACTCGTTGTTTCCGGACAGGAAGTCCAGCAGCGTCTGCAAATCCTTCTGCGGCGGTGCGGCCTGCACGAGCTTGGGCGCCAGTTCCCGGAACATCAGGCTCGACGCGGCTGTGTTACGAACGTGGAAGTCGTCGCCCATCGCGACCGCCTGAGCCAGGATGGGGTTGAGCGGCAGTCCCTCGCCAGGCAGCAACTTGAGCGCGTTCGAAAACGCAGGGCCGAGGACGTCCCGCAACCAGACCAGGTTGTCGTTGACGGACTGGTCGTACACGCCGTAGCGCAGAACCTTCCCCTCACCCTCGTGGAGGGTCGTGTAGGCACGGTTGCCGTCGGTGGCGTTCTCCACCACGAAGACGGGCATGTTTCCGGTGAGAATGCCACCCATCGGCGCGACCGCGTGGAACTGATGGTTGGGAGCGAACCGCACCTTCTCGCAGACCTTCCGCGCCGAGCTCTCGTCCTTCGCCCAGCCCTCGAACAGGACCGCTCCGATGGCCGATCCCTGGACGGGCTCCGGCATGTCCGCGAAGGCGATCGGCGGCCCGGCATGGAGAATGAGCCGTTCCGACAACTCCGGGATGACCGTCTTCGCACGAACCACGTCGACAAGCCGTGGCTGAGCGCTGATTATCTTCTGCGCGATCGCGTTGTTGGCGTCGTCGATGGAGTCGTATGTTGCCATGGTCGATGTCCTCATCATCTGGAAGTGGAGCAGCATGTAATTCGCGCGCGACTCACCTCAGCGCGTCGATGAGTGCCTGGAGCTTGCGATCGCCGCCGGCGGCCGGGCGCCAGTCGTAATGGACGACGTGCGCACCGCGCTCGAAGAGCGTCTCGGCGAACCCGCGGAGGCCGATGTTGATGACTCGTGGCGGCTGGGCGAGCAACCGCCGGACCGGCTCGTCCGCGTCGTCCGCGTCGTTCGTGTCGTTCGCGCCGTTCGCGGGCGGCTCCGGTGCGCGCTGTCGCCGCAGGATGCGCAACGCGTGACGAACCGCGGCCGCGTTGCTGGGCATGACGGTGACGCCCGCTTGCTCGAGGGCGAGGGTCTGGGTGCTCAGCGACTGCGGGTCGTTCTCCGTACCGCACACCGATGCCACGACGGCGAGGTCTCGGCCTGCCGCACGCAGCGCGGCCAGCTCCTTGGCGAGACGCGGTGCGAGTGCACCGGCCGGGTCCGGGTCCGATCCGTACCCGAGCACCACGTCCAGGAGCAGGACCGCGTTCCGCGGGTCGTCGAAGACCGCCGCCAGACGCTCGTTCCGGATGGAAGGGTCGATCATCGGGTGCGGCCGACCGCGCGTGTACGCGTCATCACCGAGGTCGATCACCTCGTGGCCGCCGGACCGGAGCAGGTAGCCGCCGTCGTGCTCCTCGCCCTGCGGTATCCCGAGCGACTCGCGCAGCAGCATCGCCGCTTCCACAGCCAACGTGCCGCCGGTGTAGAGGCCCTTGACCCACTGCTGGGCGGGCCGCAACGCCACGGAACGCGCTGCTCTGGTGCCGGCCAACTCCACGCCGATGCGTGCCGCCTCGTCCAGGGTGTGTGCGTAGTGGACGTTTCCGTGGACCGGTGCCGGCGGGCGTTCACCCAGCAGGATCGCGACGACCGGCTTCGACAGCCGTTCCGCCACGCCGATCACGTCGTCACGGACCCGCGCGGCGGGTGGCTTGCTGATCAGCACGATCACATCCGTGGACGCGTCGCCGTCCAGTGCGCGCAGCGCCCGCAGGCACGTGCTTGCGCCCACCCGCGTGCCGAGGTCACGACCGCCGAGCCCGATCGCGTGTGAGACGCCCCCGCCGAGCCCGTCGATCTGAGCCATGACCTCTTGCAGCCCCGTGCCCGACGCGCCGGCCAAGCCGATGTTCCCGGGGTGGACCGCGTTCGTGAACGCCAGCGGCAACCCGCCGATGCTTCCGGTCCCGCAGTCGGGTCCCATGACGAGCAGCCCGCGCTCGCGAGCCTTGCGCTTGAGTGTCACCTCGTCGTCGATGCTCACGTTGTCGCTGAAGATGAAGACGTGCAAGTCGTGGTCCAGCAGCCGTTCCACCTCAGCCGCGACGTACTCCCCGGGTATGGACACGATCGCCAGGTTCGCGTCGCCGGCGAGGCTCAACGCCCGTTCCAGGGAACGAGCGGTCGGTAGCCTCGATCGTCCGGACATCGACGCCTGGTTGGAAAGAAACGCGTCCACCGTCGAGACCAACGACTCGCCGACCTCGGCACTCACCACGTCGGCCAGGATGAGTAGGTCCGTCGGCTTCGCCTCGTCCACCGTGGTGCCGGTGAGCCCGGCGTTACGCAGGATGTCCTTGTTCATCGGCGTACCCATCATGATCGATACGCGGTTGATGCCTTCGGTGTCGGCGACGAGGTTGCTCAGCCGCATGAGCCGCAAGGAGTCCTGGTAGTTGTTCGGCTTGACGATCGAATAGAGCATGCTCTGCTCCTACGGACACCCGCACGGTGTGCTTCTGACGGCGGGCCTGCCATTTGTCGGGGACGTGTTCGGCCGCATTGAGTTCAAGGATGCGTCCGCGCGGTCGGCCTCCGCCAGGTCGCGCACCGGCAGCGCTGCCGGTGACTCGGTTGCCGTGCATGGGCAACACGCGGGCCGCCGGCCGCGTTCGCCCTGGACCAACACCGCACCCCGCCCCAGGCGGACGCGACCAGCGAGCTGGCGACGGCCTCGCTGACCAACCAGGCGATCGGGGCACTGATAGGGCACGGCTACCGCCCCGAACAAGCCCACCGCGAGCTCGCCACCCGGGTCGCGCGCCTCGGCGAGGACCACCACAGCGCCGCCGACCACATCCTCGCCGAGCTGACCGGACCGGCCACTGAGGACGGTTGACGCGCGAGGGCGGCGGGTGATGCCCGCTGGCCGAGCGGATCGGGCTGTCGCGACCTCCTCGCCGCGCACCACATCGACGTCGCCGCAACCGGGACGTGCGGCCGGCACCCGCACGCGGCAACGTCGCCCACGGCGGGCAAGGCGACCGTCCGGCCCGCCGGGCTTGCCGGACGACGGCAGTGCCGACGCCCGGAAAATGGCTTGTCGCAGCCAATGCCTTCGAAGGGCACGTGCGCCAGACTTGACGTGGAGGTAGCAGCTCGTACCTCGATGTCAACATCCGTCACCGACAGGAGCCCCACCCGTGACCGAGCCGATGTATCACCCGACCACACCTGAGATCGCCGCTCGCCGAAAGGAGCTCGCGCCAGAGATCCACGACGCGTTCGAGGCGTTCAGCCATGCTGTGTTCGCGGATGGCGCGCTGCCGGAGAAGACCAAGCAGCTCATCGCCGTAGCTGTCGCCCACACCACCCAATGCCCCTACTGCATCCAGGGACACACCCGGCTGGCCGCGCGCAAGGGCGCCGACCCGCGGGAGATCATGGAGGCGATCTGGGTGGCGGCGGAGATGCGCGCCGGAGGCGCGTATGCGCACTCCACCCTGGCGCTGCACGCGCTCGCCCATCAGCACTCGTGACCCGGTCTGCCCTATGTGGACCAACGTGCGTCGCGAACAATCGTCGGTCCACTGTGGATAGATGAGCTGATCGGCGCCGGGGGCGGGCGGCTCAGAAGTCGATCAGCGCGATTTCCATCGGTTGGTGCGTCAGCCCCAGGTACTGCTCGGTGTCACAGTACGCGGACCAGCCGAGCCGTTCGAAGAACCGCACGTTCGCCACCTGGATGTGGGCGATCATCCGCCGGCCGCCGTGGGCGCGGGCATGGGCGACGGCGAAGCGCACCAGCGGTGCCCCGGCGCCGTTGGTGCGGCAGTCGGCGAGAACCGCCAGCCGGTCGCCCTTCCACAGTCCATTGTGCTCGTCGACCGGATACAGGCGCACCGCGCCGACCGGGCGACCCCCTTCGAGGGCCAGCACCCGGACGACGTCTTCGCGCGCGTCGTGCTCGTCGATGTCGGACCCGGGGAAGATCGCCTGCTCCTCGACGAACACCGCGTGCCGGATGCGGTGATGCATGACGTGTTGCTCCTCGGTGCGCGCCTCGACGCAGACCACCTGTTCGCGGTGCGCCTCGACGGGTTCGCCGGCGACGCGCACCGCGTGCGAGGAGTTCACGACGATGCCTGCGGCTTCGATATCTGCAGGACCGTTTGGAGGCTGCTGATCGCGGAGCACGCCTGGCAACGCGCGCAGCCGGCGGACGCCATGCTGGCATCCATGCCGCGCAGAGCCATGTAAGTCGCCACCCGTCGATACACCTTGTTGGTGTACGCCGCCGACGGCGGCTGGGCGTCCTGCATGAGACTGCCGGCTACGGGACGCAACGGCACCACGAACGGGTACACGCCCATGTCGATCGCCCGATGGCAGCCGGCGACCGTGAGCTCGACGTCCTCGCCCATACCCAGGATCACGTAGGTCGACACCTGACCCTCGCCGAACAGGGACACGGCCCGTTCCCACGCCGCGAAGTAACGTTCGATCCCGGTGCGCGCCTTGCCCGGAGCCACTCTGGCGAGCACCTGTGGGTCGAAGGTCTCCACATGGATACCGACCGAGTCGATTCCGAGATCGTGCACCTCGTTGATGACATCGAGGTCGCGAGGCGGCTCGAACTGCACCTCCACCGGAAGCCCGGAACTCTCCTTGACCGCGTTCCCGCATTTCGCGACATACCTGGCGCCGCGATCCACGCCGTTGGAACTGCCGGTGGTCAGGGTCGCGTCGACCGCGTCGTCGAGGGTGCGGGCCGCGACGGCGACCTCCGCGAGCTGGGCGGGCGACTTCTTGACGATGGTGCGGCCGGCGTCGAGCGAGAGCTCGATGCCACAGAACGCGCACTGGTCGGGTGTCGCCCAGTAGGAGCAGGTCTGCACCACCGTGCTGGCGAAGGAGTCGAGGTGCATGAGGCCGATCTGCCAGTACGGCACCCCGTCCGCCGTGGCCAGGTCGTAGTACTTCGGTCGCGGCGCGCCGGTGGCGGCCGCGACCCGGACGCCGTCGCGGTAGATCCCGTATCCCGCGTCCTCCCACTTGAGCACGTAGGGCGAGGCGTGGGCCTGCTCGCTCACGGTCGGCACCGTCACGGCCACGCCCTCGATCCAGAGCATGCCGGAGTCGGTCGGTCCGGCGCCGCCCTTGCGGGTCTCGAGCTTGGCCTCGACCCGCAGTCCCACACTCTGCAGCTCGACGATCAACTCGGCGACCTGCGCCGAGACGGGCCGAGGCCGGGTGGCCACCTCGTCGTCCGGTCCGAGCTCGGCCGGCCCGCGGTCCTGACTCGCTGTCGCCCTGATGGTGGTCATCGCGAACCGTCCTGTCCGGCTTGGAGTTCGGCGTCGGTCTTTTCCGCGGTCAGCTCTCGCCAGCGACAGGCGCACGCGGCGTCGAACGCGGCACCCGGATCGAACCCGAGCGCTGACAGCACCGGCGCGGACGGGCACCGGGCCAGTACAGCGGCCGCGTCAGCACCGACGAGTTCGGTGACGGTGCCGCACTGCCCCCGCAACACGTCCGCGACCTCGCAGACCAGCGTGAGGGCCGCCTCGTAGAGGGCGGGATCGACCGTGATCAGCGGATAGAGACGATCCTCAGCCGCCTTCCATCGCGCTGCGCCGGGCGGCTCGGCGCCGGCACGCGGTCGCCGCGGGCGCACGATCTCGTCCGCGATCTCGAATCCCAGGAACGGGCTCGGCTTCGTCATGGCGTCTACTATAGGAGAGACTCAGATCGTATGCTAGTAGAGTCCGGCGGTTGTCCGCCCGGGCCCGCCGGGTTCGATCCACTAGGGAGCGCCGAGACCGATGCCCAAGACCGCTGTCGTTGCCCTCGGCGGGAACGCATTCACCCGCGCGGGTCAGACCGGTACCTACGAGGAGCAGAGCCGCAACGCCCTGACGATGGCGCGCAGCGTGCTGGCCATCCGCCGGTCGGGGTGGAACGTCGTCATCGTGCACGGAAACGGTCCCCAGGTCGGGAACCTGGCGATCCAGCAGGAAGAGGGCCGACGTCTGGTGCCCGCTCAACCGCTGTTCTCCCTCGGCGCGATGACCCAGGGCGAGATCGGGAGCCTGATCAGCCTCGCGTTGCGCGCCGGCGACGCCGATGTCGCCGTGGCGGCGCTGATCTCCCACGTCGTCGTCGCGCCCGAGGATCCGGCGTTCGGCGCACCGGCCAAGCCGATCGGCCCGTTTTTCACGCGTGCGCGGGCCGGCGAGCTCGCCGCCGAGCGAGGCTGGACCGTCGGAGACGACTCCGGCCGAGGTTTCCGCCGGCTGGTGCCGTCGCCGCGGCCGGTCGAGGTGGTCGAGGCGGCCGCGATCAAGTCGCTCGTCGCCGGCGGGACGATCGTCATCGCCGGCGGCGGGGGCGGCGTGCCCGTCGCGCCCGGCGGCCCGGGACTGGTCGGCATCGAGGCCGTCATCGACAAGGACTACGTGGCTGGCCAGTTGGCCACCTCATTGGCGGCACAGGCTCTCGTGTTCGTGACCGATGTGCCCCGGCTGATGCTCGACTTCGGTCTGCCCACCGAGCGTGCGCTGGGCGAGATCGACGTGGCGGCGGCCGAGCGATATCAACGCGACAGCCAGTTCCCGGCCGGGAGCATGGGTCCGAAGGTGCACGCCGCGACGCAGTTCCTGCGCTCGGGAGGCGAGGTGGCCGTCATCAGCACAGCGGCGTTCGCGGCTCGCACACTCGAACCTGCCGGGCACGCCACCCGCAACGGCACCGACACGGGGCGCGGCACCCGCATCGTGGCCACCCGCCGGGCGGCCAGGAGCACGTCATGACCGCCGACCTGCGGATCTTCCATGACACATACGTCGACTCGGTGGTGCAGCTGTCCGCCACCCGCGCGATGAGCGAGTTCGCCGGCGTCGAGTGGGCGGCGGCCGCGATGGCCACGCCGGCGAACCTGGAGACGCTGAGGTCAGAAGGCTTCACCGTCACCGGTCTCGGCGCGGCCAACGACCTGTTCCTCGCCGTCCGGGGAGCCGACGACGAGTCGGTGAACGGCGCGCTGGCGGCAGGGGCGGACGCGATGTTCGCCAGCCGGGAGAGCACAGGTGGCCCGGCAGGCCGGCGCGCCCACCGCACCATCGGACGGGCGGTGCGGGAACTGCCCGACACCAACGTCGCCATCATCTCGGTGCCCGGCAGGTACGCCGCGCTCGAGGCGCACGAGGCGCTCACCGCCGGGCTGGATGTGTTGTTGTTCAGCGACAACGTCTCGGTCTCCGACGAGGTGGCGCTCAAGGACCGGGCGGTGCGGCTCGGTCGTCTGCTCATGGGCCCAGGGGCGGGCACGGCGATGCTCGGCGGTACCGGGCTCGGCTTCGCCAACATCGTGGGATCCGGTCCGGTCGGCATCGTCGCCGCGGCCGGGACCGGTGCGCAGGAGGCCATGAGCCTGCTCGACCGCTGGGGTGTCGGGATCTCGTGCGTGATCGGGCTCGGCGGCCGCGACCTGTCCGACGCGGTCGAGGGGCGGATGGCGAAGGCGGCGATCGCCTCGCTACGGGCCGACCCGGGTACGGAAGTGATCTTCCTGGTGTCCAAGCCACCCGCGGAGCACGTCGCGCGGGCGGTGCTCGCCGTCGCCGATGGCTTTCCCTTCGTCGCCGCGCTGGTCGGCCGGGCGCGGGACGCGGGCCCCGTGACCGGGCGGCCACCGGCGCGCACGCTGGAGGCCGGTGCGCTGGACGTGCTCGACCTGCTCGACGTGAGCCGGCCCGACGTCGTCGGCGACCTGCCGGAGCGGGTGGCCGAGGTCTGCGCGCGGCTCGCGCCCGAACGCACCCTGGTGCGCGGCCTGTTCTCCGGCGGAACGCTGTGCTACGAGTCGCTGGTCATCCTCGGCGACGCGCTCGGGCCCGTCTACTCCAACGTTCCGCTGTCCGAGTCGCTTCGGGTGCCGGCCCCGCCGGGTAGTCACGTCTGCCTGGATCTCGGCGAGGAGGAGTACACGCTCGACCGACCGCACCCGATGATCGACCCGCAGGCACGCGTCGAGATGCTCGACGAACAAGGCAGGGACCCGGCGGTCGCGGTGATCCTGCTCGATGTCGTACTGGGTCTCGGCGCCCACGAGGATCCCGCGGGTCAGCTCGCCCCGGCGTGTGCGCGGGCCGTCCAGCAGGGCGCCACCGTCGTCGCCTACGTGCTGGGCACCCACAACGATCCACAGGGCTACGCGCGGCAGCGCGAGATCCTTCTGGACGCGGGATGCGTGGTCACCGAGACCGCTGCCCGCGCCGCGCTCGCGGCCGCCGCGATCGCCGTCCGCGACCCATCACTCGTCACGAGAACGCCATGAGCGCCACGGAGATCGCGCTCGTCACCTACTCCACCAAGCCGCGAGGCGGCGTCGTGCACACCCTCGCGCTCGCGGAGGCGCTCACGGCGGCGGGCGTCGCGGTACACATCGTGACCCTCGCCGAGCCGGGCTCCGACTTCTTCCGTCACCCGGACGTCCCGTACACGCTGGTGCCCACCCCACCGCACGCGGACACCCTCGAACAGCGGGTGTTCGACTCCGTCGACGCGCTCGAGAACGGCTTGCGGTCCTTCGGCGACCGGTTCGCGCTCGTCCACACCCAGGACTGCATCTCGGCACGGGCCGCGGCTCGCGTCCGCGACGCCGGGATCGGACCGCGCGTCGTGCGCACCGTGCACCACATCGACGACTTCACGACGACGGCGCTGATCGACTGCCAGCGCCGGGCCGTGCTCGAACCCGACGCCGTGCTCGTCGTCAGCGAGGTGTGGCGCGACATGTTGCACGCGGAGTTCGGCGTCGACGCCCAGGTCGTGCACAACGGTGTCGATGTCGCGCGCTTCGCGCCGATCGCACCGGCGTGGCGAGCCGAGCTACGCGCCCGGGTCGGGGCGGCAGACCGGTTCCTGTTCCTCGCCGTCGGCGGGGTCGAGCCCCGCAAGGGCAGCGTCCACTTGTTCAAAGCATTCGCTCGGCTGCGCGAGAGGATGAGCCCGACGCCCGTTCTGGCCGTGATCGGCGGCCAATCCTTTCAGGACTACGAGTGGTACCGCACCGACGCGTTGGGACAGCTCGGTCGGCTCGGACTGACCCTGGGACGCGACGTGGTCCTGCTCGGCACCGTGCCGGAGGCCGAGATGGCCGCCTGGTACCGCTCCGCCGACGCGCTGGCGTTTCCTTCGGTCAAGGAGGGCTTCGGACTCGCGGTCCTGGAGGCGATGAGCGCCGAGATACCCGTCGTCACCAGCGACCTTCCGGTGTTCCGCGAGTACCTCGTCGCGGGTCGCGACGCGCTGATGGCCCCGGTCGGCGACATCCCCGCGCTGACCGACGCCCTGCACGCGGTCGCCACCGACGCGGCGCTCCGTAAGGACCTGGCCGCGGCCGGGCGCCTCGTCGCGGCGAGATTCAGCTGGGCGGCGTGCGCCGAGGAGCATCGCGCCGTCTACGCCGGACTGCTGTCGGCGGCTCGCCCCGCCTGAGCTCGCGGCGGCCCGTTCGCGTGCCGCCTCCTCGACCACAGGAGAGACCACATGCACGAGCAGGACGCATCACCGCTGCCGGGCGACGACCCGGCGGCGGTCACGCTCGTCGACACGTGCCGCGCGATCCGCGAGCGCCGCGTCAGCCCGGTCGAGCTGGTGACCGAGGCGATTCGCTCGCTCCAGGACTGGCAGCCGGTCACGAACGCCACGAGCCAACTCTTCGCCGAGCAGGCGCTACAGGCCGCGCGCGCACTTCCGGCCCAACCGATCGGGCCGCTGCACGGCGTGCCCGTGCTCGTCAAGGAGCTGTTCGACGTGGCCGGGCACGAGACCACCGGATGCAGCGAGGCGTTCCGCGGCAACATCGCATCCGCCGACGCCTTCGTGGTGCGGCAGCTCCGTGCGGCCGGCGCGATCATCGTCGGCAAGGCCAACATGCACGAGCTGGCGGCGAGCGGGACCAACCACATCTCATCCAGCGGCCCCACCCGCAACCCCTGGGCGCCCGACAGGTTGACCGGAGGATCGAGCGGCGGCTCGGCCGCGGCCGTGGCGACGAGGAGCGTGCCGTTCTCGCTGGGTACCGACACCGCGGGCTCGATCAGGGTGCCCTCCTCGTTCTGCGGGACGGTCGGGCTGAAGCCCACGCACGGACGACTGCCGATGGCCGGGACGATGCCGCTGTCCCCCAGCCTGGGCTGCGTCGGCCCGATGGCCGCTTCCGTGGACGATGTCGCGTTGGGCTACGCCGCGCTCGCGAACGAGCGGAACCAGTTGGCCGCCGCGGCGGGTTCCGTCCGCGGGCTGCGAGTCGGGCGCGTCCACGACGGTTACTACGCCACGCTCATCCACCCCGCGGTGCGCGGCGCTCTCGACGACGTCGCCGATGTCCTCGTTGCCGCGGGTGCCACGCTCGTCGACGCGAACCTGCCGGACATCGACGGAGCGCTGCACACCTGGGGGAACATCGCATGGCCCGAGTTCGCGGTCGCGTACCCCGACCTGGACCTGGACCGGGTGGGGCAACAGATCGTCGGGCACTACCGCTACGGCCAGCAGCTCAGCGCGACGGACCGGTCCCTCGCCCACCAGCACGCCACGCGGATCCACGCCGCGTTCGTGGCCGCCCTGCACGACGTCGACGCGCTGCTCCTGCCGGCGACGGCCTATCCCGCCCCACGCTTCGACGACGACGAGATCACCGTTGGCGAAGGACAGACGCTGAACGTGTTCCGAGGCGGCCCGGTCTGGTTCACCTGCCCGGTCGACATCGCGATGCTGCCCGCGCTGTCCTTGCCGGCCGGCTTCGATCCCGACGGGCTCCCACTCGGCATACAGCTGATCGGCCGATTCGCCGACGAGTGGACGCTGCTCCGCATCGGGCACGCGTACCAGGCGCTGACCACCCACCACCTGCGCGCGCCCGCGCTGCCGCCCACGACGAACCGATGACGAGCCGTGCGCGGGACGAACAGGGCGCGAGCCGCCGCCGCGAGCGGCTTCGTTCGCCAATGCCTATTATCCGACATATCTATGTTGTATAGTGAATGTCATGGTCCAGACACTCGTACACGACGCACACCGGCACATCGGCTTGCTCCCGGCATATCCGTTCTACGGCGGACCACCCGTGCACCCGGACAGTTCGGCGCGCGGAACCCTCGCCGAACTGGTGGCGGATCTGCACACCGAAGGCACCGAACGTGCACTGGTGCTACCGAACTACGGAGTGCCGGACGCCGCGGTGTCGTTCTCGTTCAATGAGCTCGTCCTGGAGGCCGCCACCAAGGACGACCGGATCCGCTGCGGCCTGTGGTGTTCACCTCGCCCGCAGGACGCGGCGCTCAACGCCACGGCCTTGGCGCACGCCGGCGAGGAGGGCGTCAAGGTCCTCAAGACGAGCTTCCTGCTCGGCGGGCGAGCCGACGACGAAGCCTGCCGCCCCCAGCTCGACCTGATCTTCGACACGGCGCGGGAGCACCAACTCGTGGTCCACATCCACACGTCCTCGGGTGGCGCGTCGGACATCGACGAGATCGGCTCCCTCGTCGAGAGGTACGGCGACGACGTCAAGATCCACCTGGTGCATCTCGGGGGCGGGGTCAGCGCGCACATCAAGCTGATCGGCAGTCGCCTGTTCGACTGGATCGAGGCCGGCAAGCAGGTCTACACCGATACCAGTTGGGCCGTCGGCTTCGCGCCGCGCTGGCTGGTGAAGGAGATCGAACGGCGCGGGATCGGCCAGGACCGCCTGCTGTTCGCCAGCGACGAGCCGTGGGGCGACCACGCCGGAGAGCTGGCGCGCCTTCGCGCCGCCGCGGGAGACGGCGACCTCGCCGACATGATCCTTCGCCGCAACTTCGAGACCCTCTACGGCTGAGCACCTCCGGCACCACACGCGATCGTTTGTCAGCAGCACCAGATCACCACAGGCACCATTCGCGAAACACCAGAAAAGGAGAAACCGATGGCAAACATCGTCGGTGAGCGGGTCACGACAGGCGACGTCATCGTCGACTACGAGGACAAGGTCTTCCCGGACCATCAGGCCGAGCCCGGCCAGAAGGCGTTCGTCTTCTACCACTGTGTGCCGTTCGAGAGCTCGGCCTCACTGGTCAACCTGCTCACCGCGACCCGGATCCTGCGCAAGGGGTTCGAGACCCACTTCGTGATGTTCGGACCGGGCTCGCTGGCAGCCGCCGCGACCCGCGGTTACCCCAAGGTCGGCGACGAGGGCTTCCCCGGCAACATGAACTACAACAACCTGCTGCGGCGGTTCATGGACGAGGGCGGCCACGCCTACGCGTGCCGGTTTTCCGCCGCCGCCCTCTACGGCATGCGCGAGATCGACATGATGGAAGGCGTCAAGCCGGTCAACCCGAAGGACATCCTGGACGCCGCGATCACCGCGTGGAAGGAACGAGCACTCGTTCTGAACACCTGGACCATGTAGCCGCCACAGACCACTGTGGACGGTCTTGTCGGGGGAGCATTCCGCCGCCGCCAAGGGGGTCGACGCCGGGCCGCACACCACGACCGGCCGGCGTCGACCCGTTCGACCACGCCGCAACCACCGTGGGCGGGCGAGAGAGCGAGTGGTCCGGGAGGCCGCGATGAACGCACTGTCCGGCTTGATCCGACGGCTGGAACGAGCCGAGACGCTCGACCGTCTCGCGAGGCCACTCACCGCCGCCATCGGCCGCGCGGTTCGGCCGCGTGCCGTACGGAACCTGCTCAGCGGAACCGACCTCGGTCATCCGCTGCACCCCATGCTCACGGACCTGCCGATCGGCGCCTGGGGCATGTCGGCGCTGCTGGACGCCGTGGGCGGCCGGTCCGCCGAACGGTCCGCCGACCTGCTCATGGCCGCTGGGGTGCTCGCCGCCGTGCCGACCGCCGCGGCCGGGCTCAACGACTGGTCGGACACCTACGGGGCGGACACCCGCGTGGGACTCGCACACGCGACGATCAACACGGCGGCGCTCGGTCTGTACGTGGCCTCGCTGTCCTTGCGCGCGCACGGCAAGCGGACCCGTGGCAAGGTCATCGGGCTCGCCGGGTTCGCGGTGCTGCTGGCCGGCAGCTACCTGGGCGGCCACCTGAGCTTCGCTCGGGGGGTCAACGTCAATCGCACCGCCTGGCAGCAGGGACCGCGGGACTGGACGCCGGTGCTGCCCGACGCCGATCTGCCCGAGGGAGAGCACCGCGTGGTCGCCGCGGCCGGCGTACCGATGCTTCTCCACCGGACGGCGGGCACCGTGCGGGCGCTGGCCAACACCTGCAGCCACATGGGCGGGCCGCTGGACGAGGGCACGATCGCCGAGGACCGCGTCACCTGTCCCTGGCACGGCAGCACCTTCCGACTCGCCGACGGCGCCGTCGTGCGCGGACCGGCCAGCAGCCCGCAGCCCCGTTACGAGACCCGGGTGTCCGGCGACCGCATCGAGGTCCGCGCCGTCGACTGAGGCCGGTCAGCGGGCCAGGGCGAGGTCCAGCGCGATGATCGTGCCGTGAGCGCCGTGCCGCGGCTCACGCATGCCGGTCCCGGTGCTCCGCCACGAGCCGGCGCAGACCGGCGTGCACCTCGTTCAGGCTCGCGCCCCACGGCACGACCGTCGTCATGCCGTCCTGAACCACGCCCTCCTCGAGGTCGCAACACTTCGTGAGGATCGGGTTCGGCCCCGGCCGCACGAGCTCTCGCGGGCACATCTCGATGCTGGGCGGCAGGTCACCGTAGAAGTGCTGATGGATCTGCCGCGAGCGTTCGCATCCCACGAGCACCCAATCATGACGAGGGGGACGCTCGTCCAGGTAGAACACCTCGATGCCCTCAGGGGCGATGCCAGAGCCCCGGCAGGGGAACAGGTACCGCTCGGCCGGCCGAGCGGCGGCCAACTCGAGCAGATCGAAGATCTGCGGCTCGAGCACGATCGGCGGCAGGTCCTCGGCCACCTCGAGTACGCGCCGGGCCTGATCGAGCAGCTTGGCCGGATACGGCGGCGCGACCTCGGCGAGCCGCACCCGGATCGGGTCGGGGTCCAGGATGAAGCTGACGTGCTCGTACCTTCCCTGGACGATCACGCACCTGACGCCGGGGGCATGCTGTCGCGCGGCCCGGCCGACCTGGCACGGGACGCCCAGGTCGACGTCCGGGGCGTGGACGTAGACCGCCTCCTCGGGCCCGGCCAGGAGCTCGACGCCGGTTATCGGCGAGAACAGCGGCGCTCTGGAGACGGTCTCGACCTGCAGCAGCGCGACCTCGTCCTGGCCTCGGCCGTGGACGACGACGTATCCCGTTCGCCGGTACGCCTCGCGCCCCACGAAGTGCCCGCGCAGCCCGCTCGCTGTCAACGCGAAGTCGACGGTGCTGACCGCTACCTCCCGGTACCGCACGGGCATGCGGTTCACGGCCGCGGATGGCTCGCCCATCGGCCGTCACGAGCTCCAGTGACGCCGGTGGCTACCCGGCATCGCCAGGATGACGAAGTGCTTGACCTTCCAGGGAAGGCGGCGATAGATCGGTACGAAGAGGTACTTCCAGAAGATCACCTGGGGCGTTCTCGGCCCTACCGTGGGCGGCCGGCCGAGATATCGCTTTGCCAAATCGGCCTGGACGGCTTCGAGGAGATACTTCTGCGAGTTCGTTCGAACCCACCGGAAAAAGCCACTCACGACTCCCCCTCGCAGGCTCGGTCGAGCCGCTCGCGGACACCCTGTGACACTGATTCGCTCGCACGCTCGCCCTGTGTTGATGATTCGCTCGCACGCTCGCCCTGTGTTGATGATTCGCTCGCACGCTCGCCCTGTGTTGATGATTCGCTCGCACGCTCGCCCTGTGTTGATGATTCGCTCGCACGCTCGCTCATGACTCCCCCTCGCAGGCTCGGTCGAGCCGCTCGCGGTCGCCCTGTGACATCGATTCGCTCGCGAGCTCGCTCATGACTCGCCCGCATTCGCCAGACCGTTCTGCGCGGCCAGTGCCATCGGCTCGTTGAGCGCGCCCATCGCCGGTGAGTAGACGTTCTCCATCCACGCGATGTCATGCAGGGTCAGCCCCTTGCGCGCGGCCATCGCGAGAAAGTCGCACCGCTCCTTCACGCCCTCGCCGCCGACGAGCTGGGCGCCGATCAACTTGAGGGTGCCCGGTTCGGCGAGCAGCTTCACCCGGATCTTCTTGAAGTCCGGGTAGTAGCGCGCCCGGGATATGCCTTCCGCGACGCCGAGCACGAACGGAATTCCCAGTGCACCGGCCAGCGCCTCACCGAAGGACACCCCGCCGATCATCCATTTGCCGCCGACCAGGCCCCACGGCACGTAGACCGACGCGTAGCTTCGCAACTTCCCGGCCGCGCCGCTTCCGGCGATCTTGCCCTGCGCATACGCATGACTGCCGGACAGGCCCTGCACCGGCACCCCGGTCGTCCCCTGCGGCACCTCGACACAATCGCCTGCCGCGAAGACGCCGGCCGCCGACGTCCGCATGTGCTCGTCCACGATGATCCCACCGGTGGAGCCGAGCTTGATCCCTGCCTGCGCGGCCAGATGGTTGTTGGGCAGCTTCTTCGCGCCGATGACGACCATGTCGGCGGGGATCTCCCCGTCGGAGGTCCTGACCGCGTGGACCCGCTCGGTCCCCAGAAATGCCTTGATCTGAGTGTTCAGGTGGACGTGCACGCCCATCTCGCGCCACGACTCCTCCACCGGAGCCATGATGTCCGGGTCGGCGATCTCGGCCATGGCCCACGGGTGTGGATCGACCAGATGCGTCTCGATGCCGCGATGCGCCAACGCGGTCGCCATCTCGACACCGATCGGCTGGGCCTTCGCGACGACCGCGCGTTTCACCGTGTCGAGGACTTCGTCCCAGCGTTGCGCCGCGCGAATGTCCCTGACGTAGTACAAGCCGTCGAGCTCGCCCCCGGGGATGTCCGGGCGCTCGTACTCGAAGCCGGTGGCGAGAATGAGCCGGTCGAACCGGACGGCGGGTTGGCCGGGCACCTCCACGGTCTGCTCGGCCAGGTTGATCGCGCTCACCACGGTCTCGTAGTGGATCTCGAAGCCCTGCGCCTCGTAGTGCTCCTTGCCCAGCAGGATCAGCCGGTCGAAGGAGTCGATCTCCTTCCCGTGCACGTACGGGATGCCGCAGGGGCTGTAGGCGACGTCCTGAAACTCGGTGAAGACGACGACACGAGCGTCGGGGTCCACCTGCTTCGCGGCGCCGGCGGCGCCCATGCCGGCGGCGCTTCCGCCGATGACCACGATGGTGTTCGTCATCGTCTCGTCCCCTCCACTGAAGTTCGGTCCTCATCGATGCCGACAGTTGGCCGCTACCGTGGGACAAACGTCTTACGCCGCGGCACAGTCGACAACCTCACGGCGGAGACATACACTATCCGACGTTATTGTCCACTATACGCTCAAGTGAGGCGGCGTGCGAGGTTCAGCACCGCGTCGCTGAAACAGTCGAGCGGTGCGGTGGCGACACCCGCGCCGACCTGGCCGGTGCCGTCACTGACATGCAGGATCCCGGTGTTCACCTTCGGGGTCAGCGCGAGTTTGGTCACCAGCCGCGCGTCGACCCCGACGGGAGTTCCGCGCATGTCGAGCGTTGGCATCTTGAACCGGCTGCTCGTGCCATGGCAGATGTCGGTCATGTTCTCCGTGACCTCGGCGGCGTCGGCCATGGTCCCGCCGAGGAACGCCGCGACCGCCGGCGAGCCGGCGGCGGCCGCGCCACCAAGTCCGATCAGTTCGAGCACCGCGCTGTCGCCGATGTCGCGAGCACCGCTGCCCGGACCGAAGCCGGGGTTGAACAGGGCGTCGCCGATCTCGGGTGCCTCGGCGAGGAACCACGTCGGGCATCCGGCGAGGCGCACCCCGAAGGTCGTTCCGTTGCGTGCCATGGTCGTGACGATGCTGCTGCCCTCGACCTGCTCGGCCCACATGGTCAGGGACTTCGCGGCCGCCATCGCGAGGTTGAGGAAGAACAGGTGGTCTCCGGACAGGTAGCGAGCGAACTCCACGGCCGCCGGGCCGTTCGCCGCGACCAGCTGCGGGAGCAGGTGGCGGATGAGCAGGTTGGTGCTCGCCTGCGTGCGCATGTGGACGTCGTCGCCCATCGCCAGGCCCTGTGTGGCGACGCCGAGGACGTCGACGGGTCCGGCCTGCTCCACCGCCGTGGCGAGCAGCGGTCCGGCGACGTCTCGCAGGAACCGTAGCCGGCCGATCGCCGCGTCGGTCTCGCGGCCGAACCACGCGACGTCCCCGGGGCCTTGGTTGATGGCCGAAAAAGCCCGGGTGCCGCCGGCCTGGTCGTCCACGGCCAGGACGGGCATCGACGGGCCGAGCGCGGTCGCCATCGGGACGACCGTCGCGTTCGGGTTGGCCGGCTCGAGCCGGACCCGGCCGGTCCGTAGCAACACGTCCGCCTCGGCCACATCCGCGGCCCAGCCTTCGGCGACCGTCGCGGCCCGCATCGAGCGGCGCAGCGGATCGCATACCTGCGGCCATTCGATCGCCGGGCCGCAGTGCAGGAGAGTGCGCCCGCCGAGGCCGGGCAGCACGTCGCCCGCGGTGACCACCGCCGTCCACGACGGTGCACCGGTGTCGAGGCGCCGGAAGACCTCGGCGTTCGCCTCGTCGATCCGCGCCGCGTGATCGCCGAGAAGCGTCGTGAGCGCGGCTGTCAGCCGCGGGTCGCCATTCGCCGGGATCCGCCAGTCCAGCTGGTCGACCGGCCCCCCTTGGGCGCGCACCGCGTCGGCGAACAGCGGCAGTCCCACGTTCACGACGGCGATCTCCTCGGGGAGGACCGCGGGAGCGGATTGTGGTGTCATGGCGAGCTCCATCTCAGCGTCGTCTCGGGTCGTCTCAGCGTCGTCTCGGGTCGTCCCGGGTCGTGTCGGGGTGCGGTCAGTCGGGGCCGCTCGCGGCGACGGATCGCACGTGCCGGACCAGGTCGTCCTCGGCCGCGGCGAAGTCGTTCAGCCGGGCGGCCGATGCCTTCGCCACCGCGGCCGCGTCGACGGAGGTCGCTCGCAGCATCTGCTCGACGGGCTCGCGAGCAGCACCGCCCTCGACCTGCCGGGAGGCCACGATCTGGGCCGGGTCCAGCACCGCCTGAAGGTCGGAGTCGAGCAGGTCCCAGCTGGCGCCGGTACGCGCGTACGCCGCCTGGTTGACGAGGTGCGCGGTGAGGTCGCACCCAGCGAGGCCGGCCCGGCTCGCCTCGCGCACGACATCGCCGACGACGAAGTAGGCGGTGCGGTAGTCGACGCCGCGGATCTGGGTGAGGTGTTCGGCCAGGTCCGTCGACTGTGCGTAACCACGGACGAGCTCCTCGCGCATCTCGTCCGGATTGACCTGCAGGGTGCGCACCACGCCGGTCATCAGGGCGGTCACCCGCAGCGCGAGATCGAGTGCGCGGGGCACTTCGCCGTAGGCGAAGATGAAGTTGTCGCTGCGCGCGGACGGGCTCTTGGTGACGGCCAGGAATCCGGCGAGCCGTCCGATCAGCACTCCGGACGCGCCTCGCACGATGGACAGGGCGTACGGGTTGCGCTTCTGCGGCATCAGCACGCTCGACCTGCTGTAGCCGTCGTCCAGATCGACGAAGTTGAACTCGCTGCTGGAGAAGATCTCCAGGTCCTCGGCGAGCTTGCTCTGGTTCGAGATCAGGCTGGTGCCGATCGCGAGTACCGCGATCAGGTCGTCGACCCGCCACATCGCGTCCCGTGTGTGGGTGATGACGGTGTCGAACCCGAGCGAGCGGGCCAGCGCCGTGCGGTCGTGCCCGAGACGGGTGCCGTTGACGCAGCCGGCCCCGCCGGGACTGGCGTTGATCTCGGCCAGTTCGGCCAGCAGCCGGTGCGCGTCGCGCAGTGCCGGTTGGGCGAAGGACAGCAGGTAGTGACCGAACGTCGAGGGCTGCGCCTTCTGCAGGTATGTCTGGTCGGCCATCAGGGTCTGCACGTGCTGCGCCGCCTGGCCGGCGGTCTCCTGGACGAAGCGGCTCACCTCCAGCCCGAGCTGAGCGATCTGGGTCCGCAGGTGCAGGCGCAGCGCGATGCGTGCCGCTTCCCGGCGGGGTCGGCCCGCGTGCAACCATCCGGCGGTGTCGCCGATCCGCTCGACGAAGAACCGCTCCCGGGAGTTGTACGGCTCGCCGAACGCCGGGTCGTAGGGGAAGTCGGCGGCGTCGGTCCGATGCACCTCGAGCAGCAGTGTCAGCAGGGCGAGTTGGGCGTGCTCGGGGATGACTCCGCGCTGGGCCAAGTCGAGTACGTGGGCCATGTCGGCCAGGTTGTAGCCGCGGTGCAGGATCGGAGCGTCGGCGTTCTCCAGCGCGAAACCGGACGCCACCAGCTCGGGAGCAGCCGATGTCTGGGGGCTGCCCCTGCGCCGACCCGGGGCCGGGTGCGGCCCCTGCCCCGTCATGGCCTGCCCTCGCTCGTCCGGGGGCCGGTCGCCGCCGCAGCCAGGTCGATGTCCGCGGCCAGGTAGTTGCTGATCGCGGTGGCCAACCCGCCGGTGTGCCAGAACACGACCGGTGGACCGTCCTCCGCCAAGGCCTGCAGCGCGGCCGGAAAGGCCCGCGCCGTGTAGTCGGCGTCCAGCACCAGGCCTTCGGTCCGCAACGCGAGCTGGGCGGCCGACCGCTCGGGGGCGGTGGACGTGCCGGGCGCGCGGTGTGGGCCGCCGGGTGCCTGCACCAGAGCCGGCACGACCGGCGCGGTTCGGGTCCCGCCGAGCAGTTCGGCGCAGCCGCTGACGACAGCCCGCAGGTGCGCGGCCATCGTTTCCCGAGCACGGCTGACCGACACCCCGGTCAGTGTCCACGGCAAACCCAGCTCGTTCGAACCGACGACCAGCCCGGCGATGCTGGCGCCGGACCCGACCGCGAGCACGATCCGCGCCCGGTCGTGGCCGTGGACGGCCAGCTGCTCGGCCAGTTCGTGCGCCGCACGGACGAAACCCAGGCTTCCGACCGCGTTGGCGCCGCCGCGCGGGATCGCCAACGCGGACCGTCCGTCGCGGTCCAGCTCCGCGGCTCGCTCCTGGATCCGCTCGTCGAGCTGCTCTCGCGGGCCCCCGCTGAAGGACACCTGTGCCCCGCAGGCGAGCGCCATCGCGAGGTTGGCGGCCGGGGGCGGCGGCGGATGCCCCGGTAGGACGATGTAGCAGTCGAGGCCGGCTGCCCGGGCGGCCACCGCGGCGACCTGGCAGAAGTTCGACGTCGCGACCCCGCCGACCACGAGCGCGTCGAACCCGCCGGCGATCGCGTCGCCCAGCAGGAACTCCAACGGGCGGACCTTGCTGCCCGCCACGGCGAATCCGCTGAGGTCGTCGCGCTTGACCAACAGCGGGCCGGAGCCCAGTCGGGCCTCCAGCCGTCTGGCTCGGACGAGTGGGGTCGGCCAGGCCCCGAGCTCCAGGCGCGGCCGCTCACTCAGCTTCATGGGTCTGCTTCTTCTCGAGGCGGGCGGCGGATGCGCGATCGAGCACGAGGTCGACCATCGCCGCCGCCGCACCGGTCGCCGGTCGCGCGGCCCATGCCGCGACCTGCTCCTGCTCCAGGCCGGCCCGGGCGGCGACGGCCGCCACCCAACCCTGCGATCGCACCGAACCCGAGGCTTCGACCTCGGCCATCAGCACCTGCGCGGCGTGCTTTCCGCGTACCGCGGAGAGCCCGGCCAGGATCTGCTCCGAGTGCAGGTCCGCGCCGCCGGCCGACAGGTTGCCGGCCATCGCGGCCGGGTTCACCTCGAGCCCGTCGACGACCCTGCCGGCCAGGTCGACGGCGGTGACGGTCAGTTCGCACACCTCTGGCAGCGACACCCACTCCGCCTTCCACCCGCGCCCGTCCCGCTCGTGCTGCTGGTCCATGCCTTCGAGCAGCAGACAAGCGTGGATGCGCACCAGCCGCGAGAGCGTGTCCAGGTGCTCGCTGCCCTCGGGATTGTGCTTGTGCGGCATGGTGATGCTGCCGACGCCGCCGCGTGGCTGCGTCTCGCGCAGCTCGGCGATCTCGGGGCGGGACAGTTCATAGACCTCCCCGCCGACCCTCGCCAGGGTGGCACACACCATCGCGAGCACGTGCGCGAGCTCGGCGATTCGATCGCGGCTGGTCAGCCAGGAGATACCCGGGTCATCCAGCCCGAGCTCCGCGCAGAAGCGGCGGCGCAGCTCGAGGCGGTCCTCGCCGAAGAAGCCCAGCACCCCGACGGCGCCGGCGAGCTGGCCGACGGCCCAGCGCCCGCGCCCCTCCACGAGCCGGTCCTGATGGCGCCGCAGCTCGTCGGCCCATCCGGCGACCTTGAACCCGAAGGTGATCGCGGCTCCCGGCTGCCCGTGCGTGCGACCCACCATGACGGTGTCGCGGTGCGTCGCGGCGAGCTCGAGCAGCGAGCCCTCCAGCGCCCACAGCTTGCGACCGACGAGGGTGCCGACATCGCGCGACACGAGGCCGAACCACGTATCGGTGAGGTCCTGCACGGTTGCGCCGTAGTAGACGTGCTCTCGCGCGGGCGCCGGCAGGGTGCGCTGCAGCTCGTGGATCAACCCGAGTGTCGAGTGGCCGGTGTGCCGGGTCTCGGCGGCGATCCGGTCCAGGTCGAGCCGCGTGGCGTCGGCCTGCTCGGTGATCAGCCGAGCGGACTCGGCCGCGATGATGCCCAGCGATGCCTGGGCCCGCGCGAGTGCGGCGAGAATGTCCAGCCAACGCTGCAACCTGCCCCGCTCCTCGAACAGCCGGTCCAGCTCGGGAGCCGTCCACAGATGTCGGTAGGCCAGCGAGTCGGCCATTCGGGTACTCACGTCAGCTCCGGCTCCGTGGCGGCGGGCCGGAGGCGATCACGGCGGTGTCGGCGCGCAGGCCCAGCCGCAGCGTCTCGAGGTTGACGATGTCCTCGAGTGCGACGTTGCCGACGTTGACATCGGTTCCGAAGCGGTTGATGCACCAGGCCTGCTGGTGCCTTCGAGGCGCTTCGAAGAGGATCCGTTCGTGGCCGGCGACCCCGACGACGGCGTCGATGACCTCTTCGATCACGGCACCGCTCGCGTCGTAGGTGCCCACCGTCCCGCTCGCCCGGCCCTCCGTGACCACCAGCCATGCGCCGGCGGCGAGGTCGTGGCCGACCTCGTCCTTCCATTCGCCGATGTCCAGTTGTTGCCGCGGGTCCTTGGTGCCGACCTCGGCGAGGACCGTGAACGACCGCGCGGCGCGGGCGATCAGCAGGGCCTTGTCCGCGAGCGGCATGGGCATGACTCCCCGCGACACCTCGACGAGAGGCACGCCGGCCTCGCCCGCCCAGCGCAGGCACTCCTCGACGCGACCCTGGCTCCACGCGACCTCCAGCAGAGTTCCGCCGAGGCACGCCCGCACGCCGTGCTCGGCCAGCAGCGAGAGCTTCCTCTCGAGGCCGCGGTCGAGGTACGCGGTACCCCACCCGAACTTCCAGATGTCGACGAACTCGCCGGCCACCTCGAGCAGGGCCTGTGCCTGCTGCGGGGGCACCCCCTTGTCGAGCACATGCGTCAGCCCTGTCGTGCGGGGCTTGCCCGCTCGCGCTGGGAGGGTCAGAAAGTCCCGGTTCATACATCGGATAGTAGACGAGTATATGATGATCCGACAAACGTGGAACGGGCCTCGCCGAAGGGACGGCACGATGCTTCCAACACGATCGGGCACACCGGCAAGCACTGCCTCATCGCCAAACGCGGACGTCCCGGCCGCGAGCGCCGAGCTCGCGGCCCTGGCTCGGGGGACGCGAGAGCATCCCGGCCTGGTCGGCAAGTCGGTGATCGAGCTGGTCTCCGATGTCTTCGGGCCGAGTGACTGGCTGCGCGGACCGGGTGACGACGGTGCGGCGGTGCCGCTGGCAGGCACCAACGTGGTCGCTTGCGGGGAGGCGATGTGGCCGCCGTTCGTGGCGGCCGACCCCTTCGGCGCCGGAGTCGCCGCGGTGCTCACCAACGTGAACGACCTGGCGGCGATGGGCGCTACTCCCCTCGGCGTCGTCGACACGATCGTCGCCGACGAGGCCGTCGCGCGGCGCGTCCTCGAAGGGATGCGACACGCCTGCGAGATCTACTCGGTACCCCTGCTGGGCGGTCATCTCACCCGTCACGACGGCCCGCCGTCGGTCTCCGCGTTCGGCATCGGGAGTACCGCCCATCCGCTCTCGGTCGCCAACGTCCGCGCCGGTCAGCGCCTCATGATCGCGTGCGCGACCGAGGGCGACATGCGGGAGGACTTCCCGTTCTTCCGGTCCTTCGAAGTGCGGGCCGAGAAGGTGGCCGGTGACGTGCGGGTCCTTGCCCAGGTGGCCGACAGCGGCGCTTGCGTGGCCGCGAAGGACATCAGCATGGCCGGCCTCGTCGGATCACTCGCGATGCTGCTCGAACACGGCCGGTTCGGCGTCACCGTCGACCTCGACCGGCTACCGCGTCCGGTCGACGTGCCACTCGATCGCTGGCTGGGTTGCTTCCCCAGCTTCGGGTTTCTCCTGTGCGTCCCACCCGGACGCGAGGACGCGTGTGCCCGGCCGTTCCGGCAACGCGGCCTGAAAGCCGCGGTCGTCGGCGAGATCGATACCAGTGGGCACGTCGCGCTGCGCCGCGGCCGCGACCGCGTCACGGCCATCGACCTGTCGACGACCGCGGTCACCGGCTTGCGGCGCGGCTGACCGGAATCGGCCACATGAGCCGAGGAACCACACCACGCACACCCGCGCGCCCGTCCCGCGTCCTCGGCTGTCCGTACCTTGTGGACGGAGGCCTCCCGGGGAGCGCCGGGCGTTCGACGCCGACGGCGACAGGGTCTCGGAGCTCCGCCTCACGTCCCGCCCGACGGCAGGGCCGAGGCGACCACGTCGACGGTCACCGCGGTGCGCAGAGTGTTCGTCACGTAGCAGACCCGTTGCGCCGCCTCGAGGAGTTTGGCCAGTTCCTCCTGGCTGGGGCCGGCGGCATCGACGATGATGCGCAGCGCGGCGAACCGGGGGCCCACGTAATCTCCGACCGCGTCCACGCGGACGTCGCTCAACGGTATCGCTCGTTTCGCGGCGCTGTGCACCAGCGCCAGTGTGAAGCAGGAAGCCACGGACGCGAGCAGGAGGTCCGTCGGCTGCGGGGCCGATCCGGTGCCGCCGACGGACTCGGGCTCGTCCACGGCGATGGTGAACTCTCCCGCCGTGACCTCGCATCGCAGCGGTCCGGGCGTCCACGAGGAACTCACGCTTCGGCTACTCAACTCGACCGCCCCCTCGCATAGTTCACCACTGATCGCTCGGAGCAAGCCTCGGCAGGGCGTACGAACCATGCCGGTGCGCCTACATCATGGTAGATGCCCATACCCTATGCTACCGGCGGCGGCGCGGAGGCGTCGTGATCGACGACGAGAGAGAACGGGCCTTGGACGACGTCATCGCTGAAATCGGCAAGAAGATCCGATTGCTGCGTCAAGCGAACGGGCTTTCCCTCCAACAGCTCGCCGACCGGTCCGGCGTATCAGCGGCATCGATCCACAAGATCGAGCGGAACACCATGGTGCCGACGATCACGGTGCTGATGAAGTTGGCGAGGTCGCTCGACCGGTCGGTGAGCTATCTCGTCGACGAGGAGGACGGTCACGCCTCGCCCGTGGTTCTGGTTCGCGCACAGGACCGGGAGCCCCTGTCCGCCTCGCGCGAGGGCGTGGTGATGGAGAACCTTGCCGGGCCGGCCGGCCGCTTCACCATCTCCGGTGCGATGGTCACCGTCGCGGCCGGTTTCGACAGCGGGAAGTCCCCGATCGCGCATCCTGGTGAAGACCTTGTGTACGTGCTCCGCGGAACGCTGGAGTTCGAGATCGACGACACCTACAGGCTCCGCCAAGGGGACGCCCTGCACTTGCCGACCGACCATCCGCACCGCTGGCGGAATCCCACGGCGCAGCCTGCGAAGGCCATCTGGATCTCGCTTCGGACCACGTAGCCGCATCGCGTGCGAACCGCGCGGCACGCCTTCTGCTCACCCGCTACGAACGGGAGGTGCCGGCGACGGCTCCGCGTAGTATCTCGGGTCGGGCGACCGAGATGTGCCCGCCGGCGAGCCGTATCGCACCGAGCAGCTCCAAGTGGTCGAGGACGCCTCGGATCGTCGCGTCGTCCAGGTCGAGCAGGTCGGCGATCGTGCGACGACATGGTTCCTCGGCTCGCTCGCCGCGCGTGCGCAGCAGCAGGGCGGCCACCTGCGCGTCGGGGTCGGACTCGTCGAGGTGGGCGACACATGCCCCCACCGCGGCAAGCCATGTCATGGTTCGGGTCGTCCATCGATCGACCCAACGCTCACGCACTGCCGCGGTGAACACGTCGGTCGGCACCGTGATCACCGAGGCGTCCGTCACCGCCACCGCGTCCCACGGCGCGGCCTCGTGCAGCAGCGCCGGTATCGCGCAGCAAAGTTCACGACGCAGGGCAAAAGCGAGAATCGGTCTACGGCCGCCGTGATCACCGAGGACGGCCACCGCTCCGCGTTCGACCAGATGTACCTCGCGTACCGGCGTACCCCGGCGCACGAGAGCGACACCAGCTCGGACATCTCGCCGGCTGCCCATGTCCGCGAAGAACGCGACCTCGTCGCCGAGTGGCTGTTCGCTCGCCATCCGCCCCGGTCCGCAACGGGTCGCCGAGACCGCTGCCGACAGTCGAGCGGACGACCAGGCGACGCGGCGCCGGGCGCTCGTGCCGCGCTTGGAAAGCCTCGATGACACCGCGACAGGTTGTACTCCAGCCACGGCCCTCGTCGAGGCGCGCCTTCCGGCGCTCGTAACCGGCTTGCTCTCGCCGCCGCGCAGCCCGTGGCCCGGCGGGACGAGCTCGGTGTCCACGACGGACTTCCTTTCGCCGAGCCCGACCGGACCTGCTGCTCGATCACGTTTCACGGTATCTCCTTCCGTGGTGCCCAGCTGAACGAATGATCACCCCGGGTCCGGCGCCTCCATGCGTGTCCAGGTCGGCGCCGGAGCAGCTGCCGGCGGATCGCCCACAGGTCGACAGACGCGCCCTGCGGAACCGGCCCTGCGCACTCCCGGGTGCGCCCGCCTGGCGCTGCCTGGCGCTGCCTGGCGACAAGACTCGATCCTGTCCTGCGCGCGGGCTCTTGGCATCGGGTACACCGGGCCAACTTGCACCGGCATCGTTGCCGGTCATCGGCAATGAAGGCCATGGGGATGCCGTGAGAGTGAGCGACCGTGACGGCTGCGTCGTCGACGAGCTTCGCGCGGTGCTGGGCGCCCGGGTCGTGAACGGCTGTGTCGCGCGACCCGGGCGGCTGGCAGGTAGCACAAAGCCGCTGAGGATTCCAGCCAGTTCGGGAGTGAGTGTCCGCGTCCGTCGCCGACCTCGTCCAGCAGCCGCTCATGCCGAACAGCACCGGTGACACGATGCCCCTGGATCACCACGATGAGTACTGTCCTCCCGCTTGGGCGCGTCGTGCTCATCTACGAGGCGTTCGGCCGGCTCGCGCCGTCGCCGGTGGTCGACCTCAACCGGGCGGTGGCGGACTCCATGGCCCAGGGACCGGCCGCGGCGCTGCCGATCGTGGACGAGCTGGTGGCCGCCGAGGCGCTGTCGAACTCGCCCCTGCTGCCGAGCGTTCGCGGGGTTCTGCTCACCCGCCTGGGACGCACCGGCGAGGCGCGCGCCGAACTGGAGCTCGCCGTACGGGCTGTGCGGCAACGAGCGCGAGCGGGCGGTGCTGGAGCGCAAGCTCGCCGACCTCGGCTGACCGGCCCGGAGGCGGCGATCACGGTCGGCTTCTCGAACACCGCGACGCGTGCGGACGCCTGACCGGGCCTGCCCCTCCCGACGCGGGTCGGGTGCCTGCTTCGGCGACGTCGGCCTCCCGGGCGGCCGCGGTGCCGCCGTGGTTGCTGACGGTCGGCAACCGTCGGGCCGTGGTTGTGGCCGACGGCGCCCGATGCCGTCCCACGGTGGGAAAGCGCACGCTGAGCCTTGACCTGGCACGCCCCGGGCGCGGCGAACCGGATCCGGGTCACCGGCCTCGGCACCTGCGCCGCGCCGACCGCCGCGAAGCACCGAGCCGGCGGGAGTGGCTCCTACGACGGACCGGATCCGCGCCGCATGTGGTTGGAGGCGATGCACGCATGGCCGGATCGACCGAAACGACACCAACGCCGTGGCACGCGCTTCCCGCCGACGCCGCCGCCCGCGAGTTCGAGGTGGATCCGCGGCTCGGGCTGTCGACGGCGCAGGCGGCCGGACGGATGCGGCAGCACGGTGCGAACCGGCTCGACGACGCGCCCCGGGAACCGCCGTGGCGGGCCTTCCTGCGACAGTTCCAGGACCTGCTGATCCTGCTCCTGCTGGCCGCCGCGGTGGTGAGCCTGGCGGTGACCCGGGAATGGGAAACCCCGGCCGTGATCGCCTTGGTGGTACTCCTCAACGCGACGATCGGGTTCGTACAGGAATCCCGGGCCGAAGCCTCACGGGACGCGCTGCGACGGATGCTCGGCACGACCGCGACGGTCCGCCGCGACCGGCGCATCGTGCGGCTGGACGCCGCGGAACTCGTGCCCGGCGACGTCATCGTCGTGGAGGCCGGTGACCGGATACCCGCCGACGGTCGGCTGCTGTCCACAGCCTCCCTGGAGCTGCAGGAGTCGTCCCTGACCGGCGAGGCCCAGCCGGTCGGCAAATCCGCTGCCGCCGACGTCGACGAGGCCGCGCCGCTGGGCGACCGGGCGACCGCGGTCTTCATGAACACGATGGTCACCCGCGGCCGCGGCGAGGCCGTGGTCACCGCCACGGGCATGGCCACCGAGATCGGCCGGATCGCCGGCATGCTCCATGAAGCCAAGGCCGGACCGACGCCGCTGCAGCGCCAGATCGACAGCCTCGGCCGGACCCTTGCCGCTGTCGCCGGAGCCGTCATCGTCGTCGTGTTCGTGCTGGGGATCGTTCGTGGCCAGGACTTCGGCCCGCTGTTCGTCAGCGCCGTGTCCCTCGCCGTGGCGGCCATCCCGGAAGGCCTGCCGGCGGTCGTCGCGTTCACCCTGGCGATGGGCGCCGGCCGGCTCGCCCGTCGCGGCGCCATCGTCAAACGGCTGGCCTCGGTCGAAACCCTCGGCAGCACCTCGCAGATCTGCACCGACAAGACCGGGACGCTGACGCTCAATCAGATGACCGCACGGGAGATCCTGCTGGCCGGCCGCCGGTTCACCGTCTCCGGACAGGGCTACACCACCGACGGGCGGATCCGCACCACCGACGGGTCGGGACCGCCCGCGACGCTGAACGACGCGCTGATCGCCGTCGCCCTGTGCAGCGACGTGGTGCTGCGCGACGGGGAGGTGATCGGTGACCCCACCGAGGGTGCGCTGGTCGTCCTCGCGGAGAAGGGCGGCATCGACGTCGCCGCCCTGCGCAAGGAGCGTCCCCGCGTCCTGGAGATCCCGTTCGACGCCGACCACAAGTTCATGGCCACCTTCCACCGCTGGACCGACAGCCGCGGCCGCGACGTGATCCGGTGCTTCGTCAAAGGCGCCCCCGACGTGCTGTCGGCGCGGGCCGACCGCTACCTCGGCGACGAGGCGATCCTGCCGTTCGACGACGCCGCCCGCCGGCGCTACGAGCAGGCCAACGCCACGCTGGCCGAACAGGGCATGCGGGTGATCGCCGTCGGGGTCGAGGACGTCCCGGTCGACGGCTTCGA
Source organism: Actinophytocola sp. (assembly GCF_009379765.1). Lineage (GTDB taxonomy): Bacteria > Actinomycetota > Actinomycetes > Mycobacteriales > Pseudonocardiaceae > Actinophytocola. The sequence continues at coordinate 85,484 of NZ_WHTD01000001.1, read as the reverse complement.
CACCACCGGCGATCCGAAGGACCTGCTCGACCGGGTCGTCGTCGTCGCGCTGGTCGGCATCGTCGACCCGCCACGGCCACAGGCACGGCAGGCGATCGCGCAATGCCGCGACGCCGGCGTCCGCGTCCGGATGATCACCGGCGACCACGCCGTCACGGCCGCGGCCATCGCCGGCGAGCTCGGCATCCCGGGCGCGGCCGTCAGCGGTGCCGACCTCGACCGGGTCGACGACGCCGACCTCGCTCGCAGGCTCGACGACATCGGGGTCATCGCCCGGGTGTCCCCCGCGCACAAGATCCGCATCGTGACAGCCCTGCAGGCCCGCGGCGACGTCGTCGCGATGACCGGCGACGGCGTCAACGACGCCCCCGCCCTGCGCAAGGCCGACATCGGCGTCGCCATGGGCGTCACCGGAACGGAGGTGACCAAGGACGCCGCGACGATGATCCTCACCGACGACAACTTCGCCACCATCGTCGGCGCGGTCCGCGAAGGCCGCGGCATCTACGACAACATCGTGAAGTTCACCCGATTCCAGGTGTCCACCGCGTTCGGGTTCGTGCTCACCTTCCTGATCGCCTCGATGACCGGCCTCGCCGGCGGCGCACCCTTCACCGCACTGCAGATCCTTTTCGTCAACCTCGTCATGGACGGCCCACCCGCGATGTCCCTCGGCGTCGACCCGGTCAGCCCGGACGCGATGAGAAGGCCACCACGCCCCGCCGGCGAGCGCATCCTCACCCGGCAGCGGCTCGTCCGGATCGTGCTGGCCGGCTTGGTCATGGCGGCGGGCACCCTCGCGGTCCTTCTGTGGGCACCCGGACCCGAGCCGCACCTCGGCACACCCACCGTCGCCGGCACGATGGCCTTCGTCACGTTCGTGTTCTTCCAGGTCTTCAACCTGCTCAACGTGCGAGACGGGACCCGCAGCATCGTCAGCCGCGAAACCCTCCACAACCCTTCGGCCTTCCTCGCCACGGCCGTCGTGACCGTGCTGCTCACGTTCGCCGTGGAGATGGACGCCCTGCACCGGTTCTTCACCACCACCGACCTGACCTCCGGCCAGTGGCTGACATGCGCGGCGGTCGGGTCGACCATCCTCTGGATCGGTGAGCTCGTGAAGATCGTCCTCCGCGCCCGCCGGACGCCTTGGCCGCCCAGCCCGAGCACGCCGACGCCCGGACCAGACCGATGAGTCGGTCAGACCCGACCGGTACGCCGTCGCCGGCCGGGCTGTCTCGGCGGTCGGACGATCTCACCGGCCGTTCGCACGTCCGCGCCGGCCGGACAGCGCACCGCATCGTCGATCGGCACGGACCCTGGCCTCCACCGGGCCGGCCGGGTCGGCCGTCTCCAGGAGGTGATCATGTCGCTGTCGATGGCGGGTACCGCCGAGCACACGCCGGTTGAGCGGCTCGCACCTGGCGAGGTGTTCGCGGCGGTGGGCTCCTCTCCGCGGGGTCTGTCCTCCGGGGAGGCCGTGGTGCGACTGGCCGAGCACGGCCGCAACGAGCTTCCCGCTCCACAGGGCCGGTCGGTGGTGCTGCGGTTCGTCGCGCAGCTCACGGATCTGTTCGCGGTGGTGTTGCTCGTCGCGGCCGGTCTCACCTTGCTGGCCTACCTGCTGGGTGATCCGCCCGATGTCGGCAACCTCCAGCTGGCGATCGCGACCTGCTGGTGGTGCTGCTCAACGCGGCCATCGGATTCGGGCAGGAGTACATGGCGGAGCGGACCGCGGAGGCGTTGCGGGCGATGGTGCCGCACCGCGCGCGGGTGGTGCGCGACGGCGAGCGCGTCGAGGTGCCGGCCGCCGAGCTTGCGGTCGGGGACGTGGTCGTGTTGGAGGCCGGGGACGCGGTGTCGGCGGACTGCCGGGTGATCGAGGCCCATGAGCTCGCCGTCAACAACATGGCGCTGACCGGGGAGAGCGCGCCGGCCGGACGGTTCGCGGAGCGGGTGGCGGCCGGCACCGCCCGGTTGGAGGCCCGCAACCTGGTCTGGATGGGCACCACCGTGTCCGCCGGCACCGGCAAGGCGATCGTGACCGGTACCGGGGTGGCGACCGAGTTCGGGCGGATCTACCGGCTCACCGCGGAGACGTCGGCGGACCGCAGCCCGCTGCAGCGGCAGACGGCGATCATGGCCCGGCGCGTGGCCGTCGCGGCGTTCGCGTTGGGCGCCCTGCTGTTCGCGGTGCGGCTGCCCCCGCACCCTCGCCCGCGTCAACGATCCGGACGATGCCTGGCTGTTCGACACCCGGTGGGGCGTCGACGTCGCCCTGCCCGCCGAATCCGCGCTGGCGGCCCTGATCGGCGAGGCGGCCTGCGCCGCCGACACCATCGGGCTCGTCCGGCACTCCGCCGCCGGGGTCACGCTCGTCGAAACCCACATCGACGAGAACTCGGCCGCGGCCGGGCGCACCGTCGGCGAGTTCACCCTGCCCTCCGGCACCGTCGTGGCCGCCGTCGTCCACGACGCCCAACCGGTCGTACCCGGCGGGGACTACAGCTTCCAGCCGGGCGACACCGCCCTCGTCGTCACCGACACCGCCACAGATGCCGATATCTACAACATTTCCAGTAAGAAATATCCTCGACTGAACCTTCGACGGCGACGGCATTTCCGGAAGGCGCCGAATAGTTTATACGAGTATCATTGTAAGTAGAGCTTTCATATTGTGGACGAGGTGGACGGAGTCGCAGCCATGACCGACAGACGGGTACGGATCGTGGTCGGCTTCGACGGCTCCCCCACCAGCCTGCTGGCCCTGAACTGGGCGTTGACCGAAGCGCGCCTGCGCGACGGCATCGTCATGCTCTGCCACGTCTCGCCCGGCCGGCGGGCCTCCGGCGACTTCCCGGACACCCCAGACTCCCCCGGCGACTCCCCCGGCGACTCCTCCGACGCCCCCGGCGACGAGCGGATGGCCACGGCGCAACGAGTGCTCGCCCGAGGTGTCCGTCACGCGAGCCGGCAAGCACCTGCGGTGCGGGTGATCCCCGAGCTCCTGTTCGGCGGCCCGGCCCACCAGCTCCTGTCCGCCGCGTCCGGGGCCGCGTTGCTCGTCGTCGGAGCCCGCGGCGAGGACGGGTTCCCCGGTCTGCGGCTGGGATCGGTCAGCGCCCAGGTCGCGCGTCACGCGACCTGCACGGTCATCGTCGTACCCGGCCTCGTGGACCGCGCCGGCAACCAGCGGCACCGGCAGATCGTGGTCGGGGTCGACGGCTCCACCGGATCGAGGGCCGCGCTGGCGTTCGCCTTCGCCGAGGCCGCCGACCGGCAGGCGGAGGTGCGCGCCGTGTACGTGTTCGACGCGGCCACGCTGCAGACCATGGCCAGCCTGCAGCGGAAGGATCTGCTTCGGTTGCACGTGCGCGCCGCGGACACGCTGCACGGGCTGGTCACCGCGCAGGCGGAGCACGACCCCGACATCGAGATCTGTTGCGAGGTGCTCTCCGGAGCGCCGGCGACCACGCTGACCGCGGCCGCGGCGGGCGCCGAGTTGCTGGTGTTGGGCTCGCGCGGGCACGGCGACATCGCCGCGCTGATGCTCGGCTCGACCAGCCACAACGTGCTGCACAACGCCACCTGCCCGGTCGCGGTCATCCGCGGTGACCCGCATGCGGACCCGACCGGCAGCCGCCATCGGGTCCGCGTGCGGGACCGGGGCTCGCTGGTGCGGGGTGGGTCATGACCGGCCCGCTGACCACCCTCACCGAGGCCGGCGTGTCGATCTGGCTCGACGACCTCAGCCGCGACCGGCTCACCTCGGGCAGTCTGGCCGACCTCGTGGCCCACCACCACGTGGTCGGAGTGACCACCAACCCCACGATCTTCGCCCGGGCGATCACCAGCGGCCGCTCCTACGACGCCCAGGTGCGCGGACTGGCCGCCCGCGGCGTCGAGGTCGGCGAGGCTCTGCGTGCGCTGACCACCCGCGACGTGCGATGGGGATGTGATGTGCTGCGCCCGGTCTACGACGCGACCGGCGGCGTGGACGGGCGGGTCTCGATCGAGGTCGACCCCCGGCTCGCCCACGACACGGAGGCGACGATCGCCGAGGCCCGGGCTCTGTGGTGGACGGTCGACCGGCCCAACCTGTTCATCAAGATCCCGGCCGCGCGCCAGGGGCTGCCGGCGATCGCGGCGTGCCTGGCCGACGGGATCAGCATCAACGTCACTCTCATCTTCTCCCTGACCCGCTACGAGGAGGTGATGAACGCCTTCCTCGACGGGATGGAACGGGCTCACCGCGACGGCCACGACCTGTCCGCGATCGCTTCGGTCGCCTCGTTCTTCGTGTCCCGGGTGGACACGAACATCGACGCGCGACTGGACACGATGGACACCCCGGAGGCGGCGGATCTTCGCGGCCGGGCGGCGATCGCGAACGCCCGGTTGGCTTACCAGAGCTACGAACGAGTGTTCTCCTCGCCGCGGTGGGAACCGCTGCGCGCAGCGGGTGCGCGTCCGCAGCGGCCGCTGTGGGCGTCGACAGGAGTCAAGGACCCGCGCTATCCCGATACCCGCTACGTCGTCGACCTGGTCGCCCCCGGCGTCGTCAACACGATGCCGGAAGCCACCTTGCGAGCGGTCGCCGACCACGGCCGGGTACCGGCGGACTCGGTCCACGACCACTACCACGACGCCCAGCAGGTCCTCGATCGGCTGCGGGCACTCGGCATCGACTACGACGAGGTCGTCCGCACCCTCGAGGTCGACGGCGTGGCGGCCTTCGACAACAGCTGGAACCAGCTCGGTGAGACGCTGGCCGCGAGTCTGCGGGCGCGGCCCACGGCACGCTGAGCGCCGCGTGACGCCGCTTCGGTGGGTGGCTCCGCGCCGTCGTCCTCGCTCGGCCAGGAGTCCGGCCGGTGCTCAAGGCGAGTACACGGTTCGACCGGTCAGGTGGTCGGCGAGGGGTGTCGCGGTGTCGGCGAGTCGGTTCGGGTCGACCGGCTGCCGGCTGTGGATCAGGTCTTGGATCGGTGCGATGCCCTCGTCCCACTGGTTCACGTGCATTCCCGCCACGACTCGGTTGTCGGCCAGCCAGAAGGCGTGGAACGCGAGCCCGTCGAGGTCGCCGCGCGTCACCACCGTGTCGTAGCCGCCCGGTGCGAACCAGCCGGAGAACTCCATTCCGAGCTCGTACTGGTCGGTGAAGAAGTACGGCAGGCCGTCGTGGACGACCCGTTGGCCGAGCATCGCCCGGGCGGCGACCGGCCCGCCACGCAGAGCGTTGGCCCAGTGCTCGACCCGGATCCGTCGGCCGTACCAGGGATGGAAGGAGTTCGCGACGTCCCCTGCCGCGTAGATGTCCGGGTCCTCGGTGCGCAGCGACTCGTCGACGACGATTCCGTTGTCCACGGACAGCTGTGCGTGCTCAGCGAGCTCGGTGTCGGGCCGCGCGCCGATGCCGACGATGACCGCGTCGGCCGGGGTTTCGGCTCCGTCGTCGGTCACCACGGCCGAGACGCGCCCGTTGCCGCGCAGCCCCGTCACTCCGTGACCGGTCCGCAGGTCCACGCCGTGCCGGCGATGCAACTGGGCGAACAAGCCGCCCATCTCCGGGCCGAGCGCCGCACGCAGGGGTGTCGCACTCGGCTGGATGACCGTGACCGCGCAGCCGTACCGGCGTGCCGCGGCAGCGACCTCCAGCCCGATCCAACCGGCACCCACGACGACGACCTGGCCGCCGCCGCGGATCGCCTCCCGCAACCTGGTGGAGTCCTCGACCCGACGCAGGTGGTGCACGCCGTCGAGGTCTCCGCCGGGCACGTGGAGTCGCCGCGCCGACGAGCCGGTGGTGAGCAGCAGCTTCGCGTAGCCGATCCGCTCGCCGCCATCGAGCTCGACCTCGTGCGCGGCGCGGTCCACGCGTGTCGCTCGCCGGCCGAGCAGCAGCTCCACCGCGTTGTCGGCGTACCACCGCTCGTCGTGCACGGCGAGCGTCGCTCGGTCCTCCTTGCCCGACAGGTAGCCCTTGGACAACGCGGGTCGCTCGTAGGGCGGTTCGGCCTCGGCCCCGACGAGCACGATGCGCTCCGAGCAACCGTTCTCGCGCAATGCCTCGGCCGCTTTCGCGCCGGCAAGGCTCGCACCGACGATGACGTACGTGCGTGACTTGGCCATGATCATTCCCTTGCGACGTTCAAGAACCGATTCCGGTGAGGGCGAAGAACTCCTGGCGGGTGCGGACGTCCTCACGCAGTTGCCCGTGCAGGGCCGACGTGACCGTGCGCGCACCCATGGCTCGCACACCCCGCAGCGACATGCACATGTGCTCGGCCTCCATGACCACACCAACACCTTTGGGGGCAAGGTGTTCCTGCAGCCAGTCCGCGATCTGTTTGGTCAGCCGCTCCTGCACCTGCAGATCGCGGGCGAACAACTCGACGACCCGGGCCAGTTTCGACAGCCCGAGAATCCGTTCCCCGGGCAGGTAGCCGATGTGCGCCACGCCGTGGAAGGGCAGCAGATGGTGCTCGCACAAGGACTGCACCGGGATGCGCTTGGCGAGCACCAACTCGTCGTAACCCTCGTCGTTGGGGAACGTGGTCAGATCGAACTCCCGCGGGCTGAGCAGCTCGGTGTAGCAGCTGGCCACCCGCCTGGGCGTGTCCACCAGATGCTCGCCGGACGGGTCCTTCCCCAGGGCGACCAGCAGATCGGCCACCGCCCGCTCGGCGGCGTCGAGGTCCGGCTCGGCGCGGTCGCCCACAACGCGCAGGCGCCGGCCGAGGTCAGCCGCCGAAATCGTCGAGCCGGACTCACTCAGATCGCTGACACTCATCTGTCGACTCCTCATGCACCGAGGTCGGTACGCCTGTTGGTTCGTCCGCCAGACCCCGGCGCCTCAGGATCGTCCGCGTGCCAGGGTCATTCCCCGACCGGTTGCCTCGGGTGTCCCGGCGCGTATCGGCTCGACAGCCGGGCCAATGCCACCGCGGCGACCAACAGTCCGAAGTCGCGCAGGGCGATGTCGTAGTACCCCGGGATGGTGAGCAAGCTGACGAGGATTCCGACCAACCACGCCGCGACCAGCCAGGCGCCGTACCGCGGGACCAAGGCCACCGCGATGCCCGCCAGCACCTCCACCACACCGACCGCGTACATGGCCTGCTGCGCGGTGCCGGGCACGATGTCGTCGATCCACGGTGCGAGGTAGCCCGGCCAGTCGACGAGCAGATTCGCGAACTTGTCGAGGCCGAACAGGATGGGTGCCACGGTGAACACCGTCCGCAGCGCCAGGAACGCCTGATAGCCGGGGTCGCCCAAGGCCGCGCGGTCGATCAAGCCCCGATGCGGTGACGCCGAGATGCCGGTAGTCATGACTGCCTCCTTCTAACGTTAACTACTATTTACGTTAGAAGCATCTCCGGTTTTAGTCAACCAGAGTATGTTTTAGACTGGGGGCGTGGAAGAGACCCTTGCAAGCCGGGTGGCCGCGGTGGCAGCACTGGACGAGCCGACCCGACGCCTGCTCTACGAGCACGTTGTGCGCCAGCCCGCACCCGTGAGCCGAGACGAGGTCGCCGCCGCGCTACGGGTTCCCCGAGCGACCGTCGCGTTCCACCTCGACCGGCTGGTCGAGCAGACCCTGCTCGACGTCACCTACCAACGGCGCACGGGCCGAAGCGGGCCAGGCGCAGGTCGGCCGGCCAAGCTGTACAGCCGGTCGCGGCACCACGTGGCGGTGTCGCTGCCGGAACGCCGCTACGACCTGTCCGGGCACCTGCTCGCGGCGGCCGTCGAGGAAGCCGACCGGACCGCACAGCCGGTGCGCGCGATCCTCGGTCGCCGGGCCCACGAGCTCGGCCTGGAGCTCGGGCGCACCCGCGCCGCCGAGGACGACGAACCGACGGCCGAAGGGGTACTCGGCGCGCTGGAGGCACACGGGTTCGAACCGCGCACCGACGGCGACCGGATACTTCTTGGCAACTGTCCCTTCCACGCACTGGCCCAAGAACACACCCAACTCGTCTGCGGCATGAACCTCAGCCTGCTCACCGGGCTCCTCCACGGCCTCGGTCACACCGGGCTCACCGCCCACCTCGACCCTGCCCCAGGCCGCTGCTGCGTGCTTCTGGAACCTGACCGGGGCTCTGACTGACCTGACGCTCGCGCGCCGGGGTCTGTCACCGACTGGCACCCCAACCTCGCGGCACTCGTGAACCTCGGCACTCCGGCGACCGTCCATTCGACCACCGTCCGCACCGCGAAACCCGTCCCGCCATGGAAGACCGAGCCCGTCACCCTGGTCGGCGACGCCATCCACACGATGGTGCCCGCCGGCATCGGCGCGGCCGTCGCGCTGCGCGACGCCGCCTTGCTGTGCCGTCGCATCACTGACCGCACGAGCCCACTGCTGGATTCGGTCCACGCCTACGAAACCACCATGCTCGACTACGGCTTCGCCGCCGTGGCCCGCTCCTCAACAGCGGCGGCTGAGTACACCCGGCTGCTTGCGTGGGCCGGCACAAGGTAGCCCTCCGCGTAGCGGAGCAGCCTCTCGTTGTGCCGGCGCATGTCCGCCAGAACCCGTTGCGACGCATGGGTGTTCTGCGCGCTGACGTCGTCGCCGGCCGGCTCTGCCGGGCCCGACACCGCGTCGGTGACCTGCCGCTGGTCGCGAGTGACCTGGTCGATCAGGTCCTCCCACTGCCCGATGACGCCGTCCAGCTCCGCGAGGCTCGCGAGTGGCCGCGGACAGGGGCCCGGCCGCCTTCTCGGGTGCCATCGGTGCGGACCTACTTGGCGAAGAAGCGGTTGGCGTCACCGGTGCAGAGCAGGACGATGACGGCCGCCGACAGCAGCCCGACGACGACGTTGATGACCAGCAGCACCGGGATCGTCGGCGCGATCACCGACACGACCACGCCGAGCAGGCTCAGCGAGGCGAACACGATGGCGACGACACGTGCCCACCGCGCGGCCTTGCCCAGGTTGGCCGCGGCGAAGGCGAATACGGCGCCGATGACGAGGACGCCGATCGCCACCGCCGTGTAGCGCGGGGCGCCGTCCACGGCGAACTCACGGGGCAGCGACTTGAGGGTCTCGTTGCCGTCGACGTACGCGTCGACGAGCTCGTCGGAGAAGACGACGGTGAGGATGGCGCGGAGCACGAGCAGGGCGAGTACCGCCCAGACTGCGAGCGTCGCGTTGCGGACGGACTGCGGGACGGGGGTGATCGTCGACATCGGACCTCCGGTGGTCGGTTGTGGATAGCGGTGGATGACGTGTCCGGCCCGTGTCCGGCCGGGACTCATGGTTGGTACTGGGGGAACTGGTCGGTGTCGACCTCGTCGAGCTGCAGGTTGAAGTTGGCCAGCATCGCCTCGTTCTGCTCCTCGGTCGCGAGGTACGTGTCGGCGATGTCGGTGAGCACGACGCCGGCGCGGTACAGGAACTCGCGCACCTCGGCGAACGAGTCGGCGAGCACCCCGACGGCCTCCTTCAGCGTGTGCCGGCTGGTGTCGGCGACCGGCGAGTAGCCGACCGCGCTGTCGAACACTCCGTCGAGCCCGGCGACCTGACCGTGCGCGTCGTCGAAGTACTGCGCCATCGTCGGCAGCAGGACCACGCCGGCGAAGCGGAGGTCCGCGATCGACTCGATCAGGACCTCCTCGCTCAGGGCGGCGGCCCCGGTCAGGTGGAAGTCGTCCGAGCCCTCGTCGTCGAGCAGCCTGGGCTCCGCCATGCTCAGGTCCTTGATGCCGGCGTTGCCCAGGTCGGCGGCGAGAGTGTCCATCAGCGTGCCGGTCTCGACGAGGCCCTCCCGGATGATCCGGTCGATCTGGTTCAGACAGGACGGAATGAACTCGTAGGCGGTGTCGCCCTCGATGGCCCGCTCGGCGCCGTCTTGGCGGCCGCTCAGTTTCTGCACCTGCCCGATCGCCCCCGCCGCGGTGTTGACGACGGTCGCGGTCCGTGCGGCCCACACGGCGGCGGTGACCGGTGCCGACGAGCCGAAGGTCGCCACCCCAGCGGCGATCGACCCGATGACCCACAGGGCGGTGCCCAGCGAGATCGAGCTGCCACCGCGGTCCACCTTCGCCTTCAGGTCCTGCGCCAGTCCCAGGCCGTCGCCGCGGGCGCGGTCGATCAGCTCGCGCAGGCACAGGGAGACCGCGCCGAGCTCGTCGATGAACACGAGCTGGTGCACCAGCATCGTCTCGAACGTCGCCAGCACCTTGTGCTGGAAGTTGTAGGCGGCCCGGCCGCTCCACTTGTCCATGAGGATCAGCAACTGCTCGAAGCCGTAGTAGCCGCCTGCGAGGTCCAGCAGGTTCGCCGCCTCGCGGAGCCGGGTGTCGATCTCGTCGAACGAGCCCAGCTCGGCCCCGTCGAGGAACCGCGGCAGCTCGGTGGCGGTCAGGTTCGCGATGTCGTCGCGGTAGACGGAGGGGTTGAACTCGTCGGTGTCGAAGTCGTACGAGGTCGGCAGGACGATGCTGTCTATGTACTCCCGGGGCGCGGCGTACTTGCCTTCGAGGATGTTGGGAAACGTCACGTAGTAGGCGTTGTCGGAGTCATAGGTCGCGTCGACGATCTCATAGCAGAGGTCGATGAAGCTGTTCTCGAAGTCCTCGATCTCTCCACGGTGCGAGTCGAACGATTCGTCGGCCACGGCGGCCCCCTCAATGCTGATTTGCGCGTTCGACGAACCGGAACGAAGAACGGCCTCATCCGTTCCCCACCTCTTAGCAGGCGCACAGAAGTCGTTGGCGGATGCACATATTCGGCGACGCGACGCGTGTCGCTGCCGGCCCTACCGGGGGCCGTAGACCGTGCGGTGGATGTCGTCGCCGTCCTCGTCCTCGTCCTCGTCGTCGGCGCCGCGCCCGACGCGGGCGAGGTACTCCTCCTCGCGGTGCGCCCCACGCCGCGACATCAACGCGAGCCGCCAGGCGGTCGTGGGGTCGTCGGCCTGCGGTGACGCCGCGAGCCGCTCGAGCTCACGCCGCATACGCACCAGTCCCGGGGGCAGCTCCACCGGCATGACGACCTCCAGACCCGAGAAAGCGGGTTCCCGCGGCGGACCGAGGATCCGCCGCGGGCACCCGTGTCGAACGTCAGGCTCCCACGACCCGGTGGGCGCCGTAACCCGAGTCGTTCAGGTACGAGCTGGCGTCGACCACCATCACGCCCTGGGCGACGCGCCAGATGCCGTTCTGCTCGAGGACCTGCTTGGGGCTGGCCTCGAGCGCCCACGGAACTCCGTCGGCGACGCCGAGGTACATCGCCACGTGGCTACCCGGCTTGACCAGCAGGTCACCGCGCTGGATCTGCGACTTGGCGACCGACGGCAGCGCCGCCATCGCCGCGGACGACGTGTACGGGAAGTCGACCCCGGCGTGCTCGAACATCTTGTAGATCAGGCCGGAGCAGTCGAATCCCTTCCACCCGGGCCGCAACACGGAGATGTAGCTCTGACCGCAGCCCCACGGATCCGCTGCTGGGTGGCCGCGCCGACCGGGCGCACAGGCCGACTCGCACATTAACCGCGTCATAACCGGTCCCGGCTAGCGTGCCGGCAGTTGCTGTCTCATCCTCGGAAGGAGTCGCGCGGATGGCCCTCGATACCTTCAGCGACAAATCAGGTGTCGGCAGAAAGGCTAGCGAGGTCCGCCGGCTGCTGAGCCCTGTCGAACGCTGGCTATGGATCGCCCACCAGATCGCGGCGATGAACGGGTTCGCCTGGGCGCAGGTGCGCGGCAGGATCAACAAGGAACAGCTTGCCTGGGCCGCGGCCGCGGTGGTCGCCGAGCAACCCCTGCTGCGGGTCGTGATCCGCGCCGATGCCGACGGCACCAATGCACGGTACGAGCCCGTCCCCGATCCCGTGCTGCCGATCCGCGTCGTGCACGCCGACGCCGACGACGAGCACGCGGCCGAGCGGGAGCTCGACACCGTCGAGATGGTCGAGCCCGCCGACACGACCACCGCTCCGATGGCGCGGCTGCTCGACGTCGTGCGCGGTGCCGGTACCGATGAGGAGACGCACGACCTGATCCTGGTGATGTCGCACACCATCGTCGACGCCACCGCTCGCGTGATGATGCTGGGCCAGATGATCCGCTACGCCGCGGAATGGGACCCCAGCACCGACAAGCCACGTGCGGCGGTCTCCCGGGAACCGGTCCTGCCACTGGGTTACCTGCTGCCGAAGGGTGTCCGCAGCATCGCCTGGGCCGTGGTGGGCATGTTCGTCGAGCACATGGCGTCGTTGCGGGCGAAGCCGAAGCGGATGATGCCGGAGAAGCGGGTGACGTTGCCGCAGACCCGTACCCGGCTGCTGCTCCGGCACATGTCCACCGACCAACTGGAGAAACTGCTGGCCGCGTGCAAGCAGAACGGTGTGACCGTGCACGCCGCACTGTCCACCGCCGTCGCAAGGGCGGTCGGCCGTGAGATCGGCATGCAGAGCGGCAAGGTCGCCATCCGGTCGCCGGTCGAGGTGCGTGCGGAGCTGTCACCGGCGCTGGACAAGAGCCAGGTCGGAAACTACGTGTGCATCACCAACACGTATCCGAAGGTGGATCAGGACGCCGACTTCTGGGCCGTGGCCCACCAGTTCAACAAGGATCTCAAGCGACGCGTGCGACTGAAGCTGCACCTGTCCACGATCGCGATCATGCGGCCGTTCGCACCGAAGTCCGTGGCGACCAGTGGACGTTTCGTCGAGGGTATTGACGAGCGCGGAGCCGGGAACATCATGGTGTCCAATCTGGGCCGCGTCGACTTCCCGGATCGGGTCGGCGACTGGGAGGTGTCCTCGGTCCAGTTCTTCTCCTCGATGTCCATCACGGCACAGATGGCCTTCTGCGCCGTAACCAGCAACGGTGTGCTTCATCTGAACGCCTGCTACATCGAGGGACGAATCTCTGCCGAACGCGCGACCCGCGTCGCGGACGACGCGCTGGCGATCCTGCTGAAGGAGATCGGCGCCTGACCGACAGCGTGTGCACCGGGGCCTATCGCGCGGACTCGCGCGGCAGGCCCCGGACTCTTTTCACCGCGGCGAGATACGGAGTGAGAAGGGTTTCCTCGTACTCGCAGACCAGCTTGGCGCGCAACGCTTCCGTCCTCCCCGGAAGCCGGGCAGTGGCGACGAACGTCCTTGCGGTACCACAGCACATCGGTCGCGCCGGCCGGCCCCCCACGTCCACACGTCACGAATCGGGTCGTGTCGACCCGATCGGCTCAGCCAACCAGAACCGACTGGTCTCCGGTCGCTTTGGTGGCATCGACCGGAGCGTTCCTGGCGAACACCGCGGCGGCGACCGCGGCAAGCGCGGCGAGTCCGACGCAGATCCACAGCATCGCGCTCATGCCGCTGACGAACGCCGTCTGCACATGGCCGAGCAGGGAGTTGTCGCCGAGGCGGTGTGCCACCACGACACCGCTGTTCACGCTGTCGGAGATCGGTTCGCGGTTGTACGGACCCAGCTGTGAGCGGTACTGCGTGGACAGCACGGTACCCAGGACCGCGACGCCGATGGTTCCGCTCGCCTGCCGAAGCGCGTTCAGCAGAGCCGAACCGGAGCCGGCACCTTCGTCGTCGAGCTCGCTCATCGCGTATCCCATCGCCGTCGGCATGACGAAGCCGATGCCGATGCCGAGCACGGTGATCCAGATCGCGTCGTAGCCGTAACCGCTCCGCACCGAGGTCAGCGCACCGAGCACCAGCCCCACGGCCAGCATGGCGAACCCGATGGTCAGCACCGCCCGCCTGCCGACTCGCACCAGCAGCACGTCCACGGCCCGGCCGGCGACGATGAGACCACCGATCAACGGGAGCATCCGCAACCCGCTGCCGAACGCGTCGACGCCGAGCACCGCCTGCAGGTACTGCGGCACGGTGAAGAAGATGCCGAACATCGCGAACTGCATGAGCATCAGGTGCACGGTTCCCCAGCTGAACCCGGGCCTGGTGAACAACCCGAGATCCACCAGCGGATGTTCGACCCTGCGCTGCCACCAGACGAACACCGTGAGCACCACGACCCCGGCCACGATCGTCCCCCACCCGAGCTTGTCGCCCCAGCCACTGCCGCCGAAGCGGATGAAACCGTAGGTGAGGCCGAGGATTCCGACTGTGGACAGGACGGCACCGAGCAGGTCGAGCCGGAAGGCGTTCTCGCTGCGGCTCTCCGGAACCAGCGTCGCGACGGCCACGGCACCGATCACGACAAGCGGCAGGTTGAGGAGGAACACCCAGCCCCACCAGAAGCTGCCCAGCAGCCAGCCGCCGACGAGCGGACCCAGTGCGAGGCCGAGCATGACCGAGATCATCGAGATCGTCAGCGCACGCTGTCGCTGCGCCTGGTCCGGGAACATCCCCGGCAGGACCCCCAGCGACAGGGGCATCATGATCGCGGCCCCGACTCCGAGCACGGCGCGCGCGGCGATGAGCTGGCCGGACGAGACCGAGAAGGCGCAGGCCGCCGACGCGAGCCCGAACAGGATCAGCCCGATCAGCAGCAGCTTCTTGCGGCCGTACCGGTCACCGAGCGCGCCGGCCGGCAGCATGGCGGCGGCCAGTACGAGCGTGTAGGCGGTGTTGAACCACTGCAGCGCGGTGTTGTTCGCGTGCAGGTCGACCGCGAGAGTGGGCAGCGCGATGCTCAGCACGGTGCTGTCCAGACCGATGGTCAGCATCGCCACCGCGAGTGCGGCGAGGGCGAGCCAGCGAGTGTCGATCCTCTTCAAAAGGCCCCCGGTTCCTATGGATCGCCGCATGATGCAGGTGTCCTTTACGAGTCTATTTCACTACTCGCGGGTCCGAAACATCGACATCGCTCGGCCATCAGCGCACAATCACAGATTCGTCACCATTATCCGATTATATTTGAGATCGGTCTTCCCTTTAACCCACTGTTCGGGCGCATCGGATAACCTCGCCGGACCGCCCGAGGGAGGGAGGGCAGTCATGAGTCTCCGCGTGCTGATCTCGGGTGCCGGCATCGCCGGATCGACCCTGGCCTACTGGCTCGCGCGGCACGGCTGCACGGTCACGCTCGTCGAACTCGCCGCCGGCCGGCGCTCCAGCGGCAGCCCGGTCGACGTGAAGGGACCCTCCGTCGACGTCGTCGAGCGGATGGGGATCCTTCCGGACTTGCGCGCCGTGGCGACGCGGGTGAACCGGCTCGTCTTCGTCGACGCCGAGGGGCGAGACCGGGGCTCGTTCCGCATGAAGACGTTCCAGGGTTCCGCCGGGGATCGCGAGGTGGAGATCGCGCGCGCCGACCTGGCGGCGATCCTGCTGTCGGCCGCCGGCGAGAACGTCCGCACACTCTGGGCCGACACGATCACCGAGCTGACGCAGACCGGCGACGGCGTGCGGGTCTGCTTCCGCCACGCGGAGCCGGAGCGGTTCGACCTGGTGGTCGGCGCCGACGGACTGCATTCGACGGTGCGCCGCCTGGCCTTCGCGCCCGAGGAGGATGTCATCCGGCACCTGGACATGTATGTGGCATCCGTCCTGGTGGACCGGCCGATCCGCGACGAACACCACGTGGTCATGTTCAATACCCCTGGTCGCGCCTTCAGCGTCCATCCGGCGTCCGGGACGGCCGTGGCGGCGTTCATGTTCCGCCGCCGCGCCGTGGCCGGGCTCGATCATCGCGACACCGCCGCGCACAAACGGCTCCTCGCCGAGGCGTTCACCGGACGGCTCGGCCGGTTCGAGCGCTATCTCGACCTGGCCATGGCCACGGACGACCTGTACTTCGACTCGATCAGCCGGCTTCAGCCGCCGCGCTGGTCGACCGGCCGGGTGACGCTGGTCGGTGACGCGGCCTCGTGCCTGTCCCTGTTCGGCGACGGCTCCACGCTGGCCATCGCCGGAGCCCACACGCTCGCCGAGGAACTGGCGCGGACCCCCGACGACCTGCCCGCCGCGCTGGACCGCTACGAGCGGCGCCACCGTGTGTTGGTGAAGCCCCGCCTGCGCGGGTACAGAATAGGGGCGATGCTGCTGGTGCCGGGGACCCGAGCCACCCTCGTCCTGCGGGACGCCATCGCCCGGCTGTCGGGCCGGTGAGCGGACCCGGTTCCGGGTCAGCGAACGTCGTCGACGTGCGGCCGGCCCGCCGCGGTTGACCCGGCCGGTGCGCCGCCGCGTCGAACGCGACCGTCGATCTCCCACGTCGCATACACGGCCGCCGTGACCGCGGCGCGCGCGTACCCCAACATCTCGCTCGCCGCATCCTTCTCGGGCCACGCCAGAATGGCCACGGCACGCATGGCGCACTGGACGAGCCGAACCGCCGCCGAGGACAGCGGCTCGTCGCACGCGTTCGCTTCCAGCTTCTCGCAGGCTTCCCGGAGCAGTAACTCCGTCTCGCACAGAAAAGATTCGGCCACGTTGGATCTCCTTCGCTACGTGGTGATCTGTCGGCGAAACCTCCGGTAGGCAAGGACGATGACCAGCAGGTGGAACACCACGGCGACCGCCGCGTTCACGAAGAACCCGGACGTGCTCGTGGCGCCGAAGGTCGACGCGATCCAGAACGTCGGCACCACCGCCGCCACCACGGTCCACCAGCCGGGAAAGACCGCGCAGACGATCGTGAACCCGAGCAGGAAGAACAGCCCCTTGAACATCGCCAGCCCGACGATCTTGTTCGCGGCCGTCGCCACGACGAGCAGGGTCGCGGCCGGCGACCCGAGCGCGCACAGCAGCCCTAGAACCAGCACCTCCGGCAGGGGTCGCGCGCTCAGTCCGGTGAAGCCGATCAGAATCAGTGGGTAGAACGCACTGAACACGGCCACCACCAGCAGCCGGTAACCGAGCAGCAGCGCGGGACTCACCGGCAGCACCCGCAGCACCGCGATCAGGCCGGCGTCCTTCTCGTCGAGCATGATGAACGCCGTGACGAACGCCGGGAAGGTCGCCGAGATCAGGCAGAAGACGGCGAGCACATCGGCCCGGTAGCTCGGGTCCAGCGACAGCTGCCGTTCGGCGATCGGGTAGCCGAACCGGAGCATCGCCAGGAAGCCCAGCGGAACGGCCAGCAGGATGCCGATCGTTCGATCCCGGACGACGTTGCGCAGGTCGTTGCGCCAGACGGTGGTCGCCGCGCTCATCACCGGGCTCCCGGCCGCCGGACGTGCACCTCGAACGCGTGTCGCGCCCACGCGAACGCTCCGACCGCCGAGACGCCGAGGAAGGCGACGGCGTAGAGCAGCTGCCACAGTGGAGGCGTGGCGAAACCTGCCTGCAGGAGGACGAGCGTCGCCTTGGTCGGAAACACGTACTGGAACGGCGAGTTGAGTATCCCGTGCACGGCCAGGACCGGGACCGCTCCCGGAACAAGATAGATCGGCGCGATCAGCAGGTATTCGTTGACCGACCGCACCCTGGACACCGCCACGAAGCCGACGAACACGAACATGACCGACGAGCCGACAAGGCCGACCAGGAATACCGGATTCAGCCCAATATCGTGCGCGGCGATCGCGATGGCCAGGCTGCCCGGCAGCGCGAGCAAGGTCAGCGAGATCGCCTTCGACCACAGGTACTGGCTCGGCGACAGGGGTGTCACGACGACTGCCTGCAGCGTGTTCGCATCGCGTTCGAACAGCACCATGACGCCGACGAAGAGAAAGCCGATCATCATGGGGTCCGCGAAGATGAACGTGACCGCCACCGCATCCGTGCGCAGGGCCGGGACGGCGCGGAACAACACCACGTACAGCACGGCGACGGCCACCGCGACGGTCACGACCTGGTAGCGGAGCAGCAACCGCAGGTCCCACCAGATCGCCCGCCGCAGGATGCGGCCGGACCGGCGCACCGGCGTCGAGGCGGCCGTCACGTCAGCCTCCGACCCGTCACCTGCAGGAAAACGTCCTCCAGGCTCGGTTCCAGCGAGTGCAGCGAGACGATCTCCCGTTCCCGCAACAACTTGCGAAAGCTCACGTCGTCCCCGATGCCGTCGAGCGGGAACTCCGCGGTGCGCACCTCCCCGTCCTCGCGGTAGGCGACGGACACCCGGCGGACGTCGCTCTGTGCGCGCAGTTCCTTCGGCGGACCGATCCGCCGGATCTCGCCGCCGACCATGAACGCCACCCGGTCGCAGACTTCCTCGGCGTCGTGCATGTTGTGCGTGGTCAGGAAGATGCACTTCCCCTGCTCCCGCTGCTCCACGATGATGTCCTTGAGCAGTCGGGCGTTCGCCGGGTCCAGCCCGCTGGTCGGCTCGTCGAGGAACAACACCGGCGGATCGTGCAGCATCGCCCGCACGAAGTTCAGGCGCATCTTCATGCCCTTCGAGAACTGCTCCACCCGCTGGTCGGCGGCGTCGGCCAGCCCCACCCGCGCGAGCAGTTCCCGGGGATCGGTGGTCCTGGCGTAGAAGGATGCGAAGAACCGCAGGTTCTCCAGGGCAGTCAACTTGGCGAAATGGTTCGGCAGTTCGAAGCCGACCCCGATCTGCTCGTAGTACTCCGGACCCTGACCACGCAACGACCTGCCGAGCACGTGCACCTCGCCCTGATACGGCGACAGCAGCCCGACGAGGACCTTCTGCGTCGTGCTCTTGCCGGCACCGCTGGGCCCCAGGAAGCCGAGCACCTCCCCCGCATTCACCTGGAAACTCACCTCGCGCACCGCGCGCAGGCCGCCGGGGTACGCGTAGGACAACTGCTCGACAGTGATCACCGCGTCAGTGTGCCCGTCGAGGGTGGTTTCGGCTGGATTTCCTCAGCCATGCGCGGCAAACTCGTTCAGGCGGGCGACGGGTGATCGGAGAGCCTGCTCGAGCAGCCAGCGGGTCGGCTCACCCGGCTCGGCCTCCAGCCGTTCCCGCAGCCGCCGCGCACAGAGGTTGTACCACTCGCGGACCCGGTCCGCCTCGCCGCAGCTGACGTGCATCCACATGATACGGCGAAAAGCCTGCTCGTTGGCCGGATCCATCGTCAGCGTCTGCCGGCTGTATTCGGCCGCTCCCATCAGGTCGCCGGTCGTCAGGCACTGCTCGGCAAGGTAGTCCAGGGTGCGAACGGTCATCGAGCACAGCCACTCGCGCTGCTCGGCCACCCAGTCCTCGGCGGCTCCGGCGAGGAACTCCCCGTGGTAGCAGGCGGTGGCGCGCTGGTACAGCGCGGCGGCGGTTCTCGGGTCGCCCAGCCGGTCCGCCTCCCGCGCCTGCCGCGAAAGACGTTCGAGTTCCAGGAAATCCACCGTCACCTCGTCGCCGATCCGCAGCAGATAACCGCTGTCGCGGTAGTCTATCCGGAGGCAGTCGCGGTCGGAGCCGAGGCGAGCGTCCAGCTCCCTGCGCAGCCCGTGCACGGTGACCTTCAGCGAGGACGATCCCGCCGGCCGGCCGGTGTCCGGCCACAGCAGATCCTCCAGGCGATTCTTGCTCACCCTGTGCCCCGCGTTCACCAGCAGCACGGCGAACAGCGTGCGTGCCTTGTTCGGGAGCCACCGCGCCGCGGTGCAGCCACTCACCGACATCTCGAATCCGCCGAGCAGGCGCAGCTGTACGTGTGTTGACATGCGTCGTTCCTTCGCGTGCTTACTTCTCGATGATGGTGTCCCCGATGACGAGCACGTCGAGCCCCGTCGTGTAGAACACCGACAACGCGTCCTCGGCCGTGTGGATGATCGGCTTTCCCATGACGTTGAAGCTGGTATTCAGAATCAACGGCACCCCGGTGAGCTTGCGGAACTCCTCGATCAGCTGCCAGTACCTGTCGTTCCACTCGCGCCGAACCGTCTGGAGGCGCGCGGTTCCGTCCTCGTGCACGATCGCCGGCACCTTCGCGGCGACCTCGTCCCGGATGCGGAGTGTCCGCTCCATGTACGGCGACTCCTGATAGTCGGCGAAGTACTCGTCGCCGTACTCGTGCAGGATCGACGGCGCGAAGGGCCGGAACGCCTCGCGGAACTTGACCCTGGCATTGATCTTGTCCTTCATACCGGAGTCCCTGGCATCGGCCAGGATCGAGCGGTTGCCCAGCGCCCTCGGCCCGAACTCGGCCCTTCCCTGCGCCCAGCCCACCAGCTTTCCCTCGGCGAGATAGGCGGCCGTACGGCGGTACACCTCCGACGGCTCGAGACGTACCTGTCCGGGGGGGCCGAACTGGCTCATCTTGTCCAGGGTGTCCTCGGACAGGGTCGAGCCGAGATACGGGGACTGGAACGCCGGTTCGGTGCGTCCGGGGTGGTCCTCGTGGTAGGCCAGCAGCGCCGCGCCGACCGCGTTGCCGTCGTCGCCGGGGGCGCTGAAGATGTGCAGCCGCTTGAAGTCGGTGTTCGCCAGCACTCGACCGTTCGCCGAGGAGTTGAGCGCACATCCGCCACCGAGGATGAGTTTGTCGGAGATCCCGAGCTTGCCGAGATTGCGCAGGAATTCGAAGTAGACCTCGCTGAACACCTGCTGACCCGCGTAGGCGAGGTCCGCCGCGGCGAACGGTGACTCGTCGCTCTTGCGCCTGATGTCGTGCAGCTTCTTGAAGATGGGCAACAGGGTCGAGTCGGGCGCGAACCTGATGCCAAGGCCGTCGACGTCGATCATGGCGCGGAACAGCTCGTAGAGATCCTTCCTCGGCTTGCCGTAGGCGGCCAGCCCCATCACCTTCCACTCTTCGCCGGTCAGATGCCCGAACCCGCAGACGACGCACACGAAGGTGTAGAAGAACCCCAGGCTGCCGGTGATCGAGTCGTCGACGTCGTCGATCCGCTCGACAACCCCGTCCCGGTAGGAGAAGCATCCACTGGACGTGCCCTCGCCGAGAGCGTCCATTACCGCGCAGACACCCTCGCCGAACGGGCTCGAATAGCAGGCGGCCGCGGCATGCGCTAGGTGGTGGTTGTATGCCCTGATGGGCAGGTCGCGCAGGTACCGGCCACGCTCACGCTGGTTGAGTTCGTACTTGAGCGTATTGCCGGTCTGGTCCAGGGCGTTGATCTGCGCGGTGTAGAGAAATTCGCGCGAGGAGATGTGCGTGCGCATGAACTCGGGAATCTCGCCGAAGACGTCCACGAGTTGCTGTTCCTCGTGCCGCAGGGTCTCCAGCATCTGCTGCATCAGCGTCCTGGCGTTCCGGCTCCAGCTCTGCGCTAGCACGAGCTCGGCCTCGGGACCGGCGTACCGGTCGATCATCTCGCGGGAATGTTTGAAGAAGTCCGGCGCGCAGAGGATCGACCGCTTGTTCTGCAGGTGTCGCTCGGTGGCCTCGGCGAACAGGACGCGACCATCCGGCCCGACGATCGCCATGGCACTGTCGTGCAGCGTGTTGGCAAGCCCCACATAGTACTTGTTCATCCCGGTGACACCTTTATTTCAGGGAAAGGGCAGGATTGATCGACGGCAGCGGAGCTCCCAGCTGTACCGCGAGACCGAAGAGATCGAGATAGTCCCAGATCTCGATCAGCTTGCGGTCCGCGACGCGGTAGATCGCCAGTCCCTCGGCCTTGACGGGCTTGCCGGTACCGGCGATGCCCATGAACGACTCCGCTTGGGTTCCGGTGAAGCCGTAGCGGACCACGACCCGGTCCCGGGTTCCGAACCAGTCGTCGACCGTGAACACGAGATCCGGAAACGCGGTCAGGTAGTGCGCGACGTACCGCTGGAAGGCAGGCACTCCCCGCAGCGCACCCGAGCTGCCGTGCCGGGTGAACCGCTCATCGATCACTCCGTCCGCGTTTCCGAGACCGCTGCGCGTCCACAGGTCCCGGTACCGGGTCATCACCAGGAGAATGTCGTCCGACATCACCGAGGACCTTTCGGGTGCGGTGGCACGGCGACCGGCCGGGCCGGCGTCCAGACGTTCCCGACCCACGTCCGGCCCGTCATGGGCGGGCCGGCAGCCGATGCGCGAGTTCCGCGAGTTCGACGAGGTCGTACGAGGCGTTCCCCGGCGTCCCGTGGCGGGTCAGCTTGCCGCGGTGCGCCCACTGCCGGATCGTCGCCTCCGTCACGCCGAGTGCCTTGGCTGCGGACTTGGTGGGCACCATGCGCTTGGCCGTCGTGCCGCCGTCTTCGTCCGTCGACGGGAAGCCGCGGTACATGAGCCGGAGCCAGTCACGAGCGGTCCACCGGTGGCCGAGCCCGCACCGCACCAACGTGAACGACAGCGAGGTCGCATGCTCCAGATCTGCGACCAGCGGTGCGGAACAGCCGTCTTCGGCGCACTCGCCGAGCTCGATGATGCCCGGCTCGCGGTCGATGATGGGAACGGCCGCGCAGGCCAGTTCCTCGAGCTCCTGGATGAGGTCGCCGGCACTGGGATGCGCCGCGAGCCAGGCGACATGAGCGTTCAGGAAGACCGCGTGGGAACGGACGTCCGACTTCGGTGCAGCCACCTCCAGCTCATCGACGACCATGGCCGTCCAGCACGCCAGTACCTCCTTGATGCTCGTGCGAGTCTCGATCGCCTTGTCGCCAGGCGTACCCCAGGAGTGCAGTTTCTCGGACGAATGGATAGATATCAGGTATCGGCCACCGTTCGCGGTCTTCATCACACATTGCTCGTAGAGCCATGGAATGACGCGCACGAGATCACGGATTTCGTCGACGCATTTCTTGCACAGTCTCCCTGGCTGGCTGGAATCGAAACCATTCCGGGTGTTGTGGCGAATACAGAAGACATGCGTAGATGTGCCGCTACCGGTGTTCCGCTTCAAGGTACCCCTACCCCCGTTGAACTCATATATTCCCCATTGAACTCATATCTTGCGGTCGATTTTGATTTGTTGACCGACGAGTCAACCCGATGAGCACGTGAATACACACCGGGCAAGACTGACTTCGTTCGGCGTCCTGCGGACGGTCTTCGGCAACGCGTTGTCGAGTCCACTACGGGACGTCTCGTAATGGGTGTTGTGGTTTGGTGGGACTGGTGCTTGTGGATCAGTCCGCGAGGAGGATGTTGTGCAGGTGGGCGATTCCGGACACTGTGTCGTTCAGGGTGCTGGCGGCGCTAGTCGCGCAGGATCTTCCAGCACTTCATCCGGGCCAGGGCGTGTTCGACGCGGGCGCGGATCTTGCTGTGGCCGGCGTTGAGGTCTTCCTTCCAGTCCGGCAGATCACTGCCGTCACGAGGTTTGCGGTAGGGCATGATCACCTCGGGGTTGCCTTGGTAGCCGCCGTCGGCCATCACCGGGCGCCCCGCCAGTTCCTGCTCGATTCCGGAGTCACGACGGACGGTGCAGTCGTTACGGTTGCCGGGATGTGCGTCGCCGGTGGCGATCACCAGCCGAGTATCGACGTCGATCGCGACTTGCACCTTCGCCGAATACCGGTAGTTCTTCGACGGCGTCGCCAACCGGTGATCCCGCGTCGGCACCAGGTGAGGTCGACCCGGGGCGCCCTGCCGATGTTTCCATCGGTGGGTTCCCCGGACCGCCTCCCGCACCCGCCGTGCGGGTCTCCACGCAATGGGCGCGCCACAAGTCCCGGTAGGGTTCTCGTTGTCCTTATGCTGTGCTCGGCCATGGCGTTGGGATCTTTGTTCCCCGGTAGGCGTAGTAGTTGATCTTTACTGCACCTGGGTTGAGCAGGGCCGCCTCGCCGGTGGCGGGCCACCATCCGTCACTGGTGTTCTTGCGGCGGAGTTCCTTCCAGGTGGTTCGTCGATGTTTTGCGGCGTAACCATCCAAAGACCTGTTTCCAGGTGTAGGAGCGCAGGTAGTTGAAGGTGGCCTTCGACCAGCCGTGTTTGAAGTAGGCGGTCCATCCCCGCAGCACCTGGTCAAGCTGATGGAGCAGCGACGAGGTTGAACAGATCCGTGAACCGACGATGAGGATCACCGCTAGCCCACTGGTGCAGTTTGGTCTGAATCCCCAGTACCCGGCGCTCGGCCCAGTACAAGGCCGATTCCAGTTCGTCGATATTCACCGACGACATCCTCCCGGCATTCCAGCATCCTCCCTGCTGACTTGCCGGCCCCCTTCGCCATGTGCACACCTCTCGCGCGCGCGCTCGGACTACTACAGGGCCTCCGCCCCATCCCACAACCCCCAGTCGACGACGGACCTGCCCTGGACCAGACCGCAGTCCTTTGTCGTGGCCTCCTCACCGACGGCACTACACGGCTTCGGAGTTGACCACCCATCCAGGTGATCACGCACTGCACCCGGGCCCTTATCCACATCCACCAGATTTGAGCCGGTTCGTCACTTACGAGGCTTTGCCACTGGTTCCTCGCGTACACCTTCTCGTCTCGCTTGCCGGACCCGCACCGTCCGGCAGTACCAGCACGTCTGGCGTCTCCCGAGTCAGGCTGCCCTCGGCTTCAACCAGACTGCTGCGACAGCCCGGCGCCGGAGTCCTCTCATCCCCGCTCGGTCACACAGCACCTCGCGGCGCACCGTGCCAAGGGCACGATCCGCCGCATCGTCAAGTTCGTCCGCCAATACGCGGCGACCAGCAACACCCGATAAGCCAGCGGCAACGCCCACTGCCGACCCGGCCGACCATCCCCGATCTCCTCCCCACCGCGCTTCGCCACCACCCGCACCAGCTTGCGGAACTGACCCGGTTCCAACCCCGTGAACAGGGCAATCCACTCCAGGCGCGACGCCGAGCTCACCTGCCCCACACCATGATCAACCACCGGCGGACCCAGCCCCACCGGGTTACGAGACAAACCCTTGGACGGCACACGGCTCCGGTTGCCGGCGAGTCCAAACGCACAGAAATACCCCGGCAGATCGTGACACAGCGCCGAGTTCAGTGTCAACGCTCGCCGGACTGCCATCGGCAGGTCCGGCGGAAGAGGAGGGCCTACACCCCGTCAGCGTATTGACGTGTCGACGGATCACGGTATACGGGCACACGGCGGCTTTAGCGTAAGGATGCGTCGCACCCATGGCGATATGTCCGAAACAGTCCGATTCCAAGCCAATATCGCCAATTTACCAAGGAACCTATCATCGACTCCGCTAAGATTCCGTTAACGTCAGCGTGTTTCATCCGGTTGTCGTTGCGGTGAAGACACCGAATCGTGTATTGGCAACCGTTTCGCACGCCGGCCGGTCCGCAGTGCGATCCCCATCGCCCGCGATCGATCACGAACTATCTGACCTCCACGTTCGCGCGTCGTCAAACCTTCTGGTCCGGCACCTTCGCCACGATCACGCACTGCGCCTGATCGTCCTCGTCGACCCCGGCAACACCGTGTACCGTGACCTCACCGAACCCCGCCTGTCCCAACGCATCTCGCCAGCCGCGCGCGTCCAGCAGCGGCGAGCCGGGTATCCGCACGGCATCGTCCTGGTAGATCCACCAGCCTTCGGTCAGACCGAAGGTCAGGGTGTTGTAGTCGAGCCGTTGCGTCAACTCGTTGATCACGAGAATTCCGCCGGGTTTCAGGAGCCGCCGACAGTTGCGTACGGTCACGTCGATCCGCCGCGTGGTGTGCAGGACGTTGGCGGCGATCACGACGTCCATGCTGTACGGCTCGTAGCCCTGTGTCTCCGGTTCTCGCTCGACATCGTGCGTGCCGAAATCGAGATAGGGATGATCGGCGCCGAATTGCCGCTCGGCCAGCTGCAGGAATGCGCCACCGATGTCGGTGAAGGAGTACCACACCTTTTCCGCGTAGTCGGCCAGCGCGTCGAAGACGAACGTACTCGTGCCTCCCGTACCGGCACCGACCTCGAAGATCTTCGCTCGCGACCGACGATACCGGCGAGCGAAGTGCCGGACGTGCTCCTCGACGACATCGGCGACCAGATGGTTGTAGTAGTCGCTCTGGATGCCACCCTTGTAGATCTCGGCTACCAACTCCATCGAACCGCCGGGGAAGATGACGTCGGTGGCGTCCCGTTGCCCGGCCAGCACCGCCAGCACCTCGGCCTGGCAGGCGGTCAGCAGCGGGAGGTACTCGGCGATCGAGGGATGCTTGGCCGCCAGATCCGCCGCGGTGGCCGCGATCTCCTCGGCGCCACCGGGGAACCCGGCGCCGTTCAGCTTCTCGGTCGCCGCCAACCGTCCGTCGTCGAGGCGCTGGACATAGCGCTCCCGCTCCAGGATGTCGCAACTGGCCTGGAACAGGCGGCCGTAGCCGGGCACCACCGCGAGCCGATCACGGATCTCCGTGCGAGCACTGGCCTCGGTGCTCGCCACGGCGTCTCGGAACACGTCCGCCAGCAGGCGGTTGCCGAACTCGGTGACGGCCTCGAAGTCCTTGTTGAACTCGGTGTACGCGATCTCGTCCAGCGACGGCGGCTGCTTGAGCACCGCCTCGATGCGCCTCGAGGCGATCGACAGGGTCGGCTCCTCGAGCTGGTTGAGGTGGTCGACGTCCAGCTCCACCAGCTGGAAGTCGCCCGTGACGGACTCGCGCCACGGCGTCTCGTAGTCGTAGCCGTCCAGAATGCGGCTCGGCCGCCAGTACAGCGAACTGGCCTTCCCGGTGAAGCCGTCCATCGCCTTGAAGAAGGTCACGTCCGACGCCGTGTAGTCGACCATCTTGTACTGCTGGTAGATCCCCTCGGCCTGCTCCGAGCAGACAAGGCCGCCACGCAGGTACAGATAGATGTCTTCGGCGGCCATCCGCCGATCCGTGCGTTCCTTGGCCAGCCGGGCCAGTTCGACGACCTGCAGGGTCAGCGGCAGGTGCGCCACGTCCTCCTCGCGGATCACCCGCTCCGGGTGTTCGTCGAGCTTCAGGAAGTAGTTGGTCAGGTACATCTGGAGGAAGTCACGGTCGTAGGTCTCGTGGTGACGGTCGAACACCTCCTGGGTGGCGGGGTAGGTGTCGAACAGGACCAGGTGCCGGATCTCCTCCCCTTCGTCGTGCAACTGCTGCGCCATCTGCGTGGCGATCAGGCCGCCGAAGGAGTAGCCGCCGATGAAGTAGGGGCCGTGCGGCTGGACCCTGCGGATGCAGTCGAGATAGTGCGCCACCATCTCCTCGAGTGAATGCGGCATGGAGCGGCCGTCGGTGCCCTTCGCCTGGAACGCGTAGAGCGGGTAGGCCGGGCCGAGCGCCTGCGAGAGATTCTGGAACCAGGTCGAGTAACCGGTCGCGCCGTGCACCCAGAACGACGGCTGTCCGCTGCCGCCGACGCTGATCGGCAGCAGTTCGGCAGGGAGGCGGTTCTGGCTGCCTTCGGAACCGGCTCGCCCGGCACGTGGCTCGCGGCCGGCGAGGACGCCGCCGATCTCCTTGTCGGCGAAGAACTCCTGGTGGACGTAGGCCGAAAGCAGGCGCAGCGTCGGGTGGTCGACGAGTGCCGTGAGCGGCACCTGGATGTCGAACTCCTCCTGCACCACCTGCATGATCATGGCACTGACGATGGAGTCGACGCCGAGGTTGGCGAGGCTGCGGTTCTCGTCAAGTTCGTCGTCGTCCAGCTTCAGCTTGTCCCGCAGGATGCCGCGCAGGCCGGCCCGGATGTACGGCTCACCGGTGACCGTCTCCTGCTCCGGCGGCGCACCGGCCCCCGGCGCCACCGCCGCACCTTCGGGAACACTGAACCAGTACCGCTTCTCCTCGAACGGATACGTCGGCAGCGAGGTGCGCCGCGGCCGTCCCGCCGGGACCTCCGGTGTCCAGGTCACGGCACGACCGGTGACCCACGCGGCGGCCATGGCGTCCGGTCCTCCGGTGACCTGCGCGATCGCCGATGCCGCTCCCGGCTCCTCGGCGCGGCCGCGGCGCACTCCCGGTCCACTCCAGTCCCCGGCCGCGACCGCGGTCAGCCGTTCGCGCAGCGTGGCGAGGTCGGCGGCGACCACGGCGAGCCGTTCGGCCATCGGCTCCCGTCCCTCCCACAGCGTGGCGGCCACCACGTCCGGGTCCTGCCCGTCCTCCGGATGGCCTTCCCAGTGCTCCAGGCGCTCGACATACCGCGCGGCGGTACGAACCAGTGCGTCCGTGTTGCGTGCGGAGAAGACGAAGAGCCGCTCCCGTTCGACCGGCGGTTCCCGGCGGACCGGCCGGCGCAGCGGTGGTTCCTCGATGAGGACGTGCGCGTTGACCCCGCCGAAGCCGAAGGAACTCACCCCGCCGCGCAACGGCAGCGCGTTGCGGTCGGCGTCCAGCGTGCGCTGCCACTCGACGGTGTCCTCGACGATGTGGAACGGACTGTCCGCCAGGTCGACGTACGGGTTGGTCTCGCGCAGATGCACCATGCCGGGCAGGGTCTCGTGCCGCATGGCCAGGACCAGCTTGAGCAGACCGGCGATGCCGGACGCGGGTTCCAGGTGACCGATGTTGGTCTTCACCGAGCCGATGCCGCAGTGCGGCGCGACCGTCGCGGCCCGGTTCCCGGTCAGCTGGCGGAACGCGGACCTGATTCCGTTGACCTCGACCGGATCGCCGAGCTGCGTTCCCGTGCCGTGCAGTTCCAGGTAGCCGATCGTCTCCGGGCCGACGCCGGCCTCGGCCACGGCCGTACGCAGCAGCGCCGCCTGTGCCTCGGCGTTCGGTGCGGTGAGCGAGGTGGCCCGGCCGCCGTGGTTCACCGCCGTACCCCGGATGACAGCGTGGACCTGGTCCCCGTCGGACAACGCGCGGCTCAGCGGCTTGAGGACGACGAGGCCGACCCCCTCCCCCTTGACGTAGCCGTTGGCACGGCTGTCCAGCGTCATGCACCGGCCGTCCGGGGACAGCAGTCCCATCAGCGCGGCCGCCGTGGTGGAGTCCGGCCCGAGATTGAGGGAGATCCCGCCGGCCACGGCCAGCTCGCTCTCACCGCGGCGCAGCGAGGCGACCGCGCGGTGCACCGCGACCAGGGAACTGGAACAGGCGGTGTTCACCGGTTCACTCGGACCGTGCAGGTCCAACAGGTACGAGATCCGGTTCACCGCGATCGAGTGCTCGTTGCCCAGCCCCGACTGGGCGCTGAGCAGACCGACCTCCTGCATCAGCTGCCGGTAGTCGCTGAACTGGATCCCGCAGAACAGCCCCACCTGCCGGCCGGCAAGGGCCGACGGCCGGTATCCGGAGTCCTCGACCGCGGCCCAGACCATCTGCAGCAGCATCCGCTGCTGCGGGTCCATCATCTCGGCCTCGGCCGGCGAGATGCCGAAGAACAGCGGGTCGAACAGGTCCGTGCCCTCGATGAACCCGCCCCACCGGTACGGGCTGGGTTCGTCGGATGCGACGTCGCCGCCGGCCGCGACCCGCCAGTCCCAGCGATCCGCCGGTACCTCGGTGATCAGGTCCCGGCGGTGGTACAGGTTGTCCCAGTACCGGTCGAGGTCGGGAGAGCCGGGAAACCGGCCGCTCATGCCGATGATCGCGACCGGCTCGGCACCGCTGTCGCCGACCTCGGCGGTGCGGACCGGCAGCGGGGTCCGTCCCGCCTGCTCGACGCCGCCGGTCCGGGTCGGGGGCTCGGTCGCGACCGAGCCGACCGGGTCGGCCGGTACCGGCCGGTGCGCGGCGACGACCTCCGGATGCGTCTCCAGCAGCCAGTCCACGATTCCGGCGACTCCGCGACGTTCGTAGAACAAGGTCGGAGAGACGGCGACTCCCAGCAGATCGGAGATCCGGCCCGCGAGCGTCACCAGGCTTACCGACTCGAATCCGAACTCCCCCAACGGAGTTCGGGCGTTGAGCCGCTCCGGTTCGAGACCGATCGTCTCGGCGGCGAAGCCGGTCAGGGTCTCGGACAACCACGATCTCGTGTCGTCTCCCGAGTCCACGGGTCCCTGGTCGGGCTGGCCGGTCATGGTGACCTCCGGTTGTCGCGGTGATGGTTGCGGCCCGGCCGCCGTGGTGACGGGGTCGAGCCAGTGGCGCTCGCGAGCGAAGGGGTAGCCGGCCAGCCGGACCCGGCGACGCCGGTGGCCGGCGTGCACCGCCGGCCAGTCGACCGTGGCGCCGCGCACCCAGCCCACGGCGACGGCGGTCGGATCGCCGACGTCGATCGGCTCGTCGCGGTCGTCGGTCACCGAACCGGTGTGCACACCGTCGGCGAGCCCTCCCTCGGCGAATGCGCGGAGACCGGTGACCGCGCTCGGCAGGTCGTCCACGACCATTGCCAGCCGCTCGTCCATCGGCTCCCGGCCGAGTTGCAGGGTGTACGCGATGTCCGCGAGCGCCGGCGCGGCCTCCGCCGCGGTGTCGGCTGGGCCACCGAAGCACGCGCGAAGCGCGGTTTCGTGCTGCCGCACCAGGTGCAGCGCCAGTTCGGTTGCCGTGTCCGCGGCCGACGGCAGTTCGTCCGCCGGCAGGTCGCAGTCCGTGGAGACCACGGCGCCGAGCCGCGCCCTCGTGACCTCGTCCATGCCGCATTCACCGAGATCATCGGTGACAGTGATGTCGCCGTGACCGACCCCCAGCAACTCCGCCAGCCGGTCCGCCAGATAACGCGCCACGATCGCGACGAGATCGTCCACGCTGCCCGACGAGCACCACCGGGCAAGGCGTTCGGCCAGCTTCCCGGCCAGTTCGACGAGCCGGTCCCGGTTCTTCGCGGACACCACGACGACCTGGGTGCCGCCGGTGTGGTCGTCCGCCGGAACCGGCGAGACCGGCGGCGGCTCGCGCAGGACCAGGTGCGCGTTGCTGCCACCGGCCCCGAACGAGCTGATCCCGGCGACGAGACGCGAACGTCCACCGCGGGGCGTCCACTCGGCGAGGTCGCGTTGGACAGCCAGGGAGGACCCGAGGTCGATCAGCGGGTTGAGCTCGTCGGCGTGCAGGGACGGGACCAGCTTCCGGTGCCGCATCTGGAGGATGACTTTCGTGACCGCGGCGATGCCGGCCGCCGACTCCAGATGGCCGATGGCCGACTTGACCGAGCCGACCGGAATCGTGCGGCCCGGCTCGATCGAGTCCGAGCTCGCCAGGGCGTCGGTCAGTGCGGCGATCTCGATCGGATCGCCGAGGACGGTGCCGGTGCCGTGCGCCTCGATATAGTCCAGGTCGGCCGGATCGACGCCGGCCCGGCGCAGCGCCACCAGCACGGCCGAGGTCTGCGCGTTCGTGTTGGGCACGGTGTAGCCGTTCGTGCGGCCGCCGTGGTTGACCGCGCTTCCCGCGATGACCGCGTGCACGGTGTCACCGTCGGCCACGGCGGCGGCCAGCGGTTTGAGCACCAGCGCACCGACCCCCTCGCCGGGTACGTACCCGTCACCGCCGGCACCGAAGCTCCGGCACCGTCCGTCGGTCGACAGGAAGCGTCCGAGGCTGAGCTGTCGGTACTTGTCAGGATGCACGCTCAGGTTGACCCCACCCGCGACGGCCGTACCGCAGTCGCCGCTCCGGAGGCTCTCGCAGGCCAGGTGGATGGCGGTGAGCGAGGACGAACACATGGTGTCCAGCGCGATACTGGGACCGCGGAAGTCGAAGAAGTAGGAGGCCCGGTTCGCGACCGACGCATGGGAGGACACCGCCATCCTGCCGTCCGCGGCGGACCCGTAACGCTGGTAGTCGCCGTACATCACGCCGGCGAACACCCCGGTGCTGGTTCGGCCGAGTTCGGCCCTGGTGTAGCCGGCGTCCTCCAACGCGAGCCAGACGGTCTCCAGGAACACGCGCTCCTGCGGGTCCATCATGTCGGCGTCGTGTGGTGCGATGTTGAAGAACAGCGGATCGAACCGGTCGACGTCGGCCAGGAAGCCACCCCACTTGGCGTAGCTGCGGCCCGGTCCGCCCTCGGGGTCGTAGAAACCGTCCAGCGGCCAGCGGTCGGCCGGGATCGTGGTGATGCAGTCCCGGCCCTCAACCAGGTTGCGCCAGAACTCCTCCACGTCGGCGGCCATCGGATACCGTCCGGCGAGGCCGATCACCGCGATGTCCTGGCTGTCGCGGCCGTGTGCGGCCGCAACCGGGGCCGCGGCGGCGTGCCCGGCGGTGGACGTGACCGTGACGGCAGGAGCCGGCGGGGTGGCGGCGGACCGCGCGGCAAGGTGATCGGCCAGCTCGGCGACGTTGGAGTTCTGGAAGAACACGGTCTTCGGCACCGGACCGAACTCCCGTTCCAGGAGTTCGTTCAGCCGCAGCACGTTCACCGAGTCGATCCCGAGCGCCGAGAACGGCGTGTCGGCCTCGATGCGCGCAGCGGGCAGCCGCAGCTCGTCGGCGAGGATGGCGGTGAGTCGAGCCACGAACTCCGCGCTTGACACGGCGGCCGCCTCCCGAGTCGTCGCGGTGTCGACCGCGGAGTCGGTCACGGCCTCGATCGCCCGGATCGCCGCGGCGCCCTTGACAAGGACCACGTGCGGTTCCTCGGCCGCGAGCGCCCGGTCGAAGGCGGCGAGCCCCTCAGCCACGCCGAGTGCGTCCGCGCCCCGGTCATTGCCGGCTGCCATCCCGCTGCCGCCACCCCAGGCCGGCCAGGCGATCGACACGGTCTTCCCCTGCCCCTGCCCCGCGCGCCGCCTGGCCTCGCGCATCCGCGCGAACTCGTCAAGGAAGCCGTTGGCAAAGGCGTAGTCGCACTGGCCGGGGTTGCCGACCGCGGCCACCACGGAGGAGAAGAGGACCACGAAGTCCAGTGGGTCCGCACGGGTCAGCCGATCCAAGTTCACCGCGCCGTGGACCTTGGCCCGCAGCACCTCGTCGGCCTCCGCCGCCGTCTTGTGCACCAGGGAGGAGTCCCGGACGACGCCGGCCGCGTGGATGATGCCCTGCGGTGGTCCGAAGCGCTCCCGGACCGCCCGCAACGCGCGGTCGAGCGCCGCATCGTCGGAAACATCGGCCTGTTCGTGAGCGGCCGCCGGCGATTCCGGCGCCGTGCGGCTGATCAGCACCGGTCGGCCGCCCTGGGCCGTGATGTGGTCGGCGACGGCCTGTCCGAGGTGCCCCGTGCCGCCGGTGATCACGTAGACACCGCCGGGTCGCACCGCGGGCACGGCCGCCGGCGGATCGACCGCAGCCCAGGTTCGCCGCACCAGCGTGCCCTCGTCGGACATGCGCAGTTCCACCGGTTCCGTGGCGGACGGCGCGGCCAGCAGAACATCCCATGCCCCGTCGAACCGGGCCGGGTCGCCGAACGGCAGGCCGACCGCCTGGACGCACAGGTCGGCGTTCTCCAGCCGGACGGTCCTGGCGAACGCACCCAGCGCGGCCAGCTCGGGTGGCGCGGCACCGTCGGTCAGCGGGTAGACCACCCGGACCGCGACCGGGCCGGCAGTGCGCGCCGCGCACAGCGCCTGGCTCAACGCGAGCAACGCGCCGAACCCCCGTTCGACGGCATCGGAAAAGCCCTGCCCCGCCTCCTGGCCGGCGGGGGTGGCCGCCCACCGGACGACGATCCGGAGCGGACCGGACGAGGCAGGCACGCCGGCCAGCAACCGACGGTGGTCGTCGACCGAACCCGGCCGGATCTCGTAGTCCCCGGCGCCATGCTGCCGGAACTCGGCACCGGGGACGGCCAGGACGACAGTGGCCTCCGGGTGGCGGCGGCGAAGATCCTCGGCGACACACGCGTCCGAGTCCAGCACGAGCACGGGACCGTCGGCGGCGGCGGGCCGCGCTGTCGCCCGCCACCTCGGTACGTACCAGGTCGTGTCGGCGGTCTCCCTGTCCGCGGTCTCCCTGTTCGGCCGCACGTCCGGCAGCGCGATCGACGGCGGGGCCTCGGCCGTCGCCAACCCGTGCATCGTGATCAGCGGCGATCCGGCGTCGTCGGTCACCTGGATGTCCAGGACCCCGTCCGCGCGGCGCACCAGGTGTGCGTGGCAGGCGTCGCGGGGTGGCGCATGCACCTCCATCCGCTCCACCGCGCACGGGACCCGGGGAACCGTGTCCTCGTCCCCGTCCGCCAGCGCGACGAGCGCCTGGAGCGCACCATCGAGCAGCGTCGGCCGCAGCGAGTCCTCGTCGAGCGGCATGGTTTCCGCGGCCGGCAGCGCCAGCCGGGCCAGCACCTCGTCCGTGCCGAACCGCAGTTCGCGCACCACCCGGAATTCCGGTCCGTAGGCGAACCCGAGCGCGGCGAACCGCCGATAGCATTCCGCCGATTCGAGCGTGTCCGAGCACCGTGCGCGCACCACCGCGAGGTCCGCCGCCGCCGGAACGGAATTCGCCGGCGTCAGCCGGAGAATCCCGCTGACGCCGGGCTCCCCGGCGAATCCGTCCGGAGTGTCGAGAGCGAAGCGGATCGTGGTCGCTCCCTCCGGGGAAAGCCGGATCTCGACACCGGCCTCGTCGGTCGACGGGACCGGCCGGCGCCAGCTGACCTGTTCGATCCGGTGCGCCGTGCCGTATCCCGCCAACCGCGCGGCCCCGCGAGCGAGTTCGATCGACACCGTGGCGGCGAGTATCGGCCGTCCGGCGAACACATGGCCGGCCACCAGGGGATCGGCGGGTAGCGGTCGGAACAGGTACCGGTGTCCCTCCGGTGCCGGAATCTCGACCAGTCGCGGCGGCGCGGGTTCGGTGTACCAGTAGCGGTCGCGTTCGAAGGGGTAGGTCGGCAGCGGAGTCCGGCGGCCACCGTCGGGGAACAGCAGGGAGGGCGGAAGGGTCAGCCCGCGCTCGTAGTGCCGAGCGGCGGTCTCCAGCGCCCCTTCCGCCACCGACCCGGCATCCAGTTGCCGGTTCAGGTCGGCTATGGCCTGTTCCCGCTCGGTGTCGCCGAGTGGCGCCGGCTTCGACCAGCCACCGGACAGGTCCATGGCCCGATAGCGCAGCGCGGCGCGCAGTTCGTCGACGCTGCGCGCGACGATCGCCGCGCGGAACTCGAAGTGTTTGCGTCCTGCGCAGAGCGTGAAGGCGAGATCCCGCAGGTCGCAGTCGTGCGGCGGATCGGCCAGCCAGTCGGCCAGCTGCGTGAGCCGGTCGCCGAGCGCGGACCGGGTCCTGGCCGAGATCAGCACCAACCGCGCTCGGTCGTCGGGTACCGACGCCACCGACGGCGGTGGCTCCTCGACCACCAGATGCGCGTTGGTGCCGCTGTAACCGAACGAGCTGACCGCCGCGCGCCGCGGACTCCCCTCCCGCCGCGGCCACGGAACCGGTTGGGTGGCTGGATAGAACGGCGTGTCGGCGAACGGAATCCGCTCGTTCGGGGTCGACAGGTGCAGCGTCGCGGGGATCAGGTCGTGCTCGAAGGCGAGCAGGCACTTGATCAGGCCGGCGATGCCGGCGGCCTGTCCGGTGTGTCCGAGGTTGGTCTTGATCGAACCGATCGCGCAGAACTGCCGGTCCTCGGTGTACTCGGCGAACGACCGGGTCAGGGCGTCCACCTCGATCGGATCGCCGAGCGCGGTGCCGGTGCCGTGCGCCTCGACCAGCTCGATCGTCCTGGGGTCGACGCCCGCCCGCCGATAGGTCTCCAGCTGGAGCCGGGTCTGCGCGCGGGCGCTCGGCGCGGTGATCCCGTTGGACTTCCCGTCCTGGTTCGTCTCCGAACCGAGCAGCACCCCGCGAATTCGGTCGCCGTCGCGGAGCGCGGCATCCAGGTCCTTGAGTACGACCACACCGCAGCCCTCGCCGGGGACGAAGCCGTCGGCGGACTGGTCGAACGCGCTGCATCGGCCGCGCGGCGACAGCATTCCCCCCTTGCTGGCCGACAGGTAGAAACCCGGTCCGACGAACAGGCAGACGCCGCCGGCAAGGGCCAGTTCGCACTGTCCATCGACGATCGAGCGGCGGGCGAGGTCGACGGCCACCAGCGCCGACGAGCAGGCCGTGTTCAGCGCGATGCTGGGGCCGCGCAGGTCGAGCAGGTAGGAGATCCGGGCTGGGAGGATGGCGGTGTCGTTCCCCAGCAGCAGCTGCGCGTCGGCATCCTCCCCGGAGTCGGCCTCGACGCAGTAGTCGCTGGCCGGGGTGCCGGCGAAGACCCCGCAGTGGGTACCGGACAGCGCGTCACCCGCATACCCCGCGTTCTCCATGGCGTTCCAGCAGGTTTCCAGGAACAGCCGCTGTTGGGGGTCCATCCGTTCGGCCTCGCGGCCGGACAGCTGGAAGAACAACGGGTCGAATCCGGCGATGTCGTCGAGGAACCCGCCCCACCGGGAGTTGGTCCGGCCCGGCGTGCTCGGATCGGGGTCGAAGTAGTCCTCGACCCGCCAGCGGTCGGCGGGGACCTCGGTCACCGCGCTCTCCCCCGCGGCGAGCAGGTGCCACAGCTCGGCCGGCGAGTTCGCGCTGCCGAATCGGCAGTCGAACCCGATCACCGCCACCTTCCGGGACGCCGGCCCGGTCGGCTCCGCCGGTGTCGAGTCCGCCGGTGTCGAGGACGCCGGCGGCTCGGCGACCGGCGAGGCGCGCAGCGCCGCGAGTCTGCGCTGCCCGTCCTCCGGGGAGATCGCCTTGGTCTCGACCAGTTCGAGGATCTGCTTCAACGCGTCGTTCATGCCCGTCCTCCAAGGGTCGAGAGGGCCTGGTTGAGAGTCAGCTCACCGGCCGCGAGCCGCCGGAGCGTGTCCTGTTCGTCGTCGGGCGGTGGAGGCTGCTCCGCCGCCGGGTCCGGCTCGGTGAACCCACTCGGTTCGCCCCGATGCTCGGCATGCACGAATTCGGCCAGTGCCCGCAGCGTCGGATAGTCGAACAGGGTGGTCGGCTCCAGGCCGATCCCCAGTTCGCCGTTGAGCGTGTTCACCATCTCGACGAGGATGATCGAGTCCACTCCGTACTCGACGAACGGCGCGTCCGGATCGAGATCGGCATCGCCGCGACCGAGCGTGGTGGCGATCAGCCGCGCCAGATTGCTCTGGACCCGTTCCAGACTCGGTGCCGCCGTGGCGGCCGGTGACGTCGCGCGCGTGTCGGCGACGATCACGTTCAGCCCGAGACCCGGTACCGCGTCCAGCACCGACACGTCTCCGAAACCGTTGTCCCGCAACAGATCCCGCCAGACACCCACGGTCGCCAGCGGAGAGCCGGGGATCCGCAGGAACCCGTCCTCGAACCGCCACCAGCCGTCCAGCAGGCCGAAGGTCAGCGTGGTGAACGTGCTGAAGGCGGTGGTCTCACACAGCACGAGCCGGCCGTTGTCCGCCAGCAGCTCGCGGACGTTGGCGACGGCGACGTCCAGGTCGCGGGTGGCATGCAGGACGTTCGCCGCCACCACGAGGTCGACCGATCCGGCCGGGAAACCCTGCTCCGCCGGCGACCGTTCGATGTCGAGCCTGCGCAGCGACAGGAAGGAACTCGACCCCGCGAACCTGGTGCGTCCATGGCGCAGGAAACTCTGCGACACATCCGTGTACAGGTACTCGATCCGGTCGGCGTAGGGCGCCAGCGCCGCCAGTACCGCCTCCGTCGTACCGCCGGTACCGGCACCGACCTCCAGAATCCGCAGTGGACGGGAGTCGGTCTGATCGGCGATCCAGGCCGAGACCTGTGCGGCGGCGGCCAGGTTCGCCGCGTTCGACAGCGGGTCGCCGTTGTACACACTCTCCACCAGCCGCGGGGAGGAGTCGGGGAACATCACCTCGGTCGCGTCCCGAGCGCCGGTGAGCAGGCTGGGGTACTCGCGAACGCAGGCCGACATCAGCTCGACGTGCGCGGCCACCTCCGGGTGGCGTCGGGAAACCTCGCTCGCGCGGCCGGCCAGATCCGCGCTCGCGACATCCGAAACGGCGTCGCCTGCCACGAGTTCGCCGCCGCCGCGCTGCAGGTACCCGGATGTGGTGACGATGTCGGCCAGCACGCCGAGCAGCGCCTGCCGCCCTGGTGGTGCGTCCAGCCGCTGAGCCAGATCGGCAACAGGTACCCGGTCGCCGGGTGTCCCGAACGCCCCCATCCGCTGGAAGGCGTCGACCACCATCGCGGCACCGAGCGCGTCGAGTGCGTCGTGCGCGCGGCGCAGGCTCGGACCGTCGGGGTGTCCGGGGGTGTCCCGCTCCGCGGGCAGCACGCCGATCCGGTCCAGGACGCGCTGCTCGGCCTTGATCGGCAGCGCCTGGATCGTGCCGGCCGCCAGCACCGACTCCAGCACCCCCATCCCTTCGCGCGGCGTGATGGAGTCCACCCCCATCGCACGCATGCGACGGCGGTAGTTGCCGGTGGCGACCACCCCGACCTCGCCCCAGTATCCCCAGTTCAGCACGCATACCGGCACGCCGAGCCGGGCCAGGCTGGTACCGAGGGCGTCCTGGAAGGTGGAGGCCGCCGCGTAGTTGGACTGCCCGGCGTTGCCGCTGAACGACTGTGCCGAGGAGTACAGGACCAGGAAGTCCAACGGCTCCTTCGCCAGTGCACGGGCCAGGAGCACGGTGCCGAGGGACTTCGGTGCGAGCACCCGCTCGACGGCTGCCTGGTCCAGGTCGGCGATCCTGGCGTCGGCCAGCACCAGCGCGGAATGGAACGCGCCGTGGATCGGCCCGAACCGCGCCCTGACCGCGTCCACCGCCGCGGTCAGGGAGTCCTCGTCGGTGGCATCGGCGGACACGTAC
Source organism: Actinophytocola sp. (assembly GCF_009379765.1). Taxonomy (GTDB): domain Bacteria; phylum Actinomycetota; class Actinomycetes; order Mycobacteriales; family Pseudonocardiaceae; genus Actinophytocola. Next base: position 47,210 of record NZ_WHTD01000001.1, on the reverse strand, counting down.
ATCCCCTGCCCGCCGGCCGCCTCGATGGCGCGAATCCGTGCGGCTGTCCCGTCGTCGGCGGGTCGCCTGCCGACCATGGCCACGTTCGCACCGCACCGGGCGGCCAGGTGTTCCGCGGTGACCGTGCCGATTCCGCCGGCACCGCCGAGGATCAGGTAGGTTCCGCCGCGGCGGAACGGGCTCGACTCCGGTGCCGGGAGGTCGAGGGGACGCAGCGCGCGATGCCAGAGCCGGCCCGCGCGCCAGACGACCTCGTTGCCGTCCGGGTGGCCCTGGTAACCGGCCACCACGTCGGCCACGGTCTCCGCGCTCGGCCCGATCAGTTCCGCGGTCGCGACGTCGAGACAGCCCACCCGCCAGCTCGGCTGCTCCTTCGCCAGCGAGCGGCACAGTCCCAACAGGGCCGCGGCCATCGGCCGCGTGCTGCGGTCATCCGGAGGGTCGTGGATGTCGCCGGTCACCACAATCAGGTCCACGGTCCGCTCGCCGCATCCCCGTGCCAGCAGGATCTTGATCACCGCAAGCAGGCTTCGGACACCGAGGTCCTGGGCGTGCTGGACGTCCGCGACCGTGCCGGGCGGGTCGACCTCGGCCAGCAGGCCGCCGAGGAAGTAGACCCGGTCAGGGTCCGGCGCACCGGCCGTCGCCGTGGCGATCGCCTCGGGACGGTCGAGCGGGACGGTCAGCGTCTCGCCGTCCGGATGACGGGCCGCGAGCCGGGCGGCCAGTCCGTGATCGCCGTCCGGTGCCAGCAGCCACACCCGGTCGGGTGTGCTCGGCACGGTCGGGGCGGACGACTCCTGCCACACCGGAGCCAGTACCCGCAGCGGCACCGGTTCCTTGAGCACGCGGTAGGAAAGGCCGGCGATGTCCACGCAGGCCCGGCCGTCGGTGTCCACGATCGTGACGTCGCACTCGGTCGCGCTGGTCCGCCGGACGTGCGCGTAGCTCTCGGCGGGGATGTCGCGCGGCATCCGGACGGTCGCCATGGTGAACGGCACCAGCGGCCGGCCGTCGTCGTCGTGCGGCGGGATGGAGATGACGGCCTGCACCGCGCCGTCGAGCATCCCCGCCGGCAGGTCGGCTTCCTCGGTGTCCTCGGTCACCGGCGCGGTGGCGCGGACGAGGGTCACCAACGCCTCGTCCTCGCTCGCCTGGACCCAGCGCACGGTGCGGAAGAGCGGCCCGTAGCCGACCCCCATGCCGTCGAACCGGCCGTAGTGCACGGCATCCGAACTCGACTCGTGGCAGCGGGCCCGGACCGCCGCCAGGTCGGTCCGTTCGCCGTGTTCCGCGCCGGCGGCGAGTTCGCCTCGGCTGTAGACCACCTCGGCGGCGCCTTCGTCCGGATCGGGCGCGACGACCTGGAAGGTCCAGCGGTGACCGGGTTCGACCACCTCGAACCGGACCTCGGCCCGCAGTTCCACGGTGACGAAGAACGGCCGCAGCCACACGGCCCTGGACACCGTGATCGGCACGTCACCCAGGAGCGAGCGAGCCGCTCGCCGCACCTGGGTCAGGTGCCCGGCCGCCGGCAGCAGCGGCTTGCCGTCCACCAGATGGTCACCGACGATGCGCTGGTCCGGTTTCAGCACGAAGACGAACGGCTCCCGCTCGTCCGGTCGGGCCGGCGGCAGCTCGGGGCCCGGTGCCGGTGCGTCCGTCGGAATCCAGTAGCTGTCCTGCGCGAACGGGTAGGTCGGCAGCGGGATACGCCGCGCGTGGTCGCCGCCGACCACGGCTGCCCAGTCGACCGGCCGATCGGCCAGATAGGCGCGTACCGGCTCGGCCACATCGTTCGCCGTACCGCCGTCCGCGCGCAGCCAGGCGGCGATCTGGTCGCGCAGCTGCTCCGGTCCTCGCGCGAGGAAGGCCGCGCGGGCGCCGAAATGCGAGCGTCCCGCGCCGAGGGTGAGCGCGACGTCCCGCCACTCGTGATCCCGGCCGTGGCGCTCCAGCCAGGTCGACAGCTCGGTCAACCGGCGGTGCAGCGCCGGCCCGTCCTTGGCGGACACCGCGCACAGCCGGTCCCGCTGCTCGGCCGGTGGCCGAGGCGGCGGCACCGGCGCCTCCCGGACGACGAGGTGCACATTGGTGCCGCTGAAGCCGAACGAGCTGACCGCGGCCATGCGGGGACCGTCCTCGGCAGGCCAACCGCGCAGCGCGGAACTGACGTAGAACGGGGTGCGTTCGAACGGAATGTGCGGGTTGGCCCGCTGATAGTGCGGAGTCGGCGTCAGCTGGCGGTGGTTCAGCGACAGCACCGCCTTGAACAGGCCGGCCGCACCGGACGCGGTGAGCGTGTGACCGAGGTTGGCCTTGACGGAGCCGACCGCGCAGAACCCGGTGCGGTCGGTGAATCCCCGAAACGCCTCGGTGAGCGCCTCGATCTCGATCGGATCGCCGAGCCGCGTCCCGGTGCCGTGGCATTCCACGTAGCCGATCCGTCCGGGGTCGATGCCGAAGCGCTGGTACACCGACCGCAGCAGCCTAGTCTGCGCCGGTGCGCTCGGCGCGGTGATACCGCTGGTCCTGCCGTCCTGGTTCGCGCCGCTGCCGACGATCACCCCGTGCACGTGATCACCGTCGCGGATCGCGTCGTCCAGCCGTTTGAGCAGCACCGCGCCGACACCCTCGCCGGGTACGAACCCGTCGGCGCCGGCGTCGAAGGGCCGACAGCGGCCGCGCGGTGACAACATGCCGGCCTTGCTGCCCAGAATGTGCAGCTCCGGGGTGACCAGCGCGGCCACTCCACCGGCCAGCGAGACATCGCACCGGCCCTCCCGCAGCGCTTCGCAGGCCAGGTGGACCGCCATCAGTGAGGACGAGCACGACGTGTCGACCGCCAGGCTCTGACCGTGCAGGTTGAAGTGGTACGACAGCCGCGATGCCAGCACCGCCGGATGGGTGCCCATGAAGGTGTAGCCCTCGACGGGGACACCGTGCTGGCGCAGCAGGTGGTGGTAGTCGCCCATGGAGGTGCCGACGAACACGGGACACTCCAGTCCGTCCACGGACCGGTCGCTGTAGCCGGCGTTCTCGACGGCCTGCCAGGCGGTCATCAGGAACAGCCGCTGCTGCGGGTCCATCAGCCGGGCCTCACGCGGCGAGATGCCGAAGAAATCCGGATCGAACCGGTCGATCCCCTCCAGCACCGAGCCCCACTTGCTGTACGTCCTGCCGGGTGCCTGCCGGTCCTCGTCGAAGTAGCGGTCGACGTCCCAGCGCTGCGCCGGCATCTCGCGAACCGAGTCCAGTCCCGCGGCGAGGTTCGTCCACAGCTGGTCGAGATCGGCCGCGTCGGCAAAACGGCCCGACATACCGACGATGGCGATGTCCTTGCCGCCCGCGGCGGGTGCGGTAACCGGCTCCGACGCGACGGTGACCGACCCGGCCCGCTGCGGCGGACGGTCCTGCGCCGCGACCGAATCGGCCACGGCCGGCGTCGGGTGCGCATCGGCGCCTGCCGAGGCGTCGAGTTCGACGGCGCTGGGTTCGACGGGTTCGACGGGTTCGACGGGTTCGACGGCGGCCGACTCGGCCACCGACCCGATCAGCTTGCGCAGCGTCGGATAGTTGAAGAAGTCGGTCGGCCTGACCTCCGTACCCAGCTCGGCGTTGATCCGGCTGACGATCTCCACCGCCAGCACGGAGTCGACGCCGAGGTCGGAGTGCGGAACGTCCAGCCCGAACTCCTCGGCCGGCACCTCCAGCACGGCCGACATCGCCGCCACCACCGTGGCACTGACGAACTCCGCGTCGCGCAGGTCCCCGACGGTGGACACGCCGTCCGGCTCCGGGCCGGCGACCGGCGGCACGGGCACGGGCTCGGGGACGGATACGGGGACGGGGACGGGCACCGGCTCGGGGACGGGCTCGGTCACGAGCGGCTCGGCGTCCTCGGGCTCCTCCGGGACCCAGTAGCGCGCACGGCCGAACGGGTAACCCGGCAGGCTGACCCGCGAGGCGTGGTCGCGGTCCCAGAGCTCGGTGACGGAGTCCATGCCGGACACCCACAGCCGGCCGAGCCGGTACAGATCGCCGGAGCGTTGGACGGAGGCCAGGAACGCGTCGCCTTCGGCACCGTCCAGCAGTCCCTCGAACAGTCCTCCCGGCCGCTCCACCCGACCGCACACCATTGCGGCGGGCTCCCCGCCCGCGGCGAACTCGCGCAGGGCCGTGGCCAGTCCGCCGACGTCGTCGACCACCAGTGCCAGCCGTTCGGGCAGTGGCTCGCGGCCGGCGCGCAGGCTGAACGCGATGTCGCGAAGCCGCGGGCTCCCGCCGGCAGGTGCCGGTCCGGTGTGCTCGTCCGCGGCCGGCTCGGCCGCCGCCCGGCGCTGCGCGATCTTCCGCAGGCTGCGGAACCCGTTGCCGAGGCTGGGGTCATTGCCGAAGCTGCGGTCGTTGCCGAAGCCGCGGTCCGCGGCGCCGATCCGCTCCAGCAGCGCGACGAGCGCGACCGGGTCGAACCCCTGGCTCTCCAGATCCTCGTCCAGGTCGAGATCCGCGACCGGCAGGCCGAGAATCTCGGCCGCGGCGGCCGAAACCTGTGCCTGTGCGCGCTCGACCGATGCCGGCGCCGCTCCGGTCGTCGGAGCACCCGGTCGCCGCGGCGTGATCGCCGTGGCGATCCTGCCTGCCTGCTCGCGCAGCTGCTCCCTCGTCCGCGCCGACAGGACGACCAGCTCCGGATGCTCGTCGCCGGCCGAGCCGACCGGCGCCTGGTACTCCTCCAGGATCACGTGCGCGTTGGCACCACCGGCACCGAACGAACTGACCGCGGCCATCCGCGCCGCCTCCCGCCCGTCCAGCGTCGGCGGAAGCCAGGACTCGAACGCGCGCTGGACGTGGAACGGTCCGGACGCGAAGTCGACGTGCGGATTGAGCTGTTCCGCGTGCAGCGACGGCACCAGCGCGCGGTACCGGAACTGCAGCAGCACCTTGGTGATGCCGGCGATACCCGCCGCCGACTCCAGATGACCGATGTTCGACTTGACCGAGCCGATCGAGCAGGCCGGCAGACCAGCCGACCCGGGTGGCGCGGTCTCGGCGAAAGCCCGGTTCAACCCGTCGATCTCGATCGGATCGCCGAGGGCTGTACCGGTGCCGTGCGCCTCGACGTAGCCGATCTGCCGGGGATCGACACCGCCCCGGCGCAGCGCGTCGCCGATCACCTGGTGCTGCGCGACCGGTGTCGGCACGGTGTAGCCGTTGCTGCGCCCCCCGTGGTTGACCGCCGTGGCCCGGATGAGGCCGTAGATGTGGTCGCCGTCGGCCTCGGCCCGGCTCAACGGCTTGAGCAGGAGCGCGCCGACCCCTTCGCCGGGGACGTAGCCGTCGCCGCCGGCACCGAAGCTGCGGCACCGGCCGTCGGTCGAGGCGAAACCAGCCTGGACGAGCTGGAGGTAGCGGTTGGGATGCGCGATCGCGTTGACCCCGCCGACGATCGCCGCGTCACAGTCACCGAGCCGCAGGCCGGCGCACGCCAGGTGCAACGCGGTCAGCGAGGACGAGCACATGGTGTCCAGCGCGATGCTGGGGCCGGTGAGCCCGAGCGTGTAGGACACCCGGTTGGCCACCGACGCCGACAGCGAGCCCGGCACGAACCCCTGCTGCTGCCGCGCCGGGTCCGCGCCGTACAGCTGGTACTGCGCGTACATGACGCCGACGTAGACGCCGATGCGCCGGCCGGCCGAGGCCGACCGGGCATGTCCGGCGTCCTCCAGCACGTGCCAGGCGGCTTCCAGGAACATCCGCTCCTGCGGGTCCATCAGCCTGGCCTCGCGCGGCGATATGTTGAACAGCAACGGATCGAACCGGTCGATGTGGTCGAGAAAGCCGCCCCACCTCGCCTGCGCGCGCCCCGGTCGTCCGGGAACCGGACGGTCGTAGCGCCGGTGGTCCCAGCGCGACCGCGGTATCTCGGTGATGCAGTCGCGCCCGTCGCGCAGGTTGTGCCAGAACTCCTCCAGCGTCTCGGCCATCGGGTAACGGCCGCTCAGGCCCACAATGGCGATCGGATCGTCCGAGACCGGCTGAGCCGCGGCGGCGGCGACCGGCGCGGTCGAGCCGTTCGCAACCACGAACGAGCCGTTCCGCGCGGTCGAGCCGTTCGCGGACACCGGCGCGAACGGTGTCGCCGGGACCGCGGCCGGCGCGGATTCGCGGCCGCCGAACCGTTCCGCGGCCGCCTGCGGATGGACGTCGGCCAGATGACCGCTCAGGTCGGCAAGACACCGGTACTCGAAGAACAGGGTCCGCGGCAGCGGTCCGAAGATCTCCTCCAGGTCGCGCGTGACGTTCATGACCATCACCGACTCGAGGCCGTACTGCTCGAACGGCGTGTGCGCGTCCATCCGGTTCGGCGGCATCTTCAGCTCGGCGGCGACCAGGCCGGTCACGTGCGCCAGTAGCGCGCGGCGCGCCGCAGAACCGTCCGGCGACACCCGCTCGGCCTGCCGGGTCGCCGGTGGTGCACTGGCCGCGGTCAGCGTCCGCAGGATCGTGTCCCGATGTCCGTGGAAGACGGCCGTCCTCGGGTGTCCCTCCCCCAGGATCGCCTCGAACAGCCGCAGACCCGTGGCCACCGGCAGCGGAACCCAGCCGAGATCGCGTTCGATCCGGTCCTTGGTCCGCTCGTCGACGTCCATGCCGCCGCCGCTCCACAGCGGCCATGCCACCGACACCGTGACGCCGGAACGCGCCCCGACCGCCCGGTGCCGTTCACGCCACTCGGCGAAGCCGTCCAGAAACGCGTTGGCGAACGAGTAGTCACCCTGCCCCGGAACGCCGACCACTGAGCTGGCCGAGGAGAACAACGCGAAGAAGTCCAGGTCCTCGTCCCTGGTGGCCCGGTCGAGATGGTGCGCACCCCACACCTTCGGGGCGAGCACCGCCGCCACGTCCGCGCGGTCCTTGCGCACGACCAACCCGTCCCGCAGGACGCCGGCGAGGTGGATCACGCCGTCCAGCCGGCCGAAGGACTCGCGGGCCTGCCGGACCATCCGCCGCGCGCCGTCCCCGGTGCCGCAGTCCGCAACGACGTGGCAGGTCCTGGCTCCCGATGCCGCCAGTTCCCGGAGGAACGCCACGCTCGATTCGTCGGCCGCCGACCGGCCGGCGAGCACGAGATCGGCCTGGTACTCCCGCGCGAGATACCTCGCCAGTTCCCGGCCCAGCCCACCGAAGGCGCCGGTTACCAGGTACACGCCGCGCCGGCGCAACCGCGCCCTGTCGCCGGTGCCGTCCGGTGTGGACACCTCGGACATCGTGCGCACCTGCCGGTCCTGACCGACGTAGCGCACGTCGTCGCCGGCCGTGGCCGGAGCGGTCAGCTCGGCCGCGATCCGGCGCACGTCGCCGCCAGCCGACGGCCAGTCCAGGGTCGTGTACACGAAGGACGGCAGCTCGGCGGCGACCGTCCTGCCGAACGCGGCCGTCGCACCGAGCAGTGGGGTCTCGGCCGAGCCGAGGCGCACCAGACGGACCGGCGTGTCCGAGCCGCGGGCCGCCAGCGCGACAGTCAGGCCGGTCACCGAGTGGAGCGCGGCTTCCAGTCCCCGGTCGGTCACGGCCACCTCGGGGTCGACGGTCGAGCCCCACGCGTGCACCACGGCCGGTGATCCGAGATCCGCGCCGTCCGCCGCGATCTCGTCCAGCAGCCGACGGTAGTGCGCGACCTCACCGGCGACGACCACGTAGCTGTCCGCGGAAGGCCGGTCGAAACCCTGTCCGGCCAGTACCCGCACCACCCTGGTCCCGGTCGGGACCTGATCGGCCAGCGCGTCGGCGATCGACCGCGCACCGTCCTCGTCGAACACCAGGACCGTTCCCGCAGCGGTGCTCGTGGCGGCCGGCAGCGGGGCCGCCCGCCAGGTCGCGCGCAGGAGGACCGGTTCGGGTCCCTCGCTCGTGAACGGACGCACGACCAGCCCGTCCACCCTGGCGACGATGCGGCCGGACTCGTCGGCGAGTTCCAGATCGACGACCTCCGGCCGACCCCGCGAGTCCGTCGCGGCGGATCGCGGCCGCGACCGCACCCAGCAGTCACCGGTCAGCCGGTGCGGGCCGACCAGTATCTGGTCGACCGCGAACGGAATCCGGGCTCCGCCAGGACCGTCGTCGCCGCTCTCGAACGCGACCAGTGTCTGGAAGGCGCCATCGAGCAGCGCGGGATGTGAGACGTGCCGGTCGTCGGGCCACGGTTGGCCGAGCCGCAGCCTGGCCAGCGCCTGCCCTTCGCCCGTGCGCAGCTCTGCCAGCACACGCAGCGCCGGACCGTAGTGCAGCCCCTGCCGGTCGATTCGCCGGTAGCAGGAGTCGACGTCGAGTTCGGTGTCGCACGCCGCGCCGAGCGCGGCGAGGTCGACGGTCCCCAGCTCGCCACTGCCCGCGGACACGGTCGCGCGCGCGTGACGTACCCCATCGGCCGCGCCGACCGTGATCTCCAGGTCGCCTTCGGCGGCGCCCGGCACTGCCGCGATCTCGAGCCGGTGATCGCCGTCGGCAGGCACCTCGATCGGGCTCTCCAGCACGAGGTCCGCCAGGCGCAGCGTTCCGGCGCGGCCGGACGCCTCGGCCGCGGCCAGGATCAGATCGATCACCACCGCGCCCGCGAGCACCCGACATCCGTCGACCACGTGATCACGGACGAGCGGCGAGTCCGCGCCGAGCACACAGGTGTACCGGCCCGCGGCGACCTCGGACAGCACCGGCCGGTCCGCAACGGCCGGGTGCGCCGCCCCGCGCGGCCCGCTGTCGCGCAGCGATGGCCAGTGCCGTTCGCGCACGAACGGGTAGCCGGGCAGGCCGACCTTCTGCAGCGCACGGCTCGGCGTGCGCACGAGATCGTCCCCGGCACCGTCGACCCAGTGCCGGGCCAGCTCGGTGAGATCCGCGTGGTCGAAGTCCGCGCCGCGCTCGCCGTCACCGGCGTGGCCGGTGAACACGCCCGCGGCGCCGCCGTGCGCGGCGAAGTCGCGCAGTCGCGCGACGAGGTCGGAGACATCGGTGGCGACCAGCGCAAGGCGGTGCGGCAGGGCGGTGCGGCCGTGCCGCAGCGTGGCGGCCGCGCGGGCCAGCCAGCCGACCGCGTCGCGGCCTCCGGCATGTCCGTGGCGGTCGGCGTGGTCGGCAAGGCCGGTAGCCAGCGCGGTGAGCCGATCGCTGCTCGCCGCCGACAGCACGATCAAGCTGGGGCCTTCGGCATCCGCCTCCACGGGGGGTTCCGCGACGGGGGGTTCCGCGACGACGAGGTGTGCGTTGGCACCACCGGCACCGAACGAACTGATGCCGGCGATGCGGCGAGCCCCGTTGCTGTCCCAGGGTTGCACTGTGCGCTGCACCGTCAGACCCGCCGCGTCGAAGTCGATGTGCGGATTCGGCGGATCGCAGTGCAGTGACGGCACCCTGGTGCGATGCCGGAGCTGGAGCACGACCTTGGCCAGCGCCGCGATGCCGGCGGCCCCCTCCAGATGGCCGATGTTGGACTTGACCGAGCCGATCGGACACGGTGGGGTGCCGTCGGGACGCGGCCCGAGTGCCTTGGCCAGCGCGCTGATCTCGATCGGATCACCCAGCGCGGTGCCGGTGCCGTGCGCCTCGAGGTAGCCGATGTCGCGGGGCCGCACGCCGGCCCTGCGCCAGGCGCGCGCGATGAGCTCGGCCTGTTCGGTCGGGTTGGGGACGGAGAAGCCGTTGGTCCTGCCACCGTGCGCGACGGCACTGCCGCGGATCACCGCGTGGATGCGGTCGCCGTCGGCGAGTGCCCTGCTCAACGGCTTGAGCACCACCGCGGCCACCCCTTCGCCGGGTACGTAACCGTCGCCGCCCGCGCCGAAACTGCGGCAGCGGCCGTCGGTGGCGGCATACCGGCCCTGACTGAGGTCGACGTACTTGGCCGGATGCAGGGTCAGGTTGACCCCACCCGCCACGGCCGTGGTGATCTCCCCGCGCGCCAGCGCTTCACAGGCCAGGTGGATCGCGGTCAGCGACGAGGAGCACATGCTGTCCACGGCCATACTCGGTCCGCGGAAGTCGAAATAGTGCGAGACCCGGTTGGCGATCGAGGCGTACGAGGAGCCCAGGTACAGCGGGTTTCCGCGCGCCGCCTCCGCTGCCTGGAGCAACTGGTACTGCGAGTACATCAGTCCGACGTAGACACCGACGGGCCTGCCGGCGAGGTCTTCGGTGGTGATGCCGCCATCCTCCAGTGCGTGCCAGACCTCCTGCAGGAACAGCCGTTCCTGCGGGTCCATCCGCTCGGCCTCACGCGGCGAGATCCGGAAGAAGGCGGCGTCGAACTCGTCGATCCCGTCCAGGAACGCTCCCCACCGGCTGTAGCTCTTTCCCGGCCGACCGGGTCGGGGATCGAAGTACTCGCTGTGATCCCACCGATCCGCGGGAATCTCGGTGACGCTGTCACGTCCGGCGCGCAGGTTCTCCCAGAACTCGTCGAGGTTCCCGGCCTGTGGAAAGCGGCCGCTGATGCCGACGATCGCGATCCCGTCCGCGGACGGCGGCGCCGGATCGTCGGTCGCCGGATCGTCGGTGGCCGCGGGTTCGTCGGCCACGAACGGCCGCCGCTCACCGTCCGATGTGGTCACCAGCCGATCGACGGTGTCCGGGTGCTCCCGAGCCAGGTAGTCGGCCAGCGAACGCACGTCCTGGTGCTCGAACAACAGCGTTGCCGGCAGCGCTCCGAACCGGGTCTCCATCCGGCGAACCAGGTTCAGCGCCATCAGCGAGTCGAATCCGTAGTTGTCCAGCGACCGATCCGGCCGGATGGTGTGTACGGGGATGCGCGCCTCGGCCGCCACCAGCTCGCACAGCCAGTGGACCAGAGGCTCGCTCGGCGCCTCCGCGGTCGCACCGATCAGTCGTGCGGCCGCCGCCACATCGATCTCACCCGACCGGATCTTGGCGAGCAGCACCCTGCGATCCGTCTGTCGATCAACCACGGAATGCCTCCAGTGCCGATAGGGCTTCCAACTCGTCCATCTCCCCGTCCCGGAACCGCTGCAGGACGTCCTCGATCCGCGCCTCCGGAGGTTCAGCCGATGCCGGCGTGGCCGCACCGTCCAGGCGCCGGACCGACAGCCGCTCCATGGCCAGCAGCACTCGTCCCCGCTCGTCCAGGAGCCTGACCTGGACGGTGTGGCTGCCGGTGGAGGACCGGCCGTCGGCGGCGGAAACCCAGGCATAGACCGATTCCGGCCAGGGATCGGTCAGGAATATCTCGTCGACGGCCATCGGCAGCAGCGGACTGGTCAGCCCGTCGCACACCTGTGGGACGGCCGCGAGCAGCTGCAGCGCCCCGTCGGCCAGCGTCGGATGGACCCGATAGGTCGCGGCGGCGGCCAGCCTGCCGGGCAGCTCCATCCTGGCCAGTGCCTCCTGGTCACCGGTGTGGACCGTGCGCACTCCGCGCAACTCCGGCCCGTGCACCAGTCCCAGCCCGGCCATCACCCGGTACAGCTCGGAAACCGGGAAGTCCCTGGTGCATCGGCGCCGCAGCGCCGCAAGGTCCATCCGAACCGGAAGATCGGTCGTGTCGCGTCCGACGAGCGTTCCGCGTGCGTGGACGGCCTCCGCGGAACGGATCTCGAACTCGGTCGCGTCTCCGCGCGGCCGCAGCGAGGTCGTCAGCCGGACCGGCTCGTCCGTCATCGCCAGCGGACGCAGCCACTGGAAACCACGGATACCGTCCGCCGGCCGCCCCGCCTGACGACCGGCCCGCAGCGCCAGGTCGATGTACAGGACTCCGGGCAGTGTCGGCTCGTCCCGCAGTCGGTGCTGCGCGAGGTAGAACTCGGTGCCGGCCAGTTCGGTCTCCAGGACGGTCGATTCGGTGCCGTCGACCATCCGCAACACCGGCGCGTGACCGGTGGCCGCGCCGTAGGCGGTGTCCTGCTCGTCGTACCAGTACCGGTGACGGTCGAACCGATAGGTCGGCAGGGAGATCCTGCGGTGGACCCGTCCGTTCCACAGCGCCGGCCAGTCCACATCGGCACCGGACAGGAACGCCTCGGCCGCCTCGGTGGCCGGGCCGTGCGCGACCGCGGCCGTCACCGGTTCGGCACCGGACAGCGTCGCGCGCAGCCGATCCGACAACTCCGCCCGATCACGCACGACGAAGGCCGACCGCTCCGCGAAGTGCTGCCGGCACAGCTGCGCGTTCTGGGCGATCTCCGCGACGGACACGTCAGCATCCGTCCGGTCCAGCCAGTCGGCCAATGACCGCACGCGCGCGCGCAGCGCACTCGGCGTCTGCGCGGAGAGCGGGACGACGACCGCCGGTCCGGCGTCGGGCGCCGACGGCCGAACCGCAGGCGGTTCCTCCAGCACCAGGTGTGCGTTGGTGCCGCTGAAGCCGAAGCCGCTGACGGTGGCGCGCCGCGGATGACCGTCGGTGCCGTGCCACGGCCGCAGCTCGGTGTTGACGAAGAACGGGCTGCCCGCGAAGTCGATCAGCGGGTTGGGCCGGTGGAAGTTGGCCGACGGCGGAATCGCCCGGTGCCGGAAGGCCAGCAGCACCTTGATCATCCCGGCGATCCCGGCCGCCGCTGCGGTGTGGCCGATGTTCGCCTTGACCGACCCGATCGCACAGAAGCCGCTCCGGTCGGTGTACTTCCGGAACGCGTTGGTCAGCGCCTCGACCTCGATCGGATCGCCGAGCAGTGTGCCGGTGCCGTGTGCCTCGACGTAGCCGATGGTCGACGGATCGACGCCGGCACGCTCGTAGGCGGCCAGTTCGACGGCGGTCTGGGAGGTTCCGCTCGGCGCGGTGATGCCGTTGGTCCGGCCGTCCTGGTTGATCGCGGAGCCCCGGATCACGCCGTGCACGTGGTCACCGTCGCGCACCGCATTCGCCAGTGGCTTGAGCACCAGCGCGGCGACTCCCTCGCCGGGTCCGAAGCCGTCCGCGTCGGCGTCGAACGTCTTGCAGGTGCCGTCCGGGGACAGCATCGCACCATTGCTGGCGACGACGAAGTAGTCCGGGGCGAGGGTCAGGAACACGCCGCCGGCGATGGCCGTCTCGCACTCGCCGGACAGCAGGCTCTGACCGGCAAGGTGCACCGCGACCAGGGACGAGGAGCAGGCGGTGTTCACCGCGATGGACGGACCCTTGAGGTTGAGGAAGTAGGAGATCCGGGCGGCGAGCACGGATGCCTCGTTGCCCCAGAACGACTGGGCCTCCCGAACCGCCTCGGCCTTGTTCATCCGGGTCAGGTACTCACTCGGACCGGCGCCGACGAAGACCCCGCACGACCGGCCGGCCAGCGCGCCGCCCGGGTAACCCGCGTCCTCCAGCGCCTTCCATGATTCCTCGAGGAACAGGCGCTGCTGGGGGTCGGTCTGCGCGGCCTCCTTGCCCGAGATGGCGAAGAACGGAGCGTCGAAGGCGTCGATGTCCGCCAGGAACGCGCCGCGCCGGCAGTAGGTGGTGTCGAGCCGGGCCGGGTCGGGATCGTAGTAGCGCTCGGCGGACCAGCGGGAGGCCGGGACGTCCCCGGCTGTGCACACACCATCGGCCAGGCTGGCCCACAGCGCGTCGAGGTCCTCGGCTCCACCGAACCGACAGGACATGCCGATGACGGCGATGTCCCTGTTCCGGTGCGCGGCACCGGCGCCGGCCACCGGCTCGACGGCCACTGGCTCGACGGCCACCGGGGTGTCGACCGGCGGCATGGACACCACCACTCGTCCGATGGTCTCGCGGTCGGACTTGAGCGCGTACGCGTCGGTGACCCGGTCGAACTCGACCACCCGCGCGAGGATCGGCGTGATCTCCCCGGATTCCAGGTGCGCCACCATCTCGTCCAGGTAGCGGGTGCGCCGGTCCGGGTGCTGCAGGAAGTACTTCTTGGCGTTGAAACTGTGGAAGCTCTGGTTGTCCACCAGCCGGGACAGATCCAGGTGGTCGGAAGCCTGCAGGCCGAACACGGCGATCTCCACGTAGCGGCCTTCCGGCGCCAGCAGGTCGATGCCGTCCTGGATCGCCGTGCCACCGACCGTGTTGATCACGACGTCGACCCCTCGACCGCCGGTCCGGCGCAGCACCTGCTCGACCACCTCGTCGCGCGAGTGATCGATGGCGTCCGGGACACCGAGGGAGGCCAGGTACTCGATCTTCCGCGCCGAACCCGCGCTCGCGATGACCTCGGCGCCGGCCAGCTTCGCGAGCTGGACCGCCATCAGGCCGTTGGTCCCGGTCGCCGCCCGGATCAGCACCCGCTCCCCGGCCCGCACCGCGGCCCGTTCGAAGGCCATGCGCATGGCCAGGAACGCCACCGGTATCCCGCATGCCTGCTCGTAGGTGATATTCGCCGGCTTGCCCACGACGAACGTCTCGTCGGTGACCACGACCGACGCCTGCCCACCCATCTCCGGCCTGGTCAGCGCGATGACGTCGGCGCCGGGCCGTACCCGCTCGACACCGGGACCGACCCGGCCCACCACACCGGACACCTCCACTCCGGGAGTGAACGGGAAGTCCGGCATCATCGGGTACAGGCCCTTGGCGGCCAGGAAGTCCGAGAAGTTGACCGGGAAGGCCCGGACCAGGATCTCGACTTCTCCCGGACCAGGTGCGCTCGGCTCGATCGGGACGATGGTCAGGTCCATCGGGCTGCCGGGCCGCTCGAACCGGACCGCGCGGAACCCACCGGCGACGGAGACGGGCTCGGCGGCCGGGGCCGTCACGGTCGGGACCGCCGCGGTCGGGGCCGCCGGTTTCTCCGGCACCGGCTCCCGGGTCTTCGCCTGCGCGAACCGATCGGCGCCGTGGCGGTCGACCACGAACGCGGCCAGCTCGTGCACGGTGGGATGGTCGAAGATCGCGATCGTCTTGAGCAGTACGTCGAGTTCCCGGTTGACTTTGTTGATCAACTCGACACCGACTATGGAGTCCACGCCGTAGTAGGACAGCGGCCGGTCCAGGTCCAGATCCTCGGCGGACATGCCGAGGGTTCCGGCGGCGAGTTCGGTGATCACCTCGGCGACCCGCCGCACGGCACCGGCACGCGAATCCACAGCAGCCGCCGACTCCACAGCGGCCTGCGTCGCGGTGGCCGGCGGCACCGCGACCGGCGACGGCGGAGCCGGCACCGGCGTGGGCGATGCCGGCATTGGCGTGGGTCGTGCGGTGATCACCCGCTGGAACAGCTCGCCGGGTTCCTCGGCCGCGCCGGACACCACGACGTCGGCGAAGCCGGCCGATTCCAGCCGGCGACGCCACATGTGCGCGTCCAGCAGCGGCGAGGACGCCAGGCGCCGCGGCTCGTCCCCGTGCGACCACCATCCCTCCAGCAGGCCGAAGGTGACCGTGTGGAAGGCGGTCACCCTGGTGACCTCGGTGAGCGACAACCGGCCTGAGGGCGCCAGCAGGCGTTGAATCCGGTCCAGAACGGTGTCCAGGCCGGCAACCGCGTGCAGCACGTTCGCCGCGATCACCACGTCGTAGGTGTCCGGGAAACCCTGCTCACCGACCGGACGGTCGAGGTCGAGTGGCCGGAACTCCATCCGGACACCGGTGACACCGCCATACCGAGCCCGCGCCTCGCGCAGGAAACGCACGGACACGTCGGTGAAGTGGTAGTCGGCCTCGATGCCGCCGCCGCGCAGCGCGGCGAGCACCGCGTCGGTCGTGGCGCCGGTACCCGCACCGACCTCGAGAATCCGGGCGCGCCGGCCCGCGCCGGCCGCGCGGAGGTGTCCGGCTACCTGCTCGGCGAGCACCTGGTTGCAGTAGTCGGCCAGCCGTTCGTCCCGGTAGGTCGCCGCGACCAGCTCGATCGACCCATCGGGAAAGAGCACCTCGGTCGGTGCGGCTGCCCCGGCGAGGACATCCGGCAGCGCGTCCAGGCATGCGCAGGCGAGATTCAGGCGGGCAGCCAGGTTCGGATACGTTCGCCGGAGCCGGTCGGCCCGCTGCCGGACCGCGGACAGTTCGACCTCCGCGACGCGACCGGTGGCCTGCAGCCGGCCGCCGCCCAGTGTCGCGTATCCGTTGCGGACCGCGATCCGGGCCAACGCGAGGACCAGGCCATGGTTCCGGGGCAACGCATCCAGCGCCGATGCCAGGTCGGCCAGGTCGCGACCGTCCTGCGAAAGCACGCCGGCCCGCAGGAACAGCGCGCACACCTCCTGCGCGAGGAAGTCCTCCAGCTCGCGTTCCTCGATCCGCTGCAGCGCCGAATCATGAAGGCGCGCAACGGGTTCCGGCACTCCCGCCGATGCGTCGGCACCCGCGGCGGCGGCACCGTCGGCGGCGTCCGCACGGACACCGATGCCGAGCAGCACCTCGTCGGTGGCGGCGCAGGCGACGACCTGTCGCAGGCCGGAGCCGAGTACCCGTTCGACGGCGGCCATCCCGTCGGCAGGATCGATCGGCCGGAAACCCCGGGCTCGCAACTGGTCCAGGTAGTGCGGCGCGGCGACGGCGCCGACCGTCCCCCACACTCCCCAGTTGATCACCTGAACCGGGTACCGAGCCCGCGAGCCGACCGCAAGAGCGGTGGCGTCCTGCGCGGTCGAGGCCGCGGCGTAGTTGCTCTGGCCGGCCGAAGCCGTGAAGGACTGCACCGACGACAGGTAGAGCAGGAAGTCCAGTTCCTCGTCGGCCAGCAGGTCCCCGAGGACGGCGCTGCCGTGTGCCTTGGGCCGGTAGACCGCGTCGAGGTCCGCGGCGGTCATGCGCTCGAGGATCCCGTCCCGCAACACCATCGCCGCGTGGAACACCCCGTTGACCGCACCGAACCGAGCCTTGGCCGTGTCCAGAGCGGCGCGCATCGCACCGCGGTCGGTGACGTCGGCGGCCAGGTACACCGCACGGCCACCCAGCTCGGCCACGCGCGCAACGAGCCGATCGGTGTCCGCGTCGGCCGGACGCCGGCCGACGAGCACCACACCGGCCGCGACCGACCTCGCCAGATGCTCGGCCAGGGTCGCGCCGATACCTCCGGCTCCACCGACGATCAGGTAGACGCCACCCTGGCGGTACACGGGAGGATGGTCCGCCGGCAGCGCCACCGGCCTGAGCCGCCGGACGAACCGCCGTCCGTCCCGCAGCGCGACCTGCGCACCGTCGCTGCTCGCCGGTTCGGCGAGCAGCGCGGGGACCAGCCCCGCCTCCCGGACCGGCGCGATGTCCACGCAGCTCACCGCCAGGCTCGGGTACTCCTTGGCCAGCGAGGCGCACAGCCCCACCAGGCCGGCCGCTGCCGGGTTCCCGACCCGGCCACCGGCCACGTCGGACACGTCCTCGGTGACGACCCGCAGCGAACCGAGCCGGGACAACCGGCCGGCCGAGGACAGCGCCGTGAGGAGGCGGAACAGGGTCTGCGCCGGATGCGGAGCGACCTCGGCCCCGTCATCGGCGCCGGCGCGCACGCCGTCGAGGAACCACACGTGGCGCAGGTCGGCCACCCGCTCCACGAGCGTGCGCAGGCCTGCGGCGTCGTCCGGGTGCAGCTCCCACACCCGGTCGGACAGCGCATGGGTCGACGAACCCAGTCGGGCCAGCCAGACCTGGCCGTCGGTCCCCCCCGCGAGCAGCTGCTGGACGAGATCCCCGCACTCCGCGGGATGGACGATCAGCGTCGGCCCGTCGGCCAGCCGCTGCGGAACCGGCGCGGCCACCGGTGTCTCGACCCAGTGCGGCTCGAAGACATACCGGTCCAGCACCGGCTCGGCGGGCTCGGAACGATCCGCTCGCACGACCACACCGGTCAGTTCCGCGCGGCTGTTCCCGTCGGTGTCCAGGACGGTGATGTCGTATCGGCCGTCGCCGACGGCACGCGTGTGGATGTGGCCGGTCGACGGCAGCGCGGCGGTGATCCGTGCGGTGTCCAGCGCGAACGGCAGGCGGGTGGCACCGTCCGAGCCGGCGGCCGCGAACCCGAACGCGCTTATCGACTGGAGAGCCACGTCCAGGATCGCGGGACGGAACGCCTCGTCCCCCGCGACGGCGGCGGCGCCGTCCGCCGTGAAGCTCGCCAGCAGTTCGTCCTCGCCGACCCGGACCGTCCGCAGTCCCTGGAACAGGGGTCCGTAGTCCAGGTCGATCCCCCGGAAGCGGCGGTAGATGTCGGCACCGTCCAGCTCGCGACCGCACCGCCGCGCGACGGCGGCAATATCGACCACGGCCGGCCAGCCGGGATCCGGGTCGATCCGCTCCCACCGTCCCTGGGAACACAGGACCGAGTCCGCCCCCGCCAAGACGTGCACCTCGTAGT
Source organism: Actinophytocola sp. (assembly GCF_009379765.1). Lineage (GTDB taxonomy): Bacteria > Actinomycetota > Actinomycetes > Mycobacteriales > Pseudonocardiaceae > Actinophytocola. The sequence continues at coordinate 28,971 of NZ_WHTD01000001.1, read as the reverse complement.
CCACCCGGTCAGCCGACTGCCGCAGTCGCACCTCGACGTCCACACCGTCGTCGCCGAGGCTCAGCGGCCGCAGCCACAGGACATCGACGAGCCGGAAGGCGCCGGCTCGCTGCCGACGCAACGCGGCGTGCGCCAGTCCGAGATGCGCCACTCCCGGCAGAACCGGCTCACCATGCACCCTGTGCTCGGCAACCAGCCGGTCGTCCGCCGCCAGCCGAACCCCCATCGACCAGCTGTTCACGGGTCGCGGCTCGGGAGCGGCAGGCCGCTGCGCGGCGTCCTCCGCCGCCGGGAGCCAGTACCGGGTCCGCGCGAACGGATAGCTCGGCAGCGACAACCGGCGCGGTCGCTGTCCGTGGTACAGCCGGCTCCAGTCGACCGCCGCACCGTCGACCCACCCGCGAGCCAGCGACCGGGCATCGTCGTCCGGGATCACCACCGCCGGGTCGGCAGGTGCTCGCCGCACTCCGTACCGGAGCCCCGGATCGGTCTGCCCCATCGCGAACACGGCGAGCCGGTCGGCCAACACGGCGGCGCTGTCGCAGACCACCGCCAGCCGATGGTCCATCGGCTCCCGGCCGAGCTGGAGGGTGTAGGCCAGATCGCGCAGGTATGCCGGGTCTCCACCATCCGGCGCGGAGGGCAGACCGGCCACGAGCGCCGCCAGCGAGTGCTCGGCCATCGCCTGGCCGGTTCCGGCGGGCAGTCCCCGTTCCCGCAGCCAGTCGCGCAGTTCGCCGAGCGCGACCGGGCCGAGGCCCAGATCGCCGAGCGGTTCGTCGGCCGGCACATCCGGCGGACGGACCCCCAGGATGTCGGCCACCAGAGCGACGAGGTCGTCGCCGATCGCGACCGACGAGCCGCTGCGGCGCGACCCGCCGGATGGCGCGCGCACCGCCTCGGCCAGTGCACCCGCGTAGTGCCTGAGCCGTTCCTCGGTCTGCGCCGACAGCACGAACACGCGGTCGCCGCCGAGACCGGTGTCGTCGGTGTCTTCGGTGTCGTTCTCGGAACCCGGCAGGTACTCCTCCAGCAGGACGTGGCCGTTCGCGCCGCCGAAGCCGAAGGAGCTCACTCCGGCCCGCCGTGGTGCCGGCCGGCCGTCCGAACCGGTCGGCCGCGGCCAGGGCTCGGTGACCGCCGGTATCCGCAGCGGACTTCCACTGATCTGGATATGCGGATTGGGTTCCCTGATGTGCGGGCTTCCCGGCAGCCTGCCGTGTTTCATGGCCAGCACGACCTTGACGATTCCGGCCATGCCGGCGGCCGGTTCGAGGTGGCCGATGACCGGCTTGACCGAACCGATGGCGGTGCTGGCCTCGCCGATGCGCGGCAGGCCGGCACGGTCGCGTAGCTCGTGGAACGCCTTCTTCAGGCCGTTGATCTCGATCGGGTCGCCGAGCGCCGTGCCGGTTCCGTGCATCTCGACGTATCCGACCGTCGCGGGATCGACCCCCGCATCGGTGAACGCGTCGACGATCAGCTCGGCCTGCGCGTTCGGATTGGGGGTGGTCAGCGTGTTGACCCGACCGCCGTGGTTGACCGCGCTCCCCCGGATGACCGCGTGCACGTGGTCGCCGTCGCGCTCGGCCGCGGACAGCGGTTTGAGCAGGAGCGCGGCGACTCCTTCGCCACGCACGTAGCCGTTCGCTCCGGCGTCGAAGGTCTTGCACCGTCCGTCCGGGCTGAGCATTCCGGCCCGGGAGAACGAGACGTAGACCATCGGCGCCAGGATCAGGTTCACGCCGCCGACCAGTGCCGCGTCACAACTGCCCGAGCGCAGCGACTCGACCGCCGTTCGGAGCGCGACCAGAGAACTGGAGCAGGCGGTGTCGATCGGGATGCTCGGGCCCTTGAGGTCGAGCAGATAGGACACCCGGTTGGCCAGGATCGCGTGGAACAGGCCGGTGGTGGTGTAGGCGTCGATGGTGGCGCCGGAACCGCGGAGCAGGTCGAAGTAGTCGTGCGAACCCACGCCGACGAACACCCCGGTCCGTCCGCTGGACAGGTCCGACGGCCGATGTCCCGACTCCTCGATCGCGCGGTAGGCGGTCTGCAGGAACAGCCGCTGCTGCGGGTCCATGAGCCGTGCCTCGCGCGGCGAGATGCCGAAGAAGCCGGCGTCGAAGGCGTCGACCGAGGAGAGGAAGCCACCCCACCTGCTCACCGTGGTGTTCTCGGCTTCGCCGGTCGGATCGTAGAAATCGCGCCAGTCCCAGCGATCGGCCGGGATCTCGGTGATCAGGTCGTCGCCGTTGTCCACATGCCGCCAGAACTCGTCGAGGTCGGCGCTGCCGGGAAACTCCGCGTGCATCCCGACGATCGCGATCGGCTCCGGCCCGGACATGGCCTCGGCCGACCGGCGGGCCGGCACAGGCTCGGTCCGGTCGGTCGCGCGTACCGGCTCTGCCGGGACCGGCTCTGCCGGTGCCAGCGCGGTCGCGAGTTCGTCCGGGTACACCTCCATGAGGTGATCGACCAGTTCGGCCACGGTGGTGTACTCGAAGAACGTCGCCGGAGTGAGGTCGACACCGAGTGCGTCGTTGAGCTGGTTGGCCAGCCTGCTGAGCGCCAGGGAGTCGAAACCGTAGTTGCCGAGTCGGGTTCCGGGGTCGACCCGCGCCGGGTCCAGCTTCACCGTCGACGCGACCTGCTCGATGAGGACGGCGCGCACCGCGGTGGCGATTCCGGTGTCGCCGGCACTCGGCACGTCACCGGGAGCCGGCCGCGCCGCGACCGATGCCGGCGCCTCCTCCATCAGCTGTGCGGCCACCTGGCGGCCGTCACCGCCGACGAACAGGATCTGGCCGGTGGGACCGGCGAGCACGGCGTCCAGTGCGGCGAGCGCCGCGTCGGTCGGCAGCGGTGTCAGCCCCAGCTGGGACCTGAGCCAGTGCTGGGCCTCGCTGTCGACGGTCATGCCACCCGAACCCCACAACGGCCAGTTCACCGAAGTGGTGTGGCCCTGTCTGGTTCCCGCCCGGCATCGCCGGTCGCGCTGCGCGGCAAAGGCGTCCAGGAAGCCGTTGGCGAAGCCGTAGGCCGCCTGCCCTGCGCTGCCCAACGGTGCCGCGATCGAGGAGAACAGCGTGAACAGTTCCAGCGGCTCGTCCCGGGTGGCCGCGTCCAGGTGCAGCGCTCCGAACAGCTTCGGTGCCAGCACTTCCCGCATCCGGCGCGGGTCCTGGTTGACGACGAGTTCGTCCCGCAGCACACCCGCGCCGTGGAAGACCCCGTCCAGCCGGCCGAAGGCGCGTTTGGCCGCCGAGACAGCCGCCTGCGCTCCGTCCGGAGTGGACACGTCGGCGCGCGCGTACTCGGCTTCGCCACCGTCTTCCGCGATCGCGGCCAGCAGACGTTCGATCCGCTGATCGGGAGCGGAACGGCCGGCCAAGACCAGGCGGGCGCCGTACCCGGCCGCCAGCCAGCGCGCCACGATCGCACCGATCCCGCCGGCGCCACCGGTGACCAGGTACACACCGCCTCGGCGCAGGCGCGCCCGCCGACCGCTCGGCGAGTGCGCCGTCCAGGTCCTGGCCAGCCGGCCGGCACCGCCGAGCCGGATCTCGGTGTCCCGCCACGACTCGTCGGCCAGTTCCCCGGCCAGCGATCGCGCGAGCGCTCCGTCCTGCTCGTGTCCGAGCGCGGCCAGGCCGCTCGCCGGTGCCTGAACCAGACGGTAGGTGAAACGTGGGCTCTCCCGCCGCACCGTCCGCAGGTAGCCGGCCAGCGCCGCGTAGCAGGGCTGGTCGTCATCGGTACCGGGAACGGCGCAGAGCAGCCGCATCGGCCGGCGATCCCCGGCCCGCAGGAAGGCGTGCACCAGGTGCGTCAGGGGCCAGAAGCCGTCGTCCAGCCGCGCCAGCAGACCCGGCTCATCGTCGGCATCGACCGTGCTCGGCCACGCGAACAGCACGTGCCAGCCGGAGCGATCCGACTCGTCTTCGGCGGCCAGTGCCGCCACCAGCGACAGGAAGTCCGCGCGCTCCAGCGGACGCAGCCGGAAGTCCGGGCCGTCCGGCCGGCCCGCCTCGAACGAGGTTCCCGGCACGACCACCACACAGCGACGCGCTCCGACCACTTCGGACACCACCGGGGACATCGCGCGTCCCGCCTCGGCCGAGGGCGCGAAGACGAGTGCCGTGCCGCCGGACTTGCGGTCCGGCCGGCGCCCGGTGTCCCGAGGAGTCCACACCGGACGGAAGAACGCGCCGGGAACGTCCGGACCGCTCCGGCCGGCGACCGCGCTGGGACGCAGCCAGCAATCGGCCACGGTCACCAGGACCCGGCCGTGCTCGTCGCAGATCCGAATCCGCAGCTTCTTGCCGTCCTCGGCCCAGGACTCGATCGACAGATGCGCGTACCGGGCCCGTGCGGTCCCTGCCGGGGTCTCGACCCGGCCCATGGTAAACGGCAGGTGCAGCCGATCCCGCTGCTCACGCTGCTGGATCAGCCACAGCGAACCCTGCAGCGCGGAGTCCAGCAGACACGGGTGCAACGTGTACCGCTCGGCCGCCTCGGTCGCCGCGTCCGGCAGCCGGATGCGCCACAGCGCCTCGTCCCGGTTCCACCACAGCTCCTGGATTCCCTGGTAGGCGGGACCGAGGTTCAACCCGAGCCGCCGGATCTCGGGGTAGATGTCCACTCCGTCGACCCGGTTCGCACAGCGGCCGCGGACCGCCTCGATGTCGACGTGTTCGTCCGCGTCGGCCGGCGCGGCGGTGTCGGCCCCGCCCTGACCGTCGGCTCTGCCCTGGCCGTGCACCCGGCGCGTGCCGTCATCGGCCAGGCTGGACAGCTCCCAGTTCCACCCCGAAGGACTCGGTTCCATGCGCAGGTGGACACGCATCCGGGAGGTCACGGTGAGCGGCGTCGACCAGACGTTGTTGCGCAGCCGCACGATCGGCCTGCCGAGTTGCCGCGCGGCCTCGTGCACCATCTCCAGGTATCCGGTGGCGGGGAAGATCGGGGTTGCGCCGACCCGATGGTGATCGAGGAAGTACTCCCGCGCGGTGAAGTCGACGAACGTGCCCAAGCCGTCGGCTTCGATCCCGCCGACCAGCGGATGGCCGGCGGTCGACCGCGTCCCGGCGTCCGGCGCGGTCGTCGCGTCCGTCGGCACCGGCAGCCAGTAGCGCTCGTCCGCGAAGGGATATCCGGGGAGTTCGACGTGCCGCAGCGGCGCCGGGTACAACGACATCCAGTCCACCTCGGCACCGGCGACCCAGCCGGCGGCCAGCGCGGCCAGATCGCGCCGGGCCAATGCCTCCGGAACTGTTCGCGTCACGGCGCGCCGGGCCTCGGGATTCCGCTCGATCGTCCAGTACCGGCCGGAGAGCTCCCGGCCCGTGGCGACCGCGGCCAGCCGTTCGGCGAGGTCGAGCGGATCGTCGGCGAGCAGCGCGATCCGCTCGGGCATCGGCTCGCGCCGCACCTGGAGTTGGTAGGCGATCTCGGACACCCGCAGTTCGGTGTGCCGGCGGTTCAGCTCCGCCGCGAGGCGTCTGCAGTACTCCCGCAGCCGCTCACTGTCCATTGCGGACACCACGATCAGGTGTTCGCCGTCCTCGGCTCCCCGCTGCGCCTGCGGGCCTTCGTACTCCTCGACGAGCACGTGCGCGCCGGCGCCGCCGGCGCCGAAGGCGCTGACTCCGGCACGCCGGGGTATCGGCGCGCCGGCCTCGTCGGTCTTCCTCGGCCACGGTGCCGGCTCACGGTTCAGCCGGAACGGGGTCCTGGCGAGGTCGAACCGCGGATTCTCGTGTTCGGCATGCAGCGTCGGGACGAGCCGGCCGTGCCGCAGTTGCAGGAGCACCTTGGTCAGTCCGGCGATGCCGGCAGCGCTTTCGAGGTGGCCGATGTTGGTCTTGACCGAACCGAGCGCACAGCCGTCCGCCGCGCCGCCGGACGACGGCGGAACACTGTCGAACGCCATCGACAGTCCCGCGATCTCCAGCGGGTCGCCGAGTGCGGTGCCAGTGCCGTGTGCCTCCAAGTAGCCGATCGTGTCCGGCGCGACACCGGCCTCCGCCATGGCCGTGCGCACGAGTTCGGTCTGAGCCCTCGGGTTGGGGACCGTGAAACCGCTGGTCCGTCCACCGTGATTGACCGCGGTCCCGCTGATCACGCCGAGAATCCGGTCGCCGTCCGCCACGGCCGCGCGCAACGGCTTGAGCACCAGTGCCCCCGCACCCTCGCCGGGTACGAAGCCGTCGCGTCGGCACCGAAGGTGTGGCAGCGGCCGGTGCGGGACAGCATCCGCATCTGGCAGAGGTAGTGGTACTTGCTCGGGTGCAGGTAGAGATTGACCCCGCCGACCAGTGCGAGTTCGCATTCGTGGCGAGCGAGGCTCTGGCAGGCCAGGTGGATCCCGGTCAGCGACGAGGCGCACGCGGTGTCGATCGGCATGCTCGGACCGCGCAGATCGAGGCAGTAGGAGACGCGGTTCGCGAGCGACCACGGTGTCGAGGTGGGAATCACCGGGTTGCCGGTCCGCCACTGGTCCGGTCCCCACAGTAGGTAGGTCTGCGTGGTGACCCCGGCGTAGACACCGACCCGGCGCGCACCGGGATCATCCCGGTCGCCGAGCCGGTGCGGTGGATATCCGGCGTCCTCCAACGCCAGCCACGCCGTCTCCAGGAAGATCCGCTCCTGCGGGTCCATCAGCTCGGTATCACTCGGCGCGAGACTGAAGAACAGCGGATCGAAGCGGTCCACGTCGTCGAGAAACCCGCCGGAGGTGCAGTACAGGTCCTCGTTCGGCAGGTCCGACCGGTCCCACATGAGCCGGCGCTCTTCGGGCAGGTCGGTCACGCAGTCTCGGCCGGTCACGAGGACTTCCCAGAACTCACGGAGATCCCGCGCCTGCGGATACCGGCCGGCCATCCCGATGACCGCAGCGGGTTCGGGACCATCGGAGCCGGTTTCCCGCGGTGCGATCGGCTCGGTCACCACCGTCGCCCTGCGCTGGTCGGGCGCGGCGGGCCGGTCCGATCGGGCCGACCAGGTGGCCAGTTCCCCGGCGCGAGTCGCGGCCACCCGGTCGGCGACCTGCGCCAGCGATCGGCACTCGAACAGCAGGGTCTGCGAGACCGGTCCGAGGTCCCGCTCGATCCGGGCGCTGAACTGGCTGACCCGGATCGAGTCGATCCCGTACTCGTCGAAACCGGCGGCCGGGTCGATGTCCGCCGGTGCGGCGCCGAGAAGATCAGCGAACACGCCAATCAGGTAGTCGGTCGCCAGCTCCCTGGCGGAGCTCTCGGTCGGTGTCCAACCGGCGACCGTGCTCATCACCGGTTCCGGCCCGGAGGACGGGACGTCGAGCAGCCAGGCCGCCGCCTTGTCGGTCCCGTGGTAGAAGCCACGGTATCCGGCCGGACCGGCCAGAATCCGGTCGAACGCGGCCATCCCCAGGTCGGCAGGCAGGTCGAGTACGCCACGGTCGGCCCGGAACACCGTGCCGGTGCGGTCGGCCGGCGCCATGCCGCCCGCTGCCCACAGCGGCCAGCCGATCGAGATCGTCCGTCCGGCACACAGACCCCGTGTCCTGCGACGTTCGCGCGTGTGCACCCAGGCGTCGAGGTAGGCGTTGGCCGCGCCGTAGTCGGCCTGCCCCGGATTGCCGGTCAGGGCGACCAGGGAGGAGAACACCACGAAGAAGTCGAGCGGGTCGTCCCGCGTGGCGCGGTCCAGGTTGAGCGCACCGAGGATCTTCGGTTCCAGCACGTCGCGGACATCCCGCGCGGTCTTCCTCGCGACGAGCCCGTCCCGGAGCACACCGGCGGCATGGATCACGCCGTCGATCCGGCCGTGCCGCGTGCGGACCTCCGCCATCAGCTCGCCGACCGCTGCGGCGTCGGTCACGTCGGCACTGAGGTACGCCACGCCTGCCGGCAGCTCAGGCGCGCTCTCTGACCGGCCGGCCAGCACCACCCGGACACCGCCCGCGGACTGCAGCAGGTGCCGGGCAAGGTGGCGGCCGAGTCCGCCGGCTCCGCCGGTGATCACGTACACGGCACCCGGCCGAACAGCCGGCGCCTCGGTGCCGGCGACGAGTTCCGCCAGCTCGTGGCGGCGCTCATAGCGCGCCGAGCCGGCGTAGCGGATCGACGGGTCCGTCACGGTCGTCCCGAACTCGCCGGCCACGCGCCGCCAGGTGGCGTCCCGGTCGGCAGTGGTGTCGGTGACCACCGCACGGAGCTGGACCCGGGACGTCTCGCGGCGCAAGCTGCGCGCGAGACCGCCGACCGCGGCCGACTCCGGCGGGATCGCGTCCCCGTCGGCGGTCTGCACACAGACGATCTCGACCTGATCGTCCGGGTCCGTCTCCAGGACGGCCCGCACCAGCGCGAAGGCGGAGTAGACGCACTCCGCCGGCCGCCGCTCGTCCGCGGACAGCAGGTGGACGATCCGGCGCGGGAGGCCACCGCTGGACTCCAGTTCGGTGAACAGTCGACGCCAGTCGCCGGCCTCGCCGGCACGCACCGTCCATCGGTCCAGTCCGCCCCGGTGGAACCGATCACCGAACCGGACCAGGTGCACGGTCGCGTCCGACAGCGCCGCGCCGACGGGTACCCGCTCGTCGAACCGGTCGGGCAGGACCAGCAGTACCGAGCCCTCGAACTGCCCCGTCACCGCAGCGGCCACCGGCTCCTCGCGCGCGACCAGTTCGCGCAGTCCGGCACCGGCGGCCGGCGGCTCGGGCTCCGTCCCGGCAGGCCGCGCGGGGCGCACGCGGTGCTCGACCCGGTCGAACTCCGTCGTCGGCAGCGGCACCAGCCGGCCGAACCCGGCCGCTCCGGCGGCCTCCCAGTCGACGTCGACACCGCGCAGCCACAGCTCGACCAGCGGCGCGGCCAGCCCGTCGGCGCACGCGGCCGGCCCGTCGACCCGCACGTCGGCCCGGTTCTCCGCCGCGTCGCCGATCGCCAGGACGGCGGCGCCGGCCGGCGGGTCGGGAACACCATCCGCGTCCACCCACGAGCGGATCTCGGCGACAGCCACGCCGGTGTCGGCGTGCGCGCGCAGCAGCGGAACCTCCGCGGCTGCCGGCAGCCGTCCGATCCGCCGCTGTCCGGCCTCCGCGACCGCGCGCCGCTTCGCCTCGTCACCCAGCACCGCGTCGACCGCCTCCCGCGGGGTCAGGACCCCGTGAACGAGCAGGTCGAGCAGTTCGGTCTGGTTCGCCGCGGCGGCCAGCCGGTCCCGGGACAGGCTCCACTTGGCATGCAGCCGGTCCAGCGCGTTCTGGACGGCCACCACGCGCAGCGACCGCGCCGGCCCGGTGTCGTCGTCCCGAACGGTGAGCCCGTGCCAGCCCGCGGCGTCGGTCGGCAGCGAGATGTCGTGTGCGGCCAGCAACGGAACCCATTCCGCCAGCAGGCCGCGGAAGCTGTGCTGTACGTCGGCCAGTCCGGCGGCCTCCGCGTAGACCTCGCTCGCGTCCCCCTCCTCGACCACGGACTCCGCACGCAGCGTGGCCAGGTAGTCGAGATCGAACCGGGCAGGGTGGAGCACCCGGCCGGTCGTGGGAACGACGAACGGTACGCGTGGCGCGTGCGCCGGTCCTTCGGCTACCGCGCCGGTGGCCAGCGCCGCCGCATCGGCCACCTCCAGGACGCCGATCGCGGCGAGGGCCGGCCAGATGCCGGCGCCACGGGCGGTCACCGACTCCGGCGCGACTCCCGCGTCCAGCAGTGCGCGCAGTGTCAGGTATCCGAACAGGAACTCCGCTCGCGGACCGTCACCCCCACGCAGTTCCCGCACCGCGTTGGCCAGCTCCGGCGATCGGCGCCGGAGTTCGGCGATCGCGGCGGCGTACAGCGGTTTGGCGAGCAGTTCGCGCCGCCGCCGTGGCTCGGGAAGCGCCAGCGGCCCGACGTGGATCTGCCAGGCACGTTCCGGCGCAGCGGACTCCGGTGCGCCGGCCGCCACCACCGAGGCGATGTCGGCAAGGTCGCCGACGACGCCGCCGATCCGGAACCGGAGGTGTTCCCGGCCGAGGGTCACCGTGCGGCAGATGTCCGGCACCGAGGCCGCGCCCACACCGTCGGCGAGCAGGGCACGCCAGGTGACCAGCAGACGCTCGAGCGCGGCGCCGCTGTGCGCGGAGAGCACGAACGGCCACCGCCTGTTCCGGACCCGGCGTGCCCCGCTCCGCTCCGTTCGCGACGTCTCCTGGTACTCCTGCACCAGCAGGTGTGCGTTCACTCCGCCCATTCCGAACGCGCTGATACCGGCCCGCCGTGGCGCACCGTCGCGAGAGGCCTGCCACGGGACGAGTTCGCGCGGAACGGTGAACGGGCTGGTGTCGAACGGGATGAGTGGATTCAGCCGGCGGATGTTGATGTTCGGGGAGACCCGCCGGGTACGCAGCATCCCCAGCACCTTGATCAGTCCGGCCATCCCCGACGTGGCCTCGAGATGACCGATGTTGGGTTTGACCGATCCGAGCAGGCACCAGCCCAGGTCGTCGGACGCCGCCGAGTAGACCTGCCGCAGCGCCTCGACCTCGATCGGGTCGCCCAGCGCGGTCCCGGTGCCGTGGGCTTCGACGTAGGTGACCGAACGTGGGTCCCAGCCGGCGCGATCCAACGCCGCCGAGATCACCTCGTGTTGCGCCCGCACGTTCGGCGCCGTGATCGTGGTGCGCTGTCCACCGTGATTGACCGCGCTGCCGGTGAGCACGCCGTAGATGGTGTTTCCGTCCCGGACGGCATCGGCCAGCCGGCGGAGCAGCACGACCGCGGCCCCCTCACCGGACACGAAACCGTCGGCGTCGTCGGAGAAGGTCCGGCACCGGCCGGTGGGGCTGAGCATGCGCGACTTGGAGTAGGTGATGTACCGCCACGGGGTCAGGTCGAGGTTGGCGCTGCCGGCGAGCACATAGTCGGCCTCCCCCGACACCAGGGCCTGAACACCCATGTGGACGGCCACCAGGGACGAGGCGCAGGCCGCGTCGATCGAGACGCTGGCGCCGCGCAGGCCGAAGTGGTGGGAGAGCCGGTTGGCCTGCAGGCAGTCGAATCCGCCCAGCGCGGAATGGCTTTCGACGGGCATGCCGTCCTTGGCGGCCTCCTGCAGGTGGTCCCGGCCGGTCACGCCGATGTAGACCGCGGTACGGCTGCCCCGCAGTTCATCCGGCCGGGTACCGGCGTCCTCGATGCAGTGCCACGTCTCCTCCAGCAGCACGCGCTGCTGCGGGTCCATCAGCGCGGCATCTCGCGGAGACAGCCGGAAGAAGCCGTTGTCGAAGGCGTACGGCCGGTCGACCAGCCCGCACCATTTGCTGACCGAGGTGCCGGGGACGGCCAGATCGGGCGAGTAGTAACGCTCGACGCTCCAGCGCTCGGGCGGGATCTCCCTGATCGAGCAGAACCCGGCATCCAGATTCGCGGTGTACGCACGGTGGTCACGCGCGCCGGGGAAACGGCAGCCGATGCCGACGACCGCGACACCGTCCTTGAGGACATCTGTTTCACCACGTGCCATGAAATCAACCAGTTCTCGAGTGTCCGGATCGGAACGGGGTGAACTATGCGGAGCCGCCGACGATGCTCAGTCGCCGCTCCAGCAGGTTCGCGGTCGCCGCCATGAGCCGGATGCCGATCTCGTCGACGTGCCGTTGCCGCCAGTCCTCCAGCGGGGTGCCTTTCACCCACTGGTTGAACGAACCGAGCGCGGGGCCGCAGTGAATCTGGAAGTCGACCCTGGAGTCGGCCGAGCCCGCCATCGCGGCTCGCTGGCTGTGCCCGAAGTACCAGCGGAACACCAGGGCCATCTTGTACTTCGGGTTGTCCTCGGCCTGTTCGATCTCCTGCGGCGCGCGATCGGCGAAGTACTCCTTCGTCTCCTGCCAGACCTCGTCGAACGTCCGGTGGAAGTAGCGCCGCTCGATCAGACTCCTGGTGTCCTGCGGGATCTCGTCCAGTGACTCGTGCCTGCGGTACAACTCGTACAGCTTCCTGGCGCGAGCAGGGAAGAAGACACCTCGCTTGAGCACCTGCACCTGCGCACCGAGCTCGAACATGTCTCCTGCGGGTGCGTAGTCGGTGTCCTGCACGTTGATCTGCGCGAGCAGGTCCTTGGCAAGATCGCTCATCCCGGCCTCGACCGTGCACTGGTTGATGGAGCCGGTGAGGACGAAGTCGGCTCCGAGCAGGAAACCGGCCGCGGCCGCCTCCGGCGTGCCGATCCCCCCGGCGGCGCCGACGCCGATCGGGGTCGGGTACCCGTACTGGTCGACCATCCGGTCGCGCAGCCGCACCATGGTCGGGAACAGCACCAGCAGGCTGCCGCGATCCGTGTGCCCACCCGAGTCCGCCTCGACGCACAGATCGTCGGCCATCGGAACCCGCGCGGCCAGTGCCGCCTGCTCCGGGGTCACCACGCCCTGCTGTTCCAACTGGCCCACCAACCGGTCCGGTGGCGGGCACAGGAAGCTCTCCGCCACCTCCGGCCGGGACACCTTCGCGAGGATCCGGTTGGCGATGCGCACCTCGCCGTCGGTTCCCTTGGTGAGACCGTTGAGCCGGTAGCGCACCAGCGCCGGGGTGATGTTCATGAACGCCGAGGCCTCCATCGTCCGGACACCGCGGGCGAGAAGAACATCGACGGTCTCGTCCTCCGCCGAGGGAAAGGTGGGGTTGTGGACCAGGTTCACGCCGACCGGCGCCGTGGAAGGGAGTCGCGCGTGGATCTCGTCGATCGCCGACGCGATCGCCGCCGGCGCGAGACCGCCGCTGCCGAAGAAGGCGAGCAGCCCGGCACGCGCGGCGCGGACGACGAGATCCGTGGACGCGATCCCGCGGTACATCGAGCCGCAGACGTACGCGTACCGGGTCCGGTAGGTCTGCCGGAACGTGCTGCTGCCCAGCGATCGCGGGTCGAGGCCGCCGGTCTTCGACTCCGGTTGAACGGGAGTCGGCTGGACCGGAACATCCGGCGCGGCCCGCCTGATGTTGTCGATCATCTTGGTGAGCGCGGACCCCGGCCCGACCTCGGCGAAGTCGGTCACCCCCGAGGCCAGCAGATGCCGGACGCTCTGTTCCCAGCGCACCGGGCGCACCAGTTGCTCGCCGAGCAGCCGCCGGATGTCGGACTCGTCGTACTCTCGACCGGTGACGTTCGCGATCACCGGAACCGACAGCGAGCCGAACGTCACGGTTTCCAGGAACCGGTCGAAGTCGCGTCGCGCCGGCTCCATGTAGCGCGAGTGGAACGCGCCACCGACCCGCAGCGGAACATAACCACGCGCACCGGCTTCGGTGAAGGTCTCCCGAGCCTCGCGAACGAGGTCACGCGGTCCCGACAGCACCAGTTGGTCCGGCGCGTTGTAGTTGGCGACATCCAGCTCGGTCAGACCGTGTTCGTCGAGTAGCCGGCGGACGGCTTCCTCGTCGAGCCCGATGACTGCCGCCATCCCGCCGTCCACCATCTGCCCCATCAGTCTTCCGCGCTCCCGCACCAGGCGCAGGCCGGTGCCGAAGTCGAACGCGCCGGCGGCGAACAGTGCCGCGTACTCCCCCAGGCTGTGTCCGGCGAAGTAGTCCGCGCCGGGCCGGTCGTCCTCCGCGGCCGCGAGATACGCGAGGACAGAAACCGCGTAGATGGCCGGTTGCGTGAACTCGGTGTTGTCGAGCCGGCCATCCGGGTCCGCGGAACACAGCTCCGCGATCGAATAGCCGAGAATCTGGTCGGCGATCGAAACCAGGTCCGGAAATCGTTCGAACAGGCCGCTGCCCATGCCACGTGAATGCGCACCCTGCCCAGGAAAGACAACCGCTTTCATTCGCACTCCACTAGGTTTGCTCCGCACCGGCCTTCGGTTCCGGCCGAATTGCTTCCGCAACTCGCGGATCTTCTCGGTCTCCTTTCCGCGACCGAAGAACGGATCGATCAACCCCATCGCACGGGACCCCGACCCCGGTAGGACGTTGCGGCCGGCGAAGTTCGCCATCGTCGACGACGCACCGATGTCGAGATACAGCATCGGTTCTTCGCAATCCTCGAGACGGCGAATCGCCTGCCGAAAATCGATCGGGTCCCGTACCATGCGCCAGAAATGTTGCCGCTGAACGGTATCCAGGCGGTCACCGGTCGCACAGGAAACGAACGGGATCCTCGGCTGCCGGATCGAGAGGCCGGACAGCGCGGCGCCGTACGGCTCGGCCGCGACGTCCATCAGCGGCGAGTGGAACGGATACCGCACCGGCAACCGCTGGCAGACCACTCCGCGACCGCGCAGGATCTTCTCCTGCCGCGCCACCTCCGCCGGCGACCCGGACAGCACGAAGTGTTCGTCGGAGTAGACCGCGGCCAGCTCGAGTTCGCCGGGTACGGCCTGGTCCGAGGCCATCTGGCCGCTCCGACCTTGCACGCGGTAGTCGTCGACCCTGTCGAGGACGGAGATCATCCGGCCCTCCGGACAGTGCCGCTCGACCAGCCGCACCTGCTCCGCGATCGAGTACGCGAGTTCCTCGACGTCCAGGACGCCGGCCACGGTGGCCGCGGCGAACTCACCGAGGCTCGCTCCCAGCACGTATTCCGGCTCGATCCCCTCGGAACGCAGCAGTTCCACCAGGGAGAGCTCGATCATGAGGATTGCCGGGTGAGTGTGGTCGAAACGGTCGAATACGTGCGCCGACGTCCGATCTTCGCGATAGATTTCCGCGACCAGGTCGGGGAGCCCGAAACCAGCGAACAACCCGCTCAGAGATCGCATTTTCCGCGCGAACACCGGAGACGAGGAGTACAGTTCGCGTCCCATGCCGTAATATTGGGACCCCTGTCCGGAAAACATAAAGACCAAAGCAGGATTCACTGGCTGATCCCCTACGTCTTCCGCCCGGTGTCATTTCGAATGCGGTCGGCGCCGCCGCATCGCCGATCATGCGAGGGTCAACGGACACCGACCAACTGCACGCGAATGGCGATTTGGGTGTCTCGATGATTCTTCGACGTCGCCGCCCCAGGCGCCGGTCAGGTGCGAAAACCACAGACGAGACCGGGAGGCAGTGTGACACGGGGCAGATCTCGATGTCAACATCACCTTCGACGGCGGAGAATCACCACTTCGACCTCTGCGGGGATCGGACACGAGCGACACCGGAGGCCCGTGATCGCCGGCAAACCCCGGAGCCCTCTTGACTTCCGTGGCACCGCGATGTCACGCTCTCCCTCCTGACCGAGTTGTGCCTGCGCAACGATTATCCGCCCTCGGCCAGCTCTTGATCATCCCCTCGGCGACCGCGTGACAGAACCGTCGGTCGTCCTCACGGCACCGCCGACCGGACCGTTGGCATCCCCGGTGGACTTCACGACGAGACGACCGGTGACTCATCTCCGGTCGCCGGTTTCCGCGCTCCGCGGCAGGACAGAGACAGACGGTGAGACACTTTGACACACGCACCTGACACGATGCCCGGCTCCACACTGTCCGCCGATGTGTGCGTCGTCGGCGCCGGCATCATCGGCCTGTACAACGCGATCCAGTATGCGAAGCGTGGTTTCAGTGTCGCCCTCGTCGACGAGTTGACACCTCGATCGAAGAGCAACTACAAGGTCGGAGAGTCGCTTTTCGGTTCCAGCAACGCCTTCCTGCGGACGGTCTGCGATCTCGACGAGACCATCAGTGAGTCGTTCGTCAAGCGCGGTGTGTGGTTCACCTACGGCATGGAGGGGAGGCCGGCGTTCGACCGCAACGTCGCGGAGTTCGGCTTCCAGGGGGATCTGCCGCAACGCTGGCGCGACAGCATGACGGCCAAGAAGTTCGGGCGGGTGATGTTCGATGACGCGCAGATCGTGCGTCCGGAGATCGAGGCCAAGCTGCGTGCGCATCTTGACGACTTCCCGAAGATCACGTTTCTCGACCGCGGGCTCGTCCGGGACATCCAGCTCGGCGACGACACGACGAACCATCAGATCACCTGGCGGTCCCGGGACAACACCAGCACCGGGACGGTTCACGCGCGTTGGCTGATCGACTGTTCCGGCCGGGCACAGCTCATGGTGAAGAAGATGAACCACGACGTGCCACTCGACGACGGGTTCACCACCTCGGCCGTATGGGCCCAGTTCAGCGCTCCGTTCGACGAATCCGACGACCGATGGAACTTCGACTTCCCCGACGGCAGCACGATCCGCCGCGACCTGGACACCCTGCACCTGTGGGGAAACGGCTACTGGATCTGGATCATCCGGTTGGCAGGCAACCGGATCAGCGTGGGAGTGAGCTTCGACCGGAACCGACCGGAGTTCACCGGCAACATGCGTGACACGTTCTGGGAGGTCATCAAGCGCTACCCCGTGCTCGACTTCCTGACCGATGCGGAGATGCTCGACTTCGGTGCGTATCGCAAGGTCCAGCACATCACCGACACGTATGTCTCGGCGAAGCGCTATGCGATCGCCGGTGACGCGGCCTCGATCATCGACGCGTACTACAGCCAGGGAATGTCGCTGGCCATGGTCTATTCGTGGCATGCGGCGAACATCGCCGAACGCGACCTGCGGGACAAGGTGCTCGACACCGGGTACATCGATCACGTCAACCGGGCAGCCCTCGCCGACTGGCAGATCATGCGGGGCATGGTCAAGTACAAGTACGGCCCCGCCATGTCCGACAGCCGGTTCTTCATCCTCGATCACCTGCTGGACTACCTGATCTTCGGGGCGTTCCTCGCCGACCGGTTCCGGGTCGCCACCTGGCTGCACGAGACCGGCGGGTACACCGAGACCGAGTCGCCACGCGCACGGGAGCTCCGCCGGCGGCTCAGCCGCAGCTTCTCGCTGTCCCAGAGTTCCCCGTGGGGAAAGCTGGATCCGCTCGTCGTCGCCGAGAAGTTCGACCGGTACCGCGCCGGACTGTCCCGGCGCGCGCGGTGGCGTACCGCGCACGGCGTTCACCTCCGGCCGGCCACCGGAGTCATGCGGCCGGACGCTCCGGTTCCGGCCATCTGGCGGCTGCCGTTCCTGAATGTGCTGCGAAGGCCGCACATCACGCCGCCGGCGATCACCGAACCGGCGTTCATGTCGCCGGACCTGTCCGCGAGGCTGCCGTGGCTGCTCGCTCGATTCGGGTCGTTCCTGCTGCCGATCATCTGGCACGCGGTGGCGTACGACGTCGTGGACACCGGACTGCGCCGTGCTCGCCATGTGTTCACCGGATTCAGGTCCCGCCCGAAGTCTCCATCAGTTGATCGAGGATGAGGAAGCGCACCGATGACCGATCCCACCGTCGCAGACACCACCACCGAACAGTCGCCGGCATTCCCGATGTCACGCGAGTGCCCCATGCACCCGCCCGCACAGTACGCGACGCTGCGGGCCGAGCAGCCGGTCTCCCAAGTCACCCTGCCGACCGGTCAGACCGCGTGGCTGGTGACCCGGTACGAAGAGGTGCGAGCGCTGCTCACTGACTCGCGGACGAGTTCGGATCGCACCAGGCCGGGATTCCCGCTCACACTGCCGGTTCCTCCTGGTGCGCTCAAGCAGCTGAACCTGTCGCTGATCTCGATGGACCCGCCCGAGCATCCTGCGCACCGGCGCATGCTGATGCCGGAGTTCACGGTGAAGCGGATGCAGGTGCTGCGCCAGGGCATCCAGGAAATCGTGGACCAGCGGGTCGACGCGCTGCTCGCCGCGGGCCGTCCCGCGGACCTGGTCACCGAACTGTCGATGCCGGTGCCGTCACTGGTGATCTCCGAACTGCTCGGAATCCCCTACCCCGACCGCGAGTTCTTCCAGCCGATCTCCCAGCGCATCGTCGGCCGCGGCAACAGCCCGGAGGTCAGGGCGGCGGCGGGACAGGAGCTCGTCGCCTACCTCGGCGAGCTGGTCGTGGCCAAGGAGAAGGACCCGACCGACGACCTGCTCGGCCGCCTGATCGTGAAGAACCGCGACGAGGCGCTCATGTCCCGGGAGGACATCGCGAACCTGGCCCGGTTGCTGCTGATCGCCGGACACGTCACGAGCGCGGACATGATCTCACTCGGCACGCTGGCCCTGCTCGAGAATCCCGACCAGCTGGCGCTGCTCCGCGAAGAACCCGATCTCATCGGCAACGCGGTCGACGAGACGCTGCGCTATTTCGGCATCGCGGACATGTCGCGTGCGGTCGTGGAGGACATCGAGATCGGCGGCGTCGTGATGCGCAAGGGTGACGGGGTCATCTGTGTCTCCGTCGCGGCGAACTGGGACGGTGAGGTCTACCCGCACCCGGAGCGGTTCGACATCCGCCGCGGGGCCAAGCACCACGTCGCCTTCGGCCACGGCGCACACCAGTGCCTCGGCCAGCATCTGGCCAAACTGGAACTGGAGATCGTGTTCAGGACGCTGTTCTCCAGGGTGCCGACCCTGCGACTCGCCGCATCGGTCGACGAACTGCCCTTCAAGTACGACGCCAGTCTCTACGGCGTGTACAGCGTGCCCGTCACGTGGGACCCGGACACGAGCGATCAGAGGAGCTGACCGTGCGGATCCTCGCCGACCGGGACATCTGTGTCTCAGCGGGACAGTGCTTCTTCGTCGCACCAACGATATTCGACCAGGCCGAGGAGGACGGGCTGGTGGATCTGCTCGTCAACGAGGTGACGCCAGGAACCGAGGACGCCGTGCGGCAGGCGATCCAGCTCTGCCCGGCGCGCGCGCTGTCCGTCGAGGAGTAGCCACCGGCCCGTCGACAATGGCTTCCGTCCACAGTGGAATCCGGGTAACGGGAGAATCATCGTGGTCACTGAACAGCTCGATCCTGACCCGTCTGTGCCGGCGCGGCGGGCGCTGCGGGTGGCCATCGTCTACCTGATCGTCGTGGTGCTTCCCGTGCTCGCCGTGTATCTCGTGATCACGAACAACATCCGGGCTCCCGGCCCTGGACATGACAGTGGGCAGGCAACCGATTCCGTGTTCACGCTCGCACTGGCGATGCTGCTCGCGCTGCTCGCCGCGCACGGCCTTGGGTTGTTGTGCCAGCGATTCGGTCAACCACGCCTGGTCGGCGAAATGGCCGCGGGGATCGTGCTCGGTCCGTCCGTGCTCGGTGCGGTCGCGCCGAGCCTGCAGGTCGCGATCTTCACCCCGCAGGCGCTCGGCTTCATGGACGCGATCGCACAACTGGGCGTTGTCCTCTTCATGTTCGTCATCGGTCTGGAGCTGTCGCTGCCGACACTCCGCAGATCCGGTCCCATCTCGGTGATTGTCGGACACGGCACCATTGCCGGCCCCCTGCTGGCCGGTGTCCTGCTGGCGTTCGCGCTGCCCGCCGTGTTCCACCCGGCAGGGTTGTCCACCGGTGCGTTCGCGTTGTTCCTCGGCCTGGCACTGAGCGTCACCGCGTTACCGGTGTTGGCCAGGGTCCTCGACGAGTGCGGGCTGAACAACACCCGGATCGGCACGATCGGCCTCGGCAGCGCCGCGGTCTGCGATGTGACCGCGTGGCTGGTGCTCGCGGTGGTAGTGATCCTGGCGCGCGGCGGGACGTTGCTCTCGTTGGCGCGCACCGTTCTGTTGCTTGTCGCACTGGCGGTGCTGATGGCGGTCGTGGTGCGGCCGTTGCTGGCCCGCCTCGCGCGTGCCACGGACGATGGCAGGCTCGGCCCGGTGGCGCTGGTCCTGGCCTGCCTCGCCATGCTGGTTGCCGCGGCACTGGCCGCGGATGCCATTGGCGTGCACATGATCCTCGGTGCGCTGCTGGCCGGAATCATCACGCCGAGGTCGAGGACACTCCACGAGTTGTCCGGCTGGATCAAATCCACCCTGTCCTGGCTGCTGCTGCCGTTGTTTTTCGTGATGATCGGGCTGCGCATGGTCTTCAATGCGGCCAGTGGCTCCGACGAACTGGTTTTCTGCGTGCTCGTCGTGGTTGTCGCCATCGTCGTGAAATTCGCCGCCACCGGTGTCAGCGCCCGCGCGGCCGGGCTGAATACCCGGGACTCCGTCGATCTTTCCGTCATGATGAGCTGTCGCGGTGTCACCGAGTTGGTGATGCTGAACATCGGCCTGAGTCTCGGCCTGCTCACCGGCTTGCTGTTCAGCGTGTTGGTGGTCATGGCGGTGCTCAGCACCCTGATATCCAGCCTCATCCTCAAATGGCGCACCAAGCAGGTGCCCCCGACCGGACTCGAACCGACACTGAAGCGATTTTAGGTCGCCTGCCTCTGCCATTGAGCTCTTCCGCGTAACCGTTGTTGACTGTGGGTAGCGGTGGTCTGTGGCGGCGGTTGGCGACCCGCTGAATCCGTTGCTATACAACAGAAGAGCGCAGAACCCCGGTGTGAAGGTGGTCCTTCCGAGATCAACTTCATATATCATATAGAGGTCATGTGCTCCCCGCGCACGCGGGGCGGTCCCGCGTGGCAGGGCGGTGCCGACCCGGAGCGGTGGCCGTCCCCGCCCACGCGGGGTTGGTCCGACACCCGCTCCGGCTCGGACCGATTGGGACGGCGCGGCCGTCGGGTCGTGCTCGACCGCGTCAACCGTCGGCTCCGCACGACACCGAGAAACACGGTGAATCGGTGCCAGCCGGTAGGTGAAGGTCGGGCTGACCGGGTGCGCAGTTGAACCTTTCCATGCAGCAAGGCGTAGATCCCGACGGGAACATCGAGCCCAAAGAAGCGACCAAGGGAGTTTCCGATGGGAACCATCAGCGCCGGCGAAGGCAACTCGAGCTACATCCACGCGGGGCCGAGCGGGCTGCTCTTGCCGATCATCTGGCGGATCCTCAGCGCGCTGGCCCTCCTGGCGATGGGCGGGATCCATCTCTACCTCGTCCTCGACGGGGTAGGCGGCGTGCTGGGCGTCTTGTTCGTGCTCAACGCCATCGGCGGGCTGCTCCTGGCGATCGCGATGCTTGCCGCGCCGCGGCGGCTACTGCCGCTCGCGAGCGTCCTCGGCTTGTTGTTCATCGTGGGTACGCTGCTCGCGCTGGTGCTCGCGCTGACCGTCGGGCTCTTCGGGATAGCCGAGAAGCTCGACGGCCAACTGGTCCCGACGACGCTTGTCGTCGAGTCGATCGGCATCATCGTGCTCGCCGTGACGACCGCCCTGGCGTACCGCATGCAGCGCACGCGCCCCCGGCACGGCTGAGCGACGCCCGGGACGTGCCAGGCGACCGGTCAGCCGTTCCTCAGGCACACCACTTGGCGAACCGGTCGGTGGAGACCTACAGCCACGTCGCACCCGAGATCGAACACAACCTCATCCGCCGACTCGAACTCCGCTGGCGCCGCGCCAACCGCCCATCCCGACCACCCACCCAGCCGCCCCGTGCACCCCACACGGCTCCCGCGCGGCGCACCACACCGCACCGGCACGAGAACCCGAGACAGCAGACCGCATCACGCCCCGATCGCCAGCGCCAGTGCGGCACAAGGGGGGAAATTCCATCCCGAATTCCTCCTGCTCAGTGCACCACGATCAGCGACACCAATCCTTGGTGATCTTCGCGCACACAGAAGAACGGGTCTATCCCATGATCGGTGTTTCCGGCGTCGTTGATCAGAAGATTTCGGCGGCCGGCCAGCGGTCACCGAACGTGATAGCGAAGGCGTTGATCACGGGCTTCCACCGCAGCGTCCACCTGGCGCGGCCTGTCCCGGTGGGGTCCAGGCTGCGGGTCACAAGATACAGACACTTCATCGCGGGGCGGGTTCAACCGGTCAAGGCAACAGCCGGTGGTAGTGGGTTGGATAGTAGCTGGTCGAGGGCTTCTGCTGGAGTGCGCCAGGCGAGCCGTTTCCGTGGTCGTCGATTAAGTTCGCTGGCGACGAATTCGAGGTAGTCGCGGTGGTACCCGGAGAGGTCAGTTCCCTTGGGGAAGTACTGGACTGGAAAGCCGGAACCACAACGACGAGTCCGGCTCCCCGGCCCGCCGGCCGCGCCCGCCGCGCGGATGACTGTGTGTGGTCCTGTAGGTCGCGGCGGCAAGTCGGTGACGGACGGCGGTGCCCGGCAACGACAGCCGTGCCGGGCGCAAGGGCGTTCAGACGCAGCTGGTCTCGTCATCGCGTCTCCACAGTCCTTGCGGGGGATCGGCGTTCCTTCCCCGGCTCACCGTCGCAGGCTGCCGTGGGGCGGCGGGTACTCTCGATCTGTTTCCGCCGCGGTCCTCGGCTCGGCCGGGCGCCTCGCTGCCCAGTGGGCTGCCGGCGTCGGCCGTCGGGACTGGCATTGCATCAGATCTCGTGTGGCGACTGGGTGGGTCTCGGCGTGGCCTGAACCGCCGGCGCGTCGGCGCATCTCCTGTGCCGGGCCACGGCACGGTCAGCAGGTACTTGTCGCCCCCTGCCTGGTAACGCCTTCCACCGTCCACCGGCAGATGTGCCTGCTTCAGGCCCGCGCGTCATGGCGCGGAGGGTGACCGGTGCAATATGTCTGCTGCTGTTCCGGCCGGGGTGGCGGAGGGACCGTGTGGTCCAGCGGGAGGTGGGTATGTGATCAAACAGGATAGCCTGATGCCCGTGAGCAGGCCGGAGAACGCACAGGCGATGCGGAGGCTGACGCCACGTGGCGCCGCCACCCGCGCGCGCATCGTCGCGGCCGCCATCGAACTGATGTACGTGAAGGGCGTGAACGCGACCACGCTTGACGACGTTCGCGCCGCGAGCAACACCAGCAAGTCCCAGCTCTACGACCACTTCGCGGACAAGGAGCAGCTGGTTCGCGCCGTTGTGGAAGCGCGCGCGGAACAGATCCTGGAGCGTGAACGCGGCTACCTGCAGCGATTGAAGTCTTTCCGCGGGCTGACCCGCTGGCGCGACGCGCTGGTCCAGCGCAATGCGCTCCAGAACGGCGCGTATGGCTGCGGGCTCGGGTCGTTGGCCAGTGAGCTGGCCGACCAGGACGACAAGGCTCGCGCCACGCTCGCCGAGTCGTTCGCGGAGTGGGAGGGGCTGCTCGCCACCGGACTGCGCCGGATGCAGGATGGCGGCGTCCTCAAACGGGAGGCCGATCCCGAGAAGCTCGCCACCGGTCTGATGGCGGCCCTGCAAGGCGGCTACCTGCTCGCCGAGACCGCGCGCGACATCGCTCCTATGGAGGTCGCGCTCGACATGGCGCTCGACCATGTCAAATCGTTCCTCACCCCGTGAGCATGTGGGCTTGGACGTAGCCGAGGGCCATGTCCAGCGCCGTCTCGAGCCGTCGGACATCGCGGGTCGTCCGGGCGAGGAGCAGGCCACCCTGCAGCGCGGCCATCAGACCCTTGGCCAGCCTGCCAGGATCGGCGTCCGGTGACAGGCCGCCACTGTCCCGTGCGCGCGTGATCCCCGCCGCCAGCAGTGACTCCCAGGCCGTGAACCCAGCATGGACGGCCAGCCGCCTGCTCTCCTCACCATCGACGAGCAACTCGGCCAGGCTGCAGAGCGTGCAGACCGCGTAGTGGCACTCTCGTTCCTGGCGGACCACCTCGTCCCGCCACCGGACGAGGTCTCGTACAGAGCCCACGGACTTCAGCAGCGGCTCCTGCGTCGCCAGCAGGTCGTCGATTCTGGCTTGAACGGTCTCCGCGGTCGGAGCTTCGTCAGGAAGGCGGCAGTCCTGGCCATAGCGGTCCACATAGTCCACTATAAGCAATGATAGTCGCGGTAGACGCGACACCTCTGGACTACATGGTCCTCAAAAGTGGAGGAATGCTGCCCATGAACATGCAGGAACCGGTGGACTCGCTGGGGGAGGTCACCGTGACAACAACTGACAGCATGACGATGAAGGTCGGCGACGTGCGGGCATCGGCGCGGTTCGAGGCGCGGGCCGATGGTGAGCTGGTCGGGTTCACCACGTACCGGCACAACGAGGGCGCTACGTTCCTCGTGCACACGGTGACTGAGCCCGCGTGGCGCGGGCGCGGCATCGCGACGGCAATGACCTCGGCGGTGCTCGACCTCATCCACCGGGCCGGCCGCTCGGTCGTCCCCCGGTGCCCATTCGTCGCCGACTTCCTCGCAGGACACGAGGAGCTGCTGGGGCTGGTGCCGGCACAGCATCGGCACCTGGTCAAGCCGGCGTTCCGCCCCAGCTCCCAGGATCGTCCGACTACGCCGACCACAGACTGAGCGGCGATCCAGCGGGCCGAGCGCATAGCGAACAACTACCACCCAGGGGACTGATCTAGCGAGACCCCTGGGCGGAGCTTCACGCCTGGTGGTGTTCGGCGCTGATCATCCAGATGTACTTCTCCAGATCGTCGATGATCGCGTGAAGGAGGTCGGCGCTGGCGGGGTCGTCGGCGTCGACCTCGTCGTGCACCTGCCGCACCGTGGCGACCGTCGCGACCAGACGGTCGGTGACGAGCGACACGGCCTCCGAAGTGGACACCTCACCGGCGGGAAACTCCGGCAGTGTCGTCGTCGCCGTGACAGTGTCGGAGCGACCGTCGGGCACTGCGCGTACAGCGCGCATCCGCTCAGCGATTCAACTCGACGAGGTGATCGACACCGCACGCGAGGCCAGCGACACCATGCTTGCCCTGCAAGTGCAGTTCGATCAGGTCGACGAGCACGGATTGGAGGTTCCGCGCGAGCCGCTCGGGCCCAACGAATCGCAGGCCTTCGACGCCGCTGCGGCGTGACGAGGTGGCGGTGCTGGTCATGTAGGGCCGGTCTCCTTGGTTGGTGACGGCGTTCATGGGCTGTTCATGCGGTGTCGTCGCGGACGACGTGCACTGCGGCCTCCTCGGCGGCGGCCGCGGACCCGTCTACCCCGATGTCGCGCGCGTAGAGGTAGGCGTACGGGGTGTCTTCGTCGGCGCCTTCGACAAGGCGTCCGGCGCGGTCGACACCGACCTCGTCGTCGTAGAGTTCGCCGTCCGTGTCGCTGCTGTCACCGATCCCGTCGCCTTCATCGACTGCTGCGATGTCCGGAACCTCTCGGGCGAGCCGTCCTGCCAAAGGCTCGTGGCCTGACGCCTCGCGAGCCGTGACGCCCCAGTCGAAGACGGCGACCGGCCGCTCAGGTGGCGAGTAGCCCTCGTCAAGCACGTCGGCGACGCCGCGGTCCTCGAGGCTCTCGTCGGGTTCGAGCAGCCCGGAGTCGTTGTCGATGTCATCCCTCACTGCGGGGTCCCGGCAGAGAGGGGCACGCGCACAGACCGTGCGCCGCGCAGGTCCAGCCATGCATCGGTGGGCGTGCGAACGAGGCGGGCGAGGATCGACATGCATTCGGGGCAGCGGGAGACCAGTCCGGCGCCGTCGTAGACACGGGTCTCGGCGAACCGGCTGGCGTGGGCGCACTGCGCGCAGGTCAGCACGACAGTTGTGGCGTCGATGCCGAGCGCCTCGCTGAACGGGCCACCCGCACCGTTGCCGTCGATGTAGTCGCCGACGTGGTTGCCCTTTACGCCATAGATGTGGTCGCCGTCCGAGATCGTGCTCATCATCGTCCTCCGCTCGGTCCGAAGCGTTCAGTCCGGATGGTTCCGGGGTTCTGCCCTTGAGCCAGGAGGAGCACGGAAACCGTCTCGACGAAGCTGGTAGGGCCGCAGATGTAGGTGCGCGCGTCCATTCCGGGCGGACGTGCGGCGGCGAGGTCGTCCGGGCCGATCCGACCCGCCGGGCGGTTGGTGCCGAACGCTTTCCGGCTGAACAAGATCGTGACGTCCAGACCGGGACGGGACCGGAGCTCGGCGTCGTAATAGATGTCGGCTGGGGTGCGCACGGAGTAGAGGACAGTGAACGGTGGCGGATCTGTGACGCGCGCCCGTTGCCGGACCATGGCCATGATCGGAACGATGCCTGAGCCGCCCGCGACCAGGAGCACCGGTGTCGTCTCTGTACCCCGCCAGGTGAACCAACCGCCGATCGGTCCGCGCAACTCGAGTTGGTCGCCGACGGCCAGCTCGTCGACCAGGTAGGGGGGGACCTCACCACCAGGCACCCGCTGCACGGTCAGCTCGACACGGTCGCCATCGGCCGGGGCGGCGATGGAGTAACTGCGCTGCGCGCTGTACCCGTCGGGGGCGGTGAGCTTCACATCGACATGTTGTCCCGCGGCGTGGCCAGGCCAGCCGGGGACGTCGAACACGATCGTGCGCGCGGTGGGAGTCACCTCCCGGATTTCCGCAGCCGTCGCGACCAGCCAACCGAGACGCAGCCGAGCGATTGTTGCGGGTTCGGTCATCGGCTCAGTCGCCGGTGTAGCGCTGTTCGCGCCACGGGTCGCCGTAGTTGTGGTAGCCGAGCTGTTCCCAGAATCCGGGCTCGTCGTCGTGGAGAAGATCGATGCCCGTCACCCACTTCGCCGACTTCCAGAAGTAGAGATGCGGCACCAGCAGCCGCGCCGGGCCACCGTGCACACCCGCCAACTCTTCACCGTCGTAGCGGTAGGCGATCCACGCCTTGCCGTCGAGCAGGTCCTCCAACGGCAGATTCGTGGTGTAGCCGCCATAGGAACGAACCAGCGCGTAGTCGGCGGCTGTCTCGACTTTCTCGAACAGAGTGTCGAGCGAGACGCCCTCCCAGGTGGTGCCGAACTTCGACCACCTGGTCACGCAGTGGATGTCCACGGTCGGCTGCTCGGCCGGCAGAGCCATCAGCTCTCGCCATGTCCACGTGGTCTCCGCCCCGGTCTCCGCGCGGATGCTGAACCGCCACGCGTCGAGGGGAATACTCGGGGTTGGCCCGGCCTGCAGCACCGGGAAGTCCCGGGTCAAGTACTGGCCGGGAGGCAGGTCCGCAGCGGCACTCTCCCGGCGCCCCTGAAACCCCCTGCTGACGACACCCATCGACACCTCCTGAGTCGAAGCGAAGCATAACTGAACGAAAAGGTCCATTCCAGAACTCGGCTGTGCGCGATCAGCGTCGTCAACGTCCCAGACCGTACTCGCCTGGCAGAGGCTCAGCGCCAGTACTGAGCGTTCCCGAGGGGGCACCCCTGCATCAGCGGCAGCTAAGATGCCGCGTGAGTTGGACTGAGTGGTCCACCTCGGAGGGGAATCGTGCAAACCAACCTCGACCGGATCCGGGCGGAGATCATCGCTCATCAGTCCAACGCCTGGGCCCGCGACCTCGGCTACGAACCGATCTACTCCGTGGCATCGGCTGCCCGGGTCGCGCTCATCGGGCAGGCGCCCGGCCGAAAAGCCCAGGAGAGCGGCGAGCCGTGGAACGACGCCAGTGGCGTTAAGCTGCGTGCCTGGCTTGGCGTCGACGAAGAGCAGTTCTACGACCCGAACATGTTCGCGATCATCCCGATGGACTTCTACTACCCGGGCAAAGGCACTTCCGGTGATCTTCCGCCGCGCAAGGACTTCGCAGGCCTGTGGCACGAACGGATCCTCGGTGAGCTACCGGGCCTCGTCCTCACGATCCTGGTGGGCGGATACGCCCAGAAGTACCACCTGGGAGATCGGGTGAAGCCGAGCCTGACCGAGACCCTGCGTGCCTACGCGGAGTACCTGCCGTCCACAATCCCGCTGGTGCATCCGTCGCCGCTGAACTTCCGCTGGCAATCCAAGAACCCCTGGTTCGAGGCGGAGGTCGTCCCCGCATTGCGATCGCTGGTCACCAAGGCGATCACTGCCTAGTGCTGTGCGTGTCCCCAGGACCGTTTCGGCGGGTGAGTTCGTGGATCCTGGCCGGGGTGACGGCGAACCGTGAGCCGGCACTCGTCACGGCGATGACTTTCGCCACGCTTGCCTGTACGACGTCCCGTGGCAGCGACAACGCGGTGGCGATGTCCGCGTTGGACCAGCCTGTGGCGACGAGTCCGGCGATCGTCAGTTCGGCGGTATCCAACGAGGCGTCGGAGGCGGGGGCGGGCTCGTCGTCGAGATCAATGCCCCAACTCCGCAACGAGGACTCTGCCCTGCGGAGATCCCAGATGGCGTCCAGTTCGACGTACTGGGCAACCGCGCGGGGCGTCCTGTGACAGACGATGGCCGTGCCGGCACCTCGGGCACAGCACGCCTGCGTATGGACTGTATAGTCCACTACATCAGACCCGGGTTGCCCGTCGCCGGGCCGATGTCAGGAGGAGCAGATGGCTCTATCGCTGGAAGACCTGCACGTCGAAGATGGCGACGAGGTGGCTGTCGAACACATCCCCACGGCGCTGACGGCGGCAAGCCTTGCCTACGACGATGGCGCGACTCAGCGCTTCGAGTCGGGTGGTGACACCACATATGTGGAGCACGGCCGACCGACTCGAGGCGAGTGGTATCTGGACGACGACGGTCGCTTCTGGTCCTTCTGGCCGCCGAGCTACCGTGCCTGCTACGACCTGCGCTGGATCGTGAAAGACGGTAAGGTCGTCGGCCTGTCATTCATCGAGGTCGGTCGGCAGAGCCGGTTCGACGGCCGGTACCAGTGATCGCCCCCGCTACGCCCCCGGACCGATCAGTCGCTCCGGGCTGTGGGCCCGCTCCTCGACGGCCACGACCACCGCGTCGCGCCACCGGTAGAGATCTTCAAGCCGCCGCACGTTGCGGAGGGTGTGCCCCTGTCTCGCGAGGATCGCGGCGAATACGTCTTCAACGACCGCTTCGACCGAGTGGTCTGACTCCCACTCCGAGGAGAGGGTGATTCTGTCGCCGGACATGCCGCGACAGTACGTTCCGTGCGACCCAGACCTGCCCGGCGTTGGCCGATCGTGCGCAATACCTCGTCCTTTCGGTCAACAGCGCCGCAGCTGACGCGCGGCCGAAGGCAACTCCTGGTAGTCCAAGTCTGGTTCGTCCCCGTCCGCAGACGAGACTGTCCCGTCTGTCGCATTTGACATCAGCGTCAGCGGCGAGTGCAATGCGGACTATTCAGTCCACTTCAACTGGGTTGCCCTCGGGAGGGCGGCTCTGGAGGTGTTGCGGTGACGGCGGTAGCCCCGAAGCCGATTGCCACGCGGCCCTACCCGGCGCGTCCGGCTGCCAAGGGTTCGTACCTGCTGCAGCTGTTCCGGGAGACCGATCCGAAGAAGATCGGCGTGATGTACCTGGTCACGGCGTTCGCGTTCTTCATGATCGGCGGCGCGATGGCCATGCTCATCCGC